>NZ_BBOX01000409.1 GCF_001553455.1 Streptomyces hygroscopicus subsp. hygroscopicus
GTCCGGGTCGGCGCGCCCGCCGCCGTGGGCACCGTGGCCGGGGGAGCCGCAGGCCGTGAGCAGACCGCTGCCCGCGGCGGCGATGCCCGTGCCGAGCACGGCACGGCGAGTCTTTTCGTGCATGAGTCGGTACCCCAATGCTGATGTGTGCCGTATGCGGGAGGGGTCGGCGCGTCCACCGCGCCGCCGGGAGGGCGGGCGGCCGACGCGCCGCTCTATGCACCGCATCGGCGACCGGCTGAGGGGTGAGGGGCTCCGGTGCACCGCCGTCTCCATCTGACCGTTTGATCATCATCTGACCGTTTGATCATCGTGATAATCGGCACCCTACCCCCAAGGGGTATCGACCTCCCGCAGGCGCGACGACGGGCGCGGAACGCTCGGGCCCGGACCGGCCGCCTGAAAGTACGATGCACACATCGTGGTGCGGAGCAGGGGCGGACCGGAGCGACCGGACGAAACCTCGGTGAAATCCCGCCGCGTGATACTGGGGCTGCGGAAGGTGCCCCGCGCCCGCGCAATGAGCCGTTTGACCTGCAAGGATAGGGGACCATGGATAAGCAGCAGGAGTTCGTGCTCCGCACGCTCGAAGAGCGCGACATCCGGTTCGTGCGGCTGTGGTTCACCGACGTGCTCGGCTTTCTGAAGTCCGTCGCCGTCGCACCCGCCGAACTCGAGGGCGCCTTCGACGAGGGCATCGGATTCGATGGCTCGGCGATCGAGGGCTTCGCCCGTGTCTACGAGTCCGACATGATCGCCAAGCCGGACCCCGGGACGTTCCAGATCCTGCCCTGGCGCGCCGAGGCCCCGGGGACCGCCCGGATGTTCTGCGACATCCTGATGCCGGACGGCTCACCGTCCTTCGCCGACCCGCGCTACGTCCTCAAGCGCATCCTGGCCAAGACCTCCGACCTCGGCTTCACCTTCTACACCCACCCCGAGATCGAGTTCTTCCTGCTCAAGCAGAAGCCGATGGACGGCACCCGCCCGGTGCCCGCCGACTCCTCCGGCTACTTCGACCACACCCCGCAGAACATCGGCATGGACTTCCGCCGCCAGGCGATCACCATGCTCGAATCGATGGGCATCTCGGTCGAGTTCTCCCACCACGAGGGCGCCCCCGGCCAGCAGGAGATCGACCTGCGCTACGCCGACGCGCTCTCCACCGCCGACAACATCATGACCTTCCGCCTGGTCATGAAGCAGGTCGCGCTGGAGCAGGGGGTGCAGGCCACGTTCATGCCCAAGCCGTTCTCCGAATACCCCGGCTCGGGCATGCACACCCACCTCTCCCTCTTCGAGGGCGACCGGAACGCCTTCTACGAGTCCGGTGCCGAGTTCCAGCTCTCCAAGGTGGGCCGCTCCTTCATCGCGGGGCTGCTCCGCCACGCCGGGGAGATCTCCGCCGTGACCAACCAGTGGGTCAACTCCTACAAGCGCATCTGGGGCGGCTCCAAGCGCACCGCCGGGGCGGGCGGCGAGGCCCCCTCCTACATCTGCTGGGGCCACAACAACCGCTCCGCGCTCGTCCGCGTCCCCCTCTACAAGCCCGGCAAGACCGGCTCCACCCGGGTCGAGGTCCGCTCCCTGGACTCCGGCGCCAACCCCTACCTGGCCTACGCGGTGCTGCTCTCGGCCGGGCTCAAGGGCATCGAGGGCGGCTACGAACTCCCGGCCGGTGCCGACGACGACGTCTGGGCCCTCTCCGACGCCGAGCGCCGCTCGCTCGGCATCGAGCCGCTGCCGCAGAACCTGGGCGAGGCGATCGACCTGATGGAGCGCAGCGAACTGGTCGCCGAGACGCTCGGGGAGCACGTCTTCGACTTCTTCCTGCGCAACAAGAAGCAGGAGTGGGAGGAGTACCGCTCCGAGGTCACCCCGTTCGAGCTGCGGAAGAACCTGCCGGTGCTGTAGGCCCCGGGTGCGTCCCCCGGGGGACCGGTGCTCCGGGCCGGCGTCATGGCGACGCCGGCCCGCGGCATGTGCCCGCTCCGGCGTCCCGCCCCGGCCGCCGGAGCGGAACCGGCGCCGAGCGGTCCCGCCGGACCGGCCGAGGGAGGCGCGGGGCTCCCCGGGACGTACTCGTCTAGGCTCGTCAGCGGGCCCGCCCCACCCGGGTCACCGCGCAGGTCACCGCGCACGTCACCGGGGTCGGGGCGGGTGGGCGGCGGCACGAGGAAGGCACGGGAGGCGGCGGGATGTCCGTACCGCAGGGACGCAGGAGCAGTAACGTCAGCCGGCTGCTGCGGCACGGTTTCACCGACGCCTCGGCCGCCCAGCGGCTGCTGGACGCGCCCGAGCTGTCCGCGGTGCGCAGCGACTCCGTGCTGCTGGAGGCGCTCGGCGCGACCGCCGACCCCGATCTGGCGCTGCGCGGGCTGGTACGGCTGGTCGAGGCGCTGCCCGAGGAGGAGAAGGGCGGCCCGGAGGAGGACGGCGGGCAGCGGGCCGGGTCCCGGCAGGCGCTGCTGGACACCCTCGTCACCGCCAAGCCGCTGCGCGACCGGCTGCTCGGTGTGCTCGGCGCCTCCGAGGCGCTCGGCGACCACCTGGTCCGCCATCCGCAGGACTGGCACGCCCTGGTGACCTACGAGTCGGCCGATCTGCATCCGACCACCCCCGAGTTCGAACAGGCCCTGGCCGAGGGGGTCTGGGGCCCGCCCGGGGCGGGGCTGCCCCGGGCCGACGCGCTGCGCGTCGCCTATCGCCGGGCGCTGCTGGCGATCGCGGCCCGCGATGTGTGCGGCACCACCGACATCACCCAGACGGCCGCCGAGCTGGCCGACCTGGCGACCGCGACGCTGCGGGCCGCGCTGGAGATCGCGGCCGAGGAACAGCCGCAGGACGCCGCCGCCTGCCGGCTCGCCGTGATCGGCATGGGCAAATGCGGCGGCCGTGAGCTCAACTACGTCTCCGACGTGGACGTGATCTTCGTGGCGGAGGCCGTGGAGGGCGTCCAGGAGGACGAGGCGGTGCGGGCCGCCACCCGGCTCGCCTCCCGGCTGATGCGCGTGTGCTCCGACGTCACGGTCGAGGGCACCATCTGGCCCGTCGACGCCAACCTCCGCCCCGAGGGGCGCAACGGCCCGCTGGTGCGGACCCTCTCCAGCCATCTGGCGTACTACCAGCGCTGGGCCAAGACCTGGGAGTTCCAGGCGCTGCTGAAGGCCCGTCCGGTCGCGGGCGACGGCGCGCTCGGCCAGGCGTACGTGGACGCCCTCGCGCCGATGGTCTGGCAGGCCGCCGAGCGCGAGAACTTCGTGCCCGACGTGCAGCAGATGCGCCGCCGGGTGGTCGAGAACATCCCCGCCGCCGAGGTCGAGCGCGAACTCAAGCTGGGCCCCGGGGGCCTGCGCGACGTCGAGTTCGCCGTACAGCTGCTCCAGTTGGTGCACGGGCGGTCCGACGAGTCGCTGCGCAGCGGCACCACGCTGGACGCGCTCGCGGCGCTGGCCGCGGGCGGCTACGTGGGACGCACCGACGCCGCCGCGCTGGACGCCGCGTACCGCTTCCTGCGCACCATGGAGCACCGCATCCAGCTCTACCGGCTGCGCCGCACCCATCTGATGCCCGAGGCGGAGGCCGATCAGCGCCGCCTCGGCCGGTCGCTGGGGTTCCGTACGGATCCGGTGTCCGAACTGGGCGCCGCGTGGCGGCGGCACGCCCGCGAGGTGCGGCGGCTGCACGAGAAGCTCTTCTACCGGCCGCTGCTGGACGCCGTCGCCCAGCTGGAACCCGGCGAGATCCGGCTCAGCTCCGAGGCGGCCGGGCAGCGCCTCACGGCCCTGGGCTACGCCGACCCGGCCGGAGCGCTGCGGCACCTGGAGGCCCTGGCGTCCGGGGTGAGCCGTAAGGCGGCGATCCAGCGGACGCTGCTGCCGGTGCTGCTGGGCTGGTTCGCCGACTCCGCCGACCCGGACGCCGGGCTGCTGGGCTTCCGCAAGGTCTCCGACGCGCTGGGCAAGACGCCCTGGTACCTGCGGCTGCTGCGCGACGAGGGCGCCGCCGCGGAGAACCTGGCCCGGGTGCTCTCCGCCGGTCGGCTCGCCCCCGATCTGCTGCTGCGCGCCCCCGAGGCGGTCGCCCTGCTCGGCGACCCCGGAGGGCTGCACCCGCGCGGCCGGGCCCATCTGGAGCAGGAGGTGCTGGCCGCGGTCGGCCGCGCGGACGGCGCCGAGCAGGCGGTGGCGGTGGCGCGCGGGGTGCGGCGGCGCGAGCTGTTCCGTACCGCGGCGGCGGACATCATCGAAAGCGCCCGGCTGGCAGGCGGCGAGGTGAGCCCGGCCGTGAGCTGGCCGCCGTCGGGCGAGCAGACCCCGGGCCGGTCCGCGCCGCCGTCCGCCGCCCCCGCGTCCAGGGGCGCGGAACTCCCCAGCGCCCTCCGGGAATCCGAACCCCATGTGCCGGCCCGGCCCGCCGTCCCCGCCGCCGAACCGCCCGTGGACACCGCGACATTGA
>NZ_BBOX01000410.1 GCF_001553455.1 Streptomyces hygroscopicus subsp. hygroscopicus
GTCGGCGGCGGGGTCGGCGCGGTGAAGCCGTCCCCGCCGGCCGGACGCGGGCGTCCGGCGGTCCGCGGCCGGGATCAGTGCCGCGGCGGCTCCGACGGCGTCGCGGCATGCCGTTTCACCAGTTCGTACGAGCGCAGCCGGGCAGTCAGCGCGTGCACGGGGGTGACCAGCATCAGTTCGTCCGCGCCGGTCGCGTCCGCCAGCCCGGCCAGACGGCCCACGACGGTCTCGGGCGTGCCGTACGCCTGGTGGGCCCGGAAGGCCGCCAGCGCCCGCCGCTCCTCAGCGGTGAACGGATGCGCGGACGCCTCCGCGGGCGAGGGGAACGGGATCTCGCTGTGCCCCTTCAGCAGCCCGGCCTTGACGACGTCCATCGGGCCGCTCAGCCGTACCGCCTCCTCCTCGGTATCGGCGCACACCGTCTCCACACACACCAGCACGCGTGGACGCGCGCACCACCGGGAGGGGGAGAACCGCGCACGGTAGTGGTCGAGCGCGGCAAGGGTGTTCTCGGGACGGATGTGATGGGCGACGGCGACGGGCAGTCCGAGCTCCGCGGCCAGCGCGGCACCGGCGGTGCTGGAGCACAGCAGCCACGGTTCCGGGAGCGGGCCGAGCGCGACCTCCTCGACCAGGAACCGCAGCGTCGCCGCCACGTCGTCCCGGTACTCCCCGTCCGTGGCCGGTCCCGCGCCGCGCCGCAGCGCCCGCGCGGTGGACTCGTCGAAGGTGCCCGGACCGCGGCCGATGCCCAGATCGATCCGGTCGGGATGCAGCGCGGCGAGGGTGCCGAACTGTTCCGCCAGCATGACGGGGGCGTGGTTGGGGGCGAGGACGCCCCCGGAGCCCAGGCGGATCGCCGAGGTCGAGGCGGCCGCGTGGGCGGTCAGGACGACGGGGGGAAACGCCCCGATGGCGGGGGAGTGGTGGTGCTCGGCGTACCAGAGCCGCCGGTACCCGAGGGCGTCGAGACGCCGGGCGAAGTCGGTGGTGTCACGTAACGTGTCCACGGCTGACGTACCGGCCTGGACCATGGCGACTTCCAGCGCGGAGAGTGGCAGGTCGATCATGCGGTCAGCATAGGGAGTACCGGTCTCCGCGGGCGGATCTCAAGCCCGCCCGGCGGCTCGGCGACGGGTGTTGGGTCACCGCGCCGTCCGCTCCGGACGCAAGCGCGTGGCGATGAGGAAGGCGGCCGCGCAGAACCCCAGCCCGGTGACCATCACCAGGGACGACCCCGAGTGGTCCAGGGCGAGGGAGCCGCAGAGCGCCCCCAGCGAGATGGAGACGTTGAAGGACAGCACGTAGAGGGAGGTCGCCGCCTCCCGCGCCCGTGGCACGCTGCGGAAGACCAGGGTCTGCAGTGCCACCGGCAGCGCCGAGTAGGCGAGCCCCCAGCCGAGCAGGAACACGATCGCGGCCGGCCGCCACCCGCCGGCCGCGAGCAGAAGGGCCATCGCGGCCCCGGTGCCCGCGATGAGGCCGAGCACGACGGTGCGCAGCGCCGGGCCGCGCCCGATCACCGCGCCCGCCAGGAAGTTGCCCACGACTCCGGCGGCTCCGAAACCCAGCAGCAACACCCCGACCAGGTCCGACGGAATGCCGACGTTACGGAGCAGGAAGGGGGTGATGTAGGTGTAGGCGGCGTAGTGGCCGATCACGACGGTGGCGGTCACGGCCACCGCCGTGCGCAGATTGCCCGCCCGCAGCAGACGGGGCAGCTCCGAGAGGTGGACACCGCCGTGCGGCGGCATCGGGGGCATCAGCAGTGCGGTGGCGGTGAGCGCCACCGCACTGCACGCGGCCAGCGCCCAGAACGCGGCGCGCCAGTCCAGCCACTGGCCGACCATGGTGCCCAGGGGCACCCCCAGGACCGTCGCCAGGGAGATGCCGGAGAACACGACGGCGGTGGCCCGCACGGACCGGGCCGGTGGCACGAGCCGTACGGCGACGCTCGCGACGATCGCCCACAGCACACCGTGGATGCAGCCGACCAGCAGCCGCACCAGCATCAGCCACAGGTAGTTCGTGGCCATCGCGGTCGCCGCGTTGCCCGCCACGAACACCGCCAGGATGAGGAGCAGCAGCCGTCCGCGGTCCAGCCGGCGGGTGGCCGCGGTGAGCACCGGGGCGAGCACCCCGGCGAACAGGCCGTACAGGGTGACCGTCAGCCCGACCGTCCCCTCCGAGACCCGCGAACCGGCCGCCATCTGGGGAAGCAGCCCGATGGGCATCGTCTCGGTGGCGGTCACGGTGAAGACGCCGAAGGTGACGGCGAGGACCGCGAGCCAGCCACGGGCGGACGCGGGCGGTGGTGCGGCGGGTGCCGTTGCGGCGGACTGCGGGGGCTGTTGCTGACCCGTGGGTGCCAACGTGGATCTCCGGGGGGACGGTCGTGGGACGGGGACGGTCAGTGCAGCTTGAGGGCCGGGGCGTACATGTCGATCCACAGGGCCAGATCCAGCGTCCGTTCCAGGTCGCGCCGGGACGCCTGGTCGATCAGCGGCGTATCGCTCGCCACCGCCTCCCGGAGCCGGGCCCTGTCGATCAGGTCGAACACCGGGTGCCCCGGTGTGGTCAGCAGGTCCGCGCACTGCTCGCGGAGGGCGGCGGCGTACGTGGGGTCCTGGGTGGACGGGTAGGGGGACTTGCGGCGTTCCAGCACCGAGCGCGGCAGGACGTCCGCGGCGGCGGCGCGCAGCAGCGACTTCTCCTTCCCGTCGAAGGACTTCCACGCCCAGGGCGCGTTGTACACGTACTCCACCAGCCGGTGGTCGGAGAACGGCACCCGCACCTCCAGGCCCGAGGCCATGCTCATCCGGTCCTTGCGGTCCAGCCAGATGCGCACGAACCGGGTGAGGTGCAGATGGCTGATCTTGCGCATCCGCCACTCCGCGTCGCTCTCCCCGTCGAGGCGCCGGATGGCGGCGACGGCGTCGTGGTAGGAGTCCTGGATGTAGTGGTCGAGGTCGAGTGTTGCGCTCAGCTGGTCGGTCAGCAGGCTCCGCCGCACCGGCGCGGCAGGTCCGCCCCGCCGTCCCCTCCGGCCCTGGCCGAAGAACTGCTGGTGTCCGGCCAGCCACGGGAAGGTGGTGCTCGCGTGTGCCTCGGGGGCGAAGAACTGGCGGTAGCCGCCGAACAGTTCGTCGGCGGACTCGCCGGACAGCGCCATGGTCGCGTGTTCCCGGATCGCCTTGAAGAGCAGGTACAGCGAGGTGTCGAGGTCGCCGAGGCCCGAGGGGAGGTCGCGGGCGCCGATGACCTTCCGGCGGACCTCGGGGTCGGTCATCTCGGCGGAGCCGAGCACGATGTCCTGGTGCACGGTGCCGGACTTCTTCACGACGTCGTGCACGAACGGAGTGTCCGGGTCGGGGCGCAGCTCGTCGGCGACGAAGTTCTCGGTCAGACCGGCGAAGTCCACGGCGAAACTGCGCAGCGTCTCGCCCCGCGCGGCGCGCTGGGCCGCGGCGATCGCCGTCATGGCCGAGGAGTCCAGTCCGCCGGAGAGCAGGGTGCAGCTGGGCACGTCGGCGACGAGCTGGCGGCGCATGGTGTCGTGCAGCAGCTCACGCACCCGCGCCACCGTGGTGTCCCGGTCGTCGGTGTGCTCCCTGGTCTCCAGGGTCCAGTAGCGGGTGGTGCGGATGCCGGTGGCGCTCACCGTGACCACGGTGCCCGGCTCGACCTCGCGCATGCCCTCCCACACCGCGTGCCCGGGGGTCTTGATGAACGCGAACAGCTCACGGAACCCGTCGGCGGTCACGGTGCGTTCGGCGATCGGATGGGCGAGGATGGCCTTGGGCTCCGAACCGAACAGCACCCCGTCGGGGGTGGGGTAGTAGTAGAACGGCTTGATGCCCGCCCGGTCGCGGATCATCACCAGCTTGTGCTCACGGGCGTCCCAGACGGCGAAGGCGTACATCCCGTTGAGCCGCTCCGCGACGGACTCGCCCCACTCCAGATAGCCGCGCAGCACCACCTCGGTGTCGGAGCGGGTGGTGAAGAAGTGTCCCCGGGCGGCGAGTTCGGAGCGCAGTTCGGCGAAGTTGTAGGTCTCCCCGGCGTAGACGATGCTGACGGTGCCGTGCGGGGTGGGCACGCCCATCGGCTGGGAGCCGCCGGGCAGGTCGATGATGGCCAGCCTGCGGTGTCCCAGGGCGGCATGCTCCTCGACGTGGGTGCCCCGGCCGTCGGGCCCACGGCAGGCCATCGTCTCGGTCATGGCCTCCACGGTGGGCAGCTCGGTGCGCAGATCGTGGTCGAAGGCGATCCACCCGGTGATACCGCACATGTGTCTCCAGCCTTTCCGTTCGGGGGTGTCAGGCAGGGGCGTCGGGCGCTGTGGTGGTGACGCGGTCGGGAAGGACGTCGAGCGGGCCGTACTCCTGGGGGTCGGCCCTGAGGGCGGAGAACCGTCCCGGGGTGCAGCCGATCATCGCCTTGAAGCTGCGGGTGAAGTGCGCCTGGTCGTAGTAGCCGGCCGCCCCGGCGGCGTCCGCCCACGTCAGGCCGTTCCGCCGATGGCGCAGCGCCTCCTGGAGCCGGAGCACCTGGGCCAGTGACTTCGGCGACAGGCCGACCTGCTGGAGGAAACGGCGCTCCAGCTGGCGGTGGCTCCACCCGGTCTCGGCGGCCAGTTCACGGACCGGAGTCCGCCCCGCGGTGTGCACGAGTCTGCGCCACGCCCGGTCGACCTGGGGCGAGGACGGGGGAGCGCCGAGCAGCCGGAGGGCCAGCAGCCGGTCCAGCAGGGTGAAACGCGAGTGCCAGTCGGGGTATTCGGCCAGCCTGCCGGCGAACGTCCGCACCCGTGCGCCGAGCACATCGGCCAGGTCCACCGCACGGCAGGCGAACGCCTCCATCGGAGCCGCGGTCAGACGGTGGGCCGCGAGCGGGGTCAGCAGGACGGTGACGCCGTGCACCGGACCGGTGTACTCGCCCAGGGTCGCGGTGGCGTGGACGCCGATGGCCAGCGAGGTGGCCGTCACCGACCGCGGCGGGTCCAGCCCGCTGACGATCCGCACCGGGCCGGCGAATCCGAACACGATCCTGACCATTCCGTCGGGCGCCACCAGACGGCTTCCGGTCCGCCCCGCACCCGCCCGGAAACCCCGGTATCCGATGACCTGACCGAGTGGGGCGAGTGCGGAGGATTTCCAGACCACCCCTTTCGCGGGGGGCGCCGGCACCAGGGTCTTGGACACGCCCTTCCTCCACAGGTTCGGAGAATAAGCCGGGGAACCAGATGCTAGGCGTGCCGACTGTTCCGGTGGCACATTTCCCGCCTCTTGCGAGAGGGGTGGGTGTTTTCTGTGGGGTGTCTGTGACGCCGCCTTCCCGAATCCGGCATTCCGAAACCGTGACGCGGGCCACGGTCAAGAGGGTGGATCTCCCCGGATTCCGACCGTCCCGGTATGGCGCGTTGTCGTGGTTCGGCGGCCGGGGGGCCGAAGCGTGTCGCGTTCTTACAAGACCGCTCCACGGGGGCGCCGTGATGCTGTGAGGCGGCAATGGCGAAAGGGCTTTTCCGGCGTGTCCTCGGAGCATTGGGGAGAAGCGATCGAATGCGCGTCAACCATGACCGCCTCCAGCGGAGAATGCGTGAGTTCGGCCTGGACGCGCTGGTCAGCACCACCGCGGAGAACCTGACGTATCTGACCGGCGTCAGCAGTGTGCACCTGGACATGTTTCCGCACTCGGGCCGGGCGTTCGCCGTGCTGTCCCAGGACACCCGGGCGGGCGCCCGCTTCCTCTGCGGGCGCTGCGAGGTCGACCAGTTCCTCGACGCCGACGAGCGGATCACCGAGGCGATCGGCTACGGCCCCTTCTACCGGGAGCCGCCCGGGGACGCGGCCCTGGACGACGTCTCGCCCGAGGATTCCCTCCTGTGGGACGTCTCCGGCGACCCGCGCTTCGACGACGCCCTGTCCGCCCTGACACACGCGGTGAAAGAGGTCTGTCCCGGCGGCGGCCGGGTCGCCGTCGACGAGGAGGGGGTGCCCGCCGCGTTCCTCGACGAACTCCGCACCCGGCTGCCCCGCTGGCAGCTGGTGCCCGGCGCCGGACACCTCCGCCACGTCCGCCAGGTGAAGACCGCCCGGGAGACCGAACTCGTCGCGGCGGCCGCACGGGTCGCGGAGAACGCCATCCGCGCCACCGTCGCCATCATGCGCGAGGGAGTCACCGAGCGGGAGCTGGTCCGCGAGTTCAACCGTTCGGTCGTCACCCAGGGCGGGACGCCGCGCTTCACCCTGATCCGGATCGGCGCCAACGCGGTGGCCGGCCAGCGCCGGCCCACCACGACCGCGCTGCGGCCCGGCCAGGCCGTGTGGTTCGATGTCGGGGCCGTGGTCGACGGGTACTGGTGCGACATCGCCCGGGTGGCCACCCTCGGCGAACCCGACAAGCGGCTGGCCGGGGTCTACGACGCCGTGCTCGCCGGTGAGCAGGCCGCACTGGACCACGCACGCCCCGGCATGACCGGTCAGGAACTCTTCGCGCTCACCGTCGACGCGGTGCGGGACGCCGGGATCCCGCACTACCGGCGCAACCACGTCGGACACGGCATCGGTGTCGAGGTCTACGACCCGGTGCTGATCCGGCCGGAGAACACGGACCCCCTGCGGACGGGCACCGTGGTCAACATCGAGACCCCCTACTACGAGTTCGGGTTCGGCTGTGTGCACGTCGAAGACCCCTTCGTCGTCGGCCCGGACGGCAACCGCCTGCTGACCACGCTGCCCCGGGAACTGATCGTCGTCCGCTGACCGGCCCGCACTCCGGCGTATGGAGGCACCGTGATTCACGAAAACCTGTTGGAGACCCTCGGCGCGACCCCGGTCGTCCGGCTGCGCAAGCTCCTGCCACGGCCGCAGGACCGGATCCACGTCAAGCTGGAAGGCGCGAACCCGTCCGGCAGCATCAAGGACCGCGCGGCCCTGCACATGGTCGAACAGGCCGAGCGCGCGGGCCTGCTGCGGCCGGGAGCCACGCTCGTGGAATCGACCTCGGGCAACCTCGGCAAGTCGCTGGCCCTGATCGGCGCCGTCAAGGGCTACCGGGTGATCCTCGTGGTGGACCCCAAGACACCCCGGTCCGTGCTCACCTACGCCACCAGCCTCGGCGCCGAACTGGTCACGGTCACCCGGCCCGACGCGGGCGGCGACTACCAGGCCGCCCGGCTCCGGCGGGTGCGCCGGCTGGTCGAGGAGATCCCGGGCGCCCACACCCTGGACCAGTACAACAACCCCGGCAACCCGGAGGCGCACCGGCTGCACACCGCCCAGGAGATCGTCAAGGACTTCGACCGGCTGTCCGCACTGGTCGCCACGGTCAGCACCGGCGGCCACCTCAGCGGGCTGGGCACCGCGCTCAAGGAACGGTTCCCCGCCCTGCACGTCCGGGCCGTCGACGCCGTCGGTTCCGCGGCCTTCGGCCACCCCTTCCACCCGTACCGCATGCGGGGCATCGGACTGAGCTGGCGCCCGGGGAACCTCGATCCCGCGCCGGTCGACTCCCTGCACCGGGTCACCGACACCGAGGCCCTGTCGGTGTGCCGGGTGCTGGCGGCCGAAGAGGGCCTGCTGCTCGGCGAGTCCGGGGGCGCGGCGGTCTTCGCGGCCCTCGGCTACGCCGCCGCCAACCCCGGCGAGCCGGTCCTGGCCATCGCCCCCGACGCGGGCGCCAACTACCTGTACGAGAGCTACGACGACCAGTGGCTGCGCGACCACGGCATCCCGCTGGACACCCTGTGGCGAAGCGCAGAGGACCTGCTGCGCCACGTCCGCCACCCGCTCCACCCACCGGCCCCGGTGGCCGCGGGCCCCGTGGCCGCGAGCGGATACGGCCAGGTCACGACGGGAGGGGGGCCGGCATGACCATCCGCACCGGAGCCGAGTATCTGGCGGGCCTGCGGGACGGCCGCGAGGTCTGGCTCGCCGGGCGGCGGGTGGACGATGTGCTCGCCACCCCCGTCCTCGCCGCCGCCGCGCACACCGTCGCCCGCCTGTACGACCTGCAGCACGACCCGGAGCTGCGCGAGGTGCTCACCTACGGGGACGGCGCCGAGCGCCACCCCCTGTCGCTGGCCGCACCCCACGACGCGGCAGCCCTGCGGCGGCGCGGAGCGGCGTTCCGGACCACCGCCGAGGCCACCTTCGGACTGCTCGGCAGGTCGCCCGACTTCGTGAACACCGCGGTCACCGCCTTCGCCTCGGCCGCCGCGTTCTTCGGCAAGGCCGACCCGCGCTTCGGCCGCAACGTCACCGCCTACCACGCCGCCTGCCTGGCCCGCGACCCGTTCCTGTCGCACGCCACCATCAACCCACCGCTCAGCCGCGCCCGCTCCTCCCACGAACAGGACGACCCCGACGTCCACCTGAGAATCGTCCGCGAGACGAGCGAGGGCATCGTGGTGCGCGGCGCCAAACTCATCGGCACCCTGACGCCCGTCGCCGACGAGATCGTCGTCTTCCCGCTGCCCGGCTACCGGCCCGGCGACGAGCCGTACACCGCCGCCTTCGCCATCCCGGTGGCCACGCCGGGGCTGCGGATCGTCTGCCGCGAACCCCTGGTCGCCGACCCCGGACGGCTGCTCAGCACCCCGCTGGCACCGTTCGAGGAGATCGACGCCACCTGCGTCTTCGACGATGTGCTCATCCCCTCGGACCGGGTGTTCTTCCACGGCGACACCGACGCCGCCAACCGCCTGTACGACGCGACGACCGCCCGGCACCACACCGGTCAGCACAGCATCATCCGGGGCGCGGCCAAGGCCGAACTCCTCACCGGGATCGCCGTCGCGCTGGCCGAGATGACCGGCACCCACACCTTTCTGCACGTGAAGGAGATGCTCGGCGAGGTCCTGGGATCCCTGGAACTGGCGCGGGCGGGCGTCCTGGCCGCCGAGGACGGTGCCAGGACCAGCGAATGGAACACCTTCACCCCGGCGCTCGCCCCGGTGCTGGCCCTGCGCTACCACTTCCCCAGGATGACCAGCCGGATGATCGAGGTGATCCAGCTGCTGGGCGGCGGCAGCCTGCTGAGCACCCCGGCCGAGGAGGACCTGCGCGGCGAGCTGTGGCCCGGTATCGAGCGCTACTTCCGGGGCGCCGACGGCGTCTCCGCCGAACAGCGCGTCCGGCTGCTCAAGCTCGCCTGGGACGCCACCGGCAGCGCCTTCGGCCAGCGCCAGATGCAGTACGAGCGCTACCACTCCGGCGACCCGGTACGGCTGGCAGCCGCCCAGTACACGGGCTATGACACCGCCCCGCTGCTGCGGACCGTACAGCGGGCCCTGCACCCGGAGCGGCAGCCGGCCGGTCCGGGCGGCACGGCCCCGGACCCGTCCGCCGCGGACGGCCACCGGCCCGCGGAGGCCCGCCCGTGACCGCCGCCGGACCCTGCCGCGTCCTGGTCCTGACCGGGGCCGCCGCCCCCTTCTCCCGCACCCGGACCGCCGCGGAACTCGTCTGCCGGGAGATATCCGGCACCGGGAGCACATCCGTTCTGCGCGACCTCGCCGAACACCCGCTCCCGCTGCTGCACACCGAGGCCGACGGCTCCGCCGACCTGGCCGATCTGCGGGCCCAGGCCGAATGCGCGGACGGCATGGTCTGGGTCACGCCCTGCTACCACGGCAGCTACTCGGCCATCCTCAAGAACTGCCTGGACCACCTGCGTCCTCAGACGCTGCACGGAAAACCCGTCGGTGTGGTGGCGGTCGGCGCGTCGCTGACCGCCGTTCAGGCGAGTGAGCACCTGCGCACGGTCGCCCGCGCCCTGGGCTGTGTCACCGCGCCCACCCAGGTCGTGGTGGTGCACAGCGGCTCCTCATGGGAGAAGGACACGGATCCGCGAACGGATGACCGGATCACCCGGATGATCGCCGAACTGCACGCGCTCGCCGGGGCGACCGCCCTGCTCCGGCGGGGCGCCGCCATGACCGACGCCCTGTCGTCGGCCGACCGCGCATGAGCCGGACCGGCCCTGTTCACAGTGGCGCAACACCCGTTCCCAGCATGCGGACAGTCGCCGCGTCGTCTCGACAGAGGGGTCCGGGCACTGCGAGTCTCCGGCTATGCATCTCCTCAACCGGCCCCTGGCCACCGCACTTTGCTCCGCCGTCGCCCTCTGTGCCGCCCTCACGGGCTGCTCCGCGCAACCGGAGGAGAAAGCCTCGGGCAAGGACGGCACGGCCACGTCCTGCACACCCGGCGGGCTCGCCACCAAGGTGCCGGGAAAGCTGACCGTCGGCACCGACAGACCCGCGTACGCGCCCTGGTTCGCCGACGACGACCCGTCCAACGGCAAGGGGTTCGAATCGGCGGTGGCGTACGCCGTGGCCAAGCGGCTCGGCTACGACCGCGATGACGTGGTCTGGCAGAACGTGCCGTTCAACAGCTCGTTCGCGCCCGGCGCCAAGAAGTTCGACTTCGACATCAACCAGGTCTCCATCAGCGAGGCGCGCAAGAAAGCCGTCGCCTTCTCCTCCGGCTACTACGACGTACGCCAGGCCGTCGTCGCCCTGAAGTCGTCGAAGGCCGCGAAGGCCAGGAGCCTGGCCGGCCTCAAGGACCTGAAACTGGGCGCCCAAGTGGGCACCACCAGCCTCGACGTCATCAACGACCTGGTCGAACCCACCCAGCGGCCCGCCGTCTACCAGCGGAACGACTTCGCCAAGTCGGCGTTGAAGAACGGCCAGGTGGACGCCATCGTCGTGGACCTGCCCACCGCCTTCTACATCACCGGGGCCGAGGTGCCCGAGGCCAAGGTCGTCGGCCAGTTCCCCACCTCCCGGCGGAACACCGAGCGGTTCGGCCTCGTCCTCGACCGGGACAGCGGACTGACCTCCTGCGTGAGCGCCGCCGTGGACGCCCTCCGCGAGACGGGCACCCTCGCCACCCTGGAGAAGAAGTGGCTCTCCGAGGCCGTCGACGCACCGGTGCTCACGTGACGTCGCACAAGACACTCACCGACGAGGACGGCTACGTCCCCTCGGCCCGCCGCCTCGCCCGCGAACGCCACCGGCGTGCCCGCGCCCGGCGGGCCACCGCGATCGCCGCGGTCAGCACCCTGGTCACCGCAGCGGTGCTGTTCCTGACGATCACCAACTCGCCGGGCTGGGACCGCACCAAGGAGACGTTCTTCAGCGCCCACTACGCGCGGGTGGCGCTCCCGCAGGTCCTGGAGGGCCTGTGGCTCAATCTGCGGCTGCTGGCGGTGTGCGGTGCCGCCGTGCTGGCATTCGGCCTGCTGCTGGCCGTGGCGCGCACCCTGCGCGGGCCGGTGTTCTTCCCGGTGCGGGCGCTGGCCACCGCGTACGCGGACTTCTTCCGCGGCCTGCCGCTCATCATCTGCCTGCTGATGGTGGTCTTCGGAGTGCCCGCGCTGCGCCTCCAGGGGGTCACCACCGACCCCGTCCTGCTGGGCGGCGGCGCCCTGGTGCTCACCTACTCGGCCTACGTCGCCGAGGTCTTCCGGGCGGGCATCGAGTCCGTGCACCCCTCACAGCTGGCCGCTGCCCGCTCCCTCGGGCTCACCAGCGGCCAGGCGCTGCGCTTCGTCGTGCTGCCCCAGGCGGTGCGCCGCGTGGTGCCACCGCTCCTCAACGACCTCGTGTCCCTCCAGAAGGACACCGGGCTCGTCTCGATCGCCGGAGCCGTCGACGCCGTGTACGCGGCGCAGATCATCGCCAGCAAGGACTTCAACTACACCCCGTACGTCGTCGCGGGCCTGGTCTTCGTCGCGCTGACCATCCCGATGACCCGGCTCACCGACTGGGTGACGGCCCGGATGGACCGGCGGCGGGCACAGGGAGGGATCGTATGAGCCTGACACCGGCCGCGGTACCGGGGGACCCGGTGCCGACCGAAGACCCGGCTGCCCCCGGTGGCCCCGTGCCACCGGGGGAGCCCGTGCTGCGGATGGAGGCGGTCCGCAAGTCGTTCGGCACCTCGCTGGTGCTGCGGGACGTGGACCTGGAGGTCGCCCCGCACACGGTGACCGCGCTGATCGGCGCCTCGGGGTCCGGGAAATCCACCCTGCTGCGCTGCGTCAACCTCCTGGAGGAGGTCGACGACGGGGCCATCTGGCTCGACGGCGAGGAGATCACCGATCCACGGGCCGACGCGGACGCGGTGCGCCGCCGGATCGGAGTGGTGTTCCAGGCGTACAACCTCTTCCCGCACCTGACCGTCCTGCAGAACATCACCCTGGCCCCACGGCGCGTCCACGGGCTCTCCCGGCCGGAGGCCGAGGAGCGCGCCCGCGCACTGCTGGAGCGGCTCGGTCTCGGGGCGAAGGCCGATGAGTACCCGGACCGGCTCAGCGGCGGACAGCAGCAGCGGGCGGCGATCGTACGGGCGCTGGCGGTACGTCCCCGGCTGCTCCTCCTGGACGAGATCACCGCAGCGCTGGACCCGGAACTGGTGGGTGAGGTGCTCGGCCTGGTACGCGAGGTGAAGGACGAGGGCATGACCATGGTCATCACCACCCACGAGATGGTCTTCGCGCGAGAGGTCGCCGATCAGGTGTGCTTCCTGGACGCCGGAGTGGTGCTGGAGCGCGGCACCCCGGAGGAGGTCTTCGGCAACCCCGGCCAGGAGCGGACCCGGCGTTTCCTGCGCCGGTTCGCCGAGGCGGGCCGGCTGTAGGCGCTCCCGCGGCGGCGGTCGGCGGCGCGAAGCGTGCGCGCCGCTTTCGGGGGCGCCCCGGCCCACGGTCAGTCGGCCGGGTCACCGGCGGGCGACCTGGTCCACCGGCGGTCGCCCGGTCTATCGGCGGTTGGCTCGGTCCACCGGCGGGCCGTCCGGTCTGTCGGCGGGCGACCTGGCTCACCGGCGGTCGGCCCGGTTCACCGGGAGGTGAGGGGGCGCACCCGGATGCCGGGCAGCGGCCCGCGCTCGTCGCGCAGCGGCACCAGGAACAGGAACACGCCGCAGTCCTGGTCGCGGACGATCGTCGCCGTCACCAATTCCTCGGCGGACTCTATTTGTTCATTGACGGTCCGCAAACGCTCATAAGCGAGTTCGGAACGCTCTGAAGGCGACAACCCGTCGCGGTAACGGAAAATATTCCGACCGAACAGTTCCGTCCAGGGTCGGTGCAGTCATCGAAACGTCCGTCGAAGAGCACCTCGGTCAGCAGCGGTACCCGCACCCGGTCCGCCACGGAGCCGGTGCCGTCGGCCGTGGCGCTCGTTCCCGTCACCGCGATCATGGCCACCGCGGGCTTACCTCACAGCGCGCCGAAGAGCAGATGGCTTGCGGTATGGGCCGGATCCTCATCGCGGTAGTAATGCGCGGCCGCGGTCATCAGCCGGTCCTCCGTCAGCGGCTCGCCGTCCTCGGTCAGCCGGTCGAAGGTCGCCTCGGCCTCGGCCGCCGGGACACCGATGGCGACGAGGACCGTGACGAAGTCGTCCCGGCCGACCAGACCGTCGTCATCCCGGTCGGCGAGGCGGAAGCCGGCCAGGTAGAGCGGGCCGATCAGCGTGTCGAACTTGTCGCTCACCCGGCTCACGGCCCGGCGGAACTCGTCCTGGTCGATGCGGCCGTCGCCGTCGGCGTCGGCGGTTTCGCGCAGGGCCCGCCAGTAGTTCGTCATCTCGGCGGCGTACGTCCGCCCCTTCGCCGTGCGCTCCTCGCCGAAGGCGGCCGTGACACGGTCGGCCATCAGTGCGAAGTCGTCTTCGGCGATCACGCCGTCGCCGTTCGCGTCCAATAAGAAGAAAAGCTTCGCGTACTTCTGATCCAGCAGTGCGCCCATTCGGCCCTCCAGTACTGACGGTTCTGACGGTGTCACCCGCAGCCCGGGTGACAATACCGGCGTCCGATCTGGTGAATCCACCCGCTTTGGAGTCCTCTTTCGAGCGAAAGATAAGTAACGTCAACAACGTTTGCTCTTATGTGATCTGTCGGTATTTGGTCATGGTCATCCGTACGGGGCGTGCGCCCCCCGGAGCGCTAATCGCGCGGACCAGGGGAGTGCCGCCGGTCACAGCGCGTCGCCGGTCGGGCCGGGGTTGTCCGCATTATCCGTATTATCAGCGTTAGTCGCGTTATCCGTGTTATTCGCGTGGTCCACGCCCGCGTCGCTCGCGGAGCATAGATACAAGCATGTATCCATGACGTGCTACGGTCTGCTCATGGCCTCGCAGACAGGGCGCTCATCAGCGGCGCAGACCGTGTACTCGGTGACGAAGGAGCTGATCCTCAGCGGCGAACTCGCCGCGGGGACCCTGATCAGCGAGGGCGAGATCGCCGAACGGGTCCGGGTGAGCCGTACGCCGGTGCGCGAGGCGTTCCTCCGGCTGGAATCCGAGGAACTGCTGGCCCTGCACCCCAAGCGCGGCGCGGTCGTCGTGCCGGTGCCCCCGGGCGAGGCCGCGGACGTACTGGAGCTGCGGCAGGCACTGGAGCAGTCCGCCGCGGAGCGGATCGTCCGGGACGGCCTGACGGCCGACCGCGAGGGGCGCCTGCGGGAGCTGATCGCGGCACAGCGCGAACGCGCGGAGGCCGGGGACGTCCACGGTTTCGCCGCCGCGGACGAGGCATTCCACCGCGGCATCGTCGAGGCGTCCGGGAACCGGCTGGCCAGCCGGTTCTACTCCACTCTGGGCGACCGGCAGCGCCGGATGAGCGTCTCCGCGCTGCGGCCCCGGCCGGAGCGGCTGCACGTGCTGGCCGATGAGCACGAGACACTGCTCGGCCACCTGCTGGCCGGGGCCGCCGACACCTTCGGCGCGGCCCTGCGCGCACATCTCACCGCGACACACGGTGTGCCGGGACGGCCCGGCGGCGACCACTGATCCACCGGCGGCAACGGCGCCGCCGCGACCGAAGCGCACAAGGAACCCGTTCATCACCATGCTCGAAACCCAAGGGGTCGTCGAGCCGCCTGCCACCGCGCCCCGTCCGGGCTCGTGGCGACCGGTCGCCACAGCGATGTTCGTCTGCGGCTGGGGCGGTAACCAGTTCACCCCACTGCTGTTGATGTACCGCCGGCTCGGCGGCTACTCCGCCCTCAGCGTGGACGCCTTTCTCGGCGCCTACGTCGTCGGGCTGATCCCCGGGCTGCTGCTCGCCGGGCCGGTGTCGGACCGGCGCGGCCGCCGGCCGGTCCTGGTGCTCGGGACCGTGGCGTCGGTGCTGGCCAGCCTGGTGTTGAGCTTCGGGGCCGACGGCGCCTGGGCGATCTACGCCGGCAGGCTGATCACGGGGGTCGCGGTCGGCATCGCCATGTCGGTGGGCAGCGCTTGGGTCAAGGAGCTGTCCACCGGCGCGGACACCGGGCTCGCCGCACGCCGGGCCGCGCTCTGCCAGACGGCGGGCTTCGCACTCGGCGCGGGCATCGCGGGCGCGCTCGCCCAGTGGGGGCCCTGGCCCATGGTGACTCCGTACGCCGTCCACGTCCTGATCACCGTCGCGGTCCCGTTGCTGCTGCTGCGGGTGCCCGAGACCCGGGCCCCTGGCCTCCTGGCGGCCGGCGCGGGCCGAGGGCTCCTCAGGGGGCTGGCCGACGACCTGCGGGTCCCCGCCCCGGCGCGCCGGAGGTTCCGGCTGGTGGTGCTCCCGATGGCGCCGTGGGTGTTCGGCGCGGCGGGGCTGGCGTACGCGGTGATGCCGCAGCTGGTGGAGACGCGCGTGGGCCACTGGGGGCTCGCCTACGCGACCGCGCTGACGGTGCTCACCCTGGGAACCGGCGTGGCCGTTCAGCCGGTGGCCAAGCGGCTGCACCGGACGACGGGCCCCGGGGACGGGCGCGCACCCGTGGTGGCGATGGCGGTGATGCTGCTCGGCGCCGCGCTGTGCGCGGGCAACGCGGTCCTGCGCTCGCCGTGGCTGGCCGTGGCGGCCGCCGTCACGCTGGGCGCGGCCTATGGCATCGCGGTGGTCTCCGGACTGCTGGAGATACAGCGGATGGCGGGCGCGGACGATCTGGCGGGCCTCACCGGTGTCTACTACACGCTCGCCTATGCGGGGTTCCTGCTGCCCGCCCTGCTGGCCGCGCTGTCCAGCCTGCTCTCGTATCCGGTGATGCTCTGTGGAGTGGCCGCGGTGGCACTGGGCTGCCTGGGGCTGGTCGTACGGGGCACACGCGTCGGGACGACCACCGAGCCCGGCTGACGTCCCGCCCCGCGCGGCCCGTGGCGGGCGGCGCGGGGCGCCGCCTCGGGGTCCGGCCGAGCGACCGTGGCCCGGACCCTGGCCGTACGCCGAGGGGGCCGACGCGGCACGTTGGACGCCACCGCGCCACAAGGCGGTGACAAGGGGGCGGTGGCCGGTGCTCCGCCCATGGGGGCACCGGCCACCGCGCCGGTGGTCAGCCGCTGATCGCGCGGCCCCGGTTCCGGCGCTGGACGTACAGGCGATTACCCTTCGGCCCGGTCCACTCCAGCCGTACGACACCGGGCACGGCGGCGTCGGCGATGCGCGAGGGGTCCGACCAGTAGCCGAAGTTCGGGTTGCGGAAGAACGTCGCCCACAGCCGGCCGTGGTGATCCGTGAAGAAGTTGTTGTGGCCGACGCCGACCCCCGCGGTCCACCGTTCGGAGTACGGGCCCTCGAAGGTGTCCGAGACGGCGACGACCGTGTCGTACTGGTACTGCACACGGCCGGCTCCGGCCGGGTCGTAGGCGTACCGGGTGCTGCCGTCGGCGTTGACCGACGTGCGGTTCCACGCGGCCTGCAGGAGGTAGTACTTGCCTCCGTACTTGAACACGTACGCGCCTTCGAGATACGGCTCGGGCGAGTAGGGCCGCTGCCGGAACACCGGGAGGCCGCTCGTGGGGCTGATGTCCTCCATGTCGGGCCGGAACTTCGCGTACAGGTTGTTGTGCAGCACCAGCCACGCGTCGTCGCCCTCGGTGTAGATGCTGCCGTCGATGTGGTGGTAGGCGCCGGGCTCGATGAAGTCCGGCCCCCCGATGAACGATTCGCCGAAGGGCTTGTCGTAGTTGCCCTCGATGAGCCGGTACGGGCCCTCGACCCCGCCCTCGCTCACCAGCAGGAACGAACCGACCTTCCGGGAGTGGTCGCCCATGCAGGCGACGATGTACCACCTGCCGCGGAAGTAGTGCACCTCCGGCGCCCACGCCTGGCCGCGCTTGCCGAACCGGTCGTCGTACCAGTACTCCTGCCACGGGGCGACGACCGTGCGTCCGGGCCGGTTCTCGCCGACGAACTCGGGCGACCACACCTTGCCCTTCTCGGCGCCGGGCCGGATACCGGTGGTGTCGGCCAGCCGCCACGGCCCCCGCAGGGACGGCGCCACCCAGACGAAGATGCCGTCGTTCCACGGACCGGCCGCCTCGAGACCGGGCACGCGGGTGGTGCCGGTGGCCACGTAGACCGGACGGCCGTCGACGACGAAGCAGTTGACGTAGGTGTCCCGCATCCAGACCGTGCCGCGCCCCTTGTCGCGGGGGCGCTGCTCGAGCGGGAGCACGAAGGAGTTGTCCTCGCGCGGCCACAGGTCCTGCCGGGTGTCCGCGAGGCCGTAGGGCTCGGGTTCGGGCCAGTTCGCGGGGTACCGCCGGGCCGGCGCGGCCTTGGCCGGCGACGCCTGGGCGGCGGTCGCGGGCAGTGCCGCCGCCACGCCCAGGGAGCCGGCGACCCCGGCCAGCAACGTCCTTCTGTGGAGGTGCGGCCGCTTCTCGGAGCCGGCCGTCTGCTCGGAACTGGTCATCGGTCACGTCCTTCTTCGTCGTCCAGGACGCCGATGCTCCGTGCCGGTGCGGCAGTTCGCGTCCGAGCTCTCCGTGCGCCCGCCCGATGCGTGGCGGAGATCGTCCTGGGATGGCATGCCGCACAGCATGCGAAGGGCCGCTGATTTTCGTCAAGAGCCAGGAATAAATACTCCGTGAACAACTCCGGCCTGATCACGCCCCGTCGGCGCCCGCGCGGCCACGCCGAGCCCTGACCGCTGCCCGGCTGGTGCCGCAAGGCGGCCGGCTGACGCGTCGAAGGCCCGTCCGCCGAGCCCCGGCCGCCGGGGCCGACGCGCCGGCGGCCAGGGCCGACGCGCCGACGGCCGGGACTGACGCGCCGGCGGCCGCGCTGAAGCGCGTGCGGGCAAAGCCGTCGCCGGTGTTCTCGGTCCGCGTCTTCGGCCCGCGGCCTCCGCTCGCGTCCTCGGCCCGCGTCCTCCGCCCGCGCGGGGTCAGCGGCCGTCCGGGCCGAGGACCTCGGTGGCGAGCCGGCGGG
>NZ_BBOX01000411.1 GCF_001553455.1 Streptomyces hygroscopicus subsp. hygroscopicus
GTACGCGGGGGCGAGCCCGTCGGGGCGGAAGAGGATGCGGTACATCATGGGGGCCACGACGTGGTCGAGGACCGTCTCGACGTCGGGCGTGCCCTCGCCGCGTGCCGCCGCGCGGGTGAGGATGGTGTCGATCTGCTCGGCGGCGTAGGCCGAGCACTGGCCGGCGTTGCTGCCGTCCGGGTCGCCGAGCAGGGCGTCGCGGATGTAGGCGCGGCCCGAGGGGGAGGACATCTCGTCGAGGAACTGTTCGGCCCAGGCCGTCAGGTCCGAGCTCAGGTCGCCGTGGTCCTTCGGCGCGGTCTCCGGACGCAGGCGCTCGACCGCGACGTCCGACAACAGCTCCTGGAGGTCCCCCCAGCGGCGGTAGACCGTCGACGGGGTCACGCCCGCACGCTGGGCGATCAGGGGCACCGTCAGGGCGTCCCGGCCCACCTCCGACGCGAGTTCCCGCACGGCGGTGTGCACCGCCGCCTGGACCCGGGCGCTGCGCCCGCCGGGGCGCACCATCTGCCTGCTCACCCCTCCATCTTAAAGCAAAGAACTTGCGTCTAGGCGGGGTCGCGGTCGCGGTGGTCGGTCGGCAGGTGGAGGCCGACGCGGGCGGCCCGGTTCCGGCCTGCCCTCGGCGGTGGCGCGCTCTAAAAGCTACTGATTTGCGTTAGCCACTCCTAGGGTCTACTTTTCATTAAGGCAAACAAATTGCGTTTAGTGCTGGGAGTCCCATGTCCACCGTCACACCCCGAGCACCGGCCCCATGCCCCTACGGAGCCGCCCGCCCCCGCCCGGCGAACCGCGCGGCCTCGTTCGCCCTCAACGCGTCGATCCTCGCGGCGCTCCTGGCGGCCTCCAGCGCACCGACTCCGCTGTACCCGCTCTACCAGGACCGGTGGCAGCTCTCGGCGCTCACCGTCACCGTGGTCTTCAGCGCCTACGCGCTGGCGCTGCTGATGACCCTGCTCACCACCGGAACGCTCTCCGACCGCCTGGGACGGCGCCCGGTCCTGGTGGCCGCGCTGATCCTGGAGGCCGTCGCGATGGTGCTCCTGGCCTCGGCCGACGGTGCCGCCGTGCTGATCGCCGCCCGTGTCCTGCAAGGCGTGGCCACGGGCGCCGCCACCAGCGCCGCGGGTGCCGCCCTCCTCGACCTGGACGACCCCCTGCGCCCGGGCCGGGCCGCCCTGACCAACAGCATCGCCCCGGTGGCGGGCATGGCGGCCGGTGTCCTCGCCGCCACGCTCCTCGTCCGCCTCGCGCCCGCCCCCACGGTCACCGTGTACGCCCTCCTGGCGGCCGGATTCGCCGTCCAGGCGGTCGCCGTCCTGTGCACCGCGGAGA
>NZ_BBOX01000412.1 GCF_001553455.1 Streptomyces hygroscopicus subsp. hygroscopicus
GTGCAGCACAGGGCGAGCAGCGGGCCATGCGGCGCGGGGCGGACAGCGGGCCGTACGGCGCGGGGAGGGCCGCGGGGGCGTCCGGCCCCGCGCCCCCGGCTCGGCCCTCTTCGCCCGCGCCCCGGCTCAGCCCTCTTCGGGGGTCAGCCGCAGCGAGATGGAGTTGATGCAGTACCGCTGGTCGGTCGGGGTGGGGTAGCCCTCGCCCGCGAAGACATGGCCCAGGTGCGAACCGCAGCGGGCGCACCGCACCTCGGTGCGGACCATGCCGTGCGAACGGTCCTCGATCAGCTCGACGGCCGAGCTGTCCGCCGGGTCGTAGAACGACGGCCAGCCGCAGTGGCTCTCGAACTTCGTCTCCGAGCGGAAGAGCTCCGCCCCGCACGCCCGGCAGGAGTAGACGCCGACCGTCTTGGTGTCCGTGTACTCACCGGTGAAGGCACGCTCGGTGCCGGCCTCCCGCAGCACGTGGTACTCCTGCGGGGTCAGCTCCGCGCGCCACTGCTCCTCCGGCTTGTCGATCTCGTAGGCCATGGGACTCCTCAGCTCTCCGGGCTCTGCAGACGGGCGAGAATCTGCGGACCGAGGTCGGTCACGTCGCCCGCGCCCATGGTGAGAACAAGGTCACCCGGCTTGGCCATTCCGGCGATCAGCTCAGGAACCGCGCTCCGGTCGTGCTCGGCGGTCACGTCCGCCCCGTGGCGGGCGGCGGCGTCGATGACCAGGGCGCTGGTGACCCCGGGCACCGGGTCCTCGCGGGCCGGGTAGATGTCGAGGACGACGGAGGCGTCGGCGAGCGCCAGCGCCTGGCCCATCTCGGTGCCCAGCTCCTGGGTGCGGCTGAACAGATGCGGCTGGAAGACCACCAGCACCCGGCCCTCCCCCGCGCCGCCGCGGATCGCCTCGAGGTCCGCCGCGATCTCGGTGGGGTGGTGCGCGTAGGAGTCGATCACCTGCACCCCGGCGGCGGTGCCCTTGAGCTGCAACCGCCGCTTGACACCCGTGTACGAGGCGAGGGCGGGGGCCAGGTCGCGGGCCGGGACGCCGAGGGCGGCGCCCGCGGTGAGGGCGGCGACCGCGTTGAGCGCGTAGTGGCGGCCGGGGACGGAGACGGTGAAGGTGATCTCCGCACCGCCCAGGGACTCCGCGAGCCGGACGGTGACCTCGCTGGTCAGCCCGTGCGGCTCGATGGCCAGCACCCGCACGTCCGCGCCCGCGTCCTCGCCGTAGGTGAGCACCCGCGGCCCCTCGCCACCGGTGACCCGGGCGGTCAGCTCACGGGCGCCAGGGTGGTCGGCCGAGATCACCAGCGCGCCGCCGGGCCGGATCCGGCCGACGAAGGTCTGGAACGACTCGTAGATCTCGTCCATCGAGGCGTAGTTGGCGTGGTGGTCTAGCTCCACATTGAGGACGATCGCCACCTCGGGCGCGTACTTGTGGAAGCTGCGATCGCTCTCGTCGGCCTCGGCGACGAAGATCTCGCCGTCGCCGTGGCGGGCGCTGGAGCCGGGGGCGTCCAGGTCGCCGCCGATGACGTACGACGGGTCCAGGCCGAGCGTGCGCAGGGAGACGGCCAGCATCGAGGTGGTGGTCGTCTTGCCGTGGGTGCCCGCGACCGCGATCGGCCGGGAGCCGTCCATCAGCGCGGCCAGCGCGTCGGAGCGGTGCACCACCGGGATGCCGCGCTCACGCGCCGTGACCAGCTCGAGGTTGTCGGCGCGGATGGCGCTGGAGACGACGACGCTGGTGGTGTCCGGGGCGAGGTGGTCGGCGGCGTGCCCGAGGTGCACCGTCGCGCCCAGTTCCCGCAGCGCCCCGACGATCGGCGAGTCCTTGCTGTCGCTGCCCGAGACCCGCGCGCCCCGCATGGCGAGGACCTTCGCCACGCCCGACATCCCGGCGCCGCCGATGCCGATGAAGTGCGGTCGATCCAGCGCGTCGGAGGCGATGCCGGCCGGTGCCATGTACGGGTCTCCCCTGGTTCTCGATGGGTGCTGTCGGCCCGATTCTCGCACCCCGGCGGCCCGCCCCCGCCGTCGGCCGCGGGGGCGGTGCCGTGGCTCGGTCCCAGCTCGGTCATGGCTCGGTCCCGGCTCGGTCCTGGCTCGGTCCTCCTGGCTCAGCCGCCAGCGACGGCCGCGGAGACCGGGGCCGTGACGGTCCCGGCTCAGCCGCCGG
>NZ_BBOX01000413.1 GCF_001553455.1 Streptomyces hygroscopicus subsp. hygroscopicus
GTGACGGTCCGGGCTCAGCCGCCGGCCGTCGTCTGATCCTCGTCCACCGCGTGCGCGAAGAGCTTGAGCACCGGGACCCCCACCCTGTGGCGCGCCCGGGAGGCCCAGTCCCGGTGGAAGAACTCTTCCACGAAGTGCGGGGCGGTGAGCACGATCACCTCATCGGCGTGGGTCTCCTCCACGACGCCGCGCAGCACCTCCAGCGGACGGCGCTGGACGACATGGCCCCGGGCCCGGCTCCCGGCCGCCTCGAGCGCCGCCAGCGAGTGGGCCAGTGCCCGCTCGGCGGGCTCCAGCGCCTCCGCGCCCTCCGGCTCCTCCCGCTCCTGGGCGGCCTGCTCCAGCTCGCCGAGCGCGATGTCGTCGATCGCGCGCAGCAGCCGGTCCTTGCTGCCCCGGGGCTGCATCAGGACGACGAAGGAGACCGGGTCGTCGCCGTGCAGGGTGGTGACGAATTCCACGTCGGCGGGGGTCAGGGGCTTCTCAATCATCAATACGCTCGTGAACACGGCGGATGCCCTTCTCCTTCGCGATTCTTTTCACAGGGTTCAGGGTTACAGACGATTTGTATGAGTTATGGGTAAATCCGACGGTAGCGGGTGAAAAGAAAACCGGCTTCCTCCAGGACAGAAGCGAGAGCGAACTGTTCCGGTTCCCTCAGCAGGGGTCCGTCGACGATTCGCTTCGCGTCCCCCGCGGCGATCAGGGGAGCCACCGCCAGACACAGCTCGTCCAGCACCCCGGCCGCCGCGAACTGCCCCAGCAGCGTGGGGCCGCCCTCGGTGAGCAGCCGGGTGTGGCCGAGCTCCTTCAGCGCGGTCACGACCGCCGCGGCGTCGACCCGTCCGGACGGCCCCGTCCCGGCCAGCACCACCTCGGCCCCCGCGGCGCGGGCCCGCTCGATCCGCTCCCCGGAGGCCGCCGCGCCCGTGATCACGATCGTCGGGACCAGCGGCTCGGTGAACAGCGGCAGCGAGAAGTCCAGGTCCAGGCTCGCGCTCACCACGGCGATCGCGGGCGCGGGCGACTGGCCGAGCGCCGCCCGGCGCTCGGCGAACGCCGCACGGGCCCGCGCCGGGCGGTAGCCCTCGCGGCGCACGGTCTCCGCGCCCACCACCACGGCGTCAGCGAGCCCGCGCAGCACCCCGAAGATCCGCATGTCCGCGTCGGAGGACAGGGGCTTGGACCGGCCGTCGTGATGGGCCGCCCCGTCCAGCGAGGACACCATGTTGGCCCGCAGATAGGCGCCGGAGGGGCCGTAGGGCGGGTCCGGGTACGCATAGGCGTCGGCCAGTTCGTCCAGGCCCCATTCACGGTCCTCGGCGGACGCCGCGGTGGCCGCGCCCGCGGCCGGTACGGCGGAGCTTTCCGGCGCATTCGCGAACGACCGCGCGGGCGCTCCGCCAGGCGCTTGCGCGGGCGCTCCGGCAGGTGCTTGCGCAGACCCTTCGGCAGGCGCTTGCGCAGGCCCTTCGGCGGGCGCTTGCGCGGGCGCTCCGGCGGGCGCTTGCGCGGGCGCTCCGGCGGGCGCTTGCGCGGGCGCTCCGGCGGGCGTTTGGGCAGACAGGGGGAACAGGCGTCGCATAGGCCGCAGTGTGACATGCCTCCCTCTCCGACAGCGCTCCGGTGAAGAGCGACTACCCTGGACATCCGTGTCCGCACCAACCACCGCATCCGGCTCGGCAGGCCCCATAGCCGCCGAAGCCCCCGCCGCCCTCACCGACCGTGCGCCGCAGGTTCCGGCGGAGCGCCTGGTCGCCGAGATGGTGCCGCCGCCCCGCTTCGCCACCGTGAGCTTCGACAACTACATCACCGACCCCGGCCAGCCCAGCCAGGCCGAGGCGGTCGAGGCGCTGCGCGCCTTCGCCGCGCGGCTCGACGGCGGGACGGGCGCGAAGGGCGGCCGCCGCAGGCACTGGTTCCGCCGGGAGGCCAAGCCCGCCGCCACCGGCGGCGGTCCGCGCGGGATGTACCTCGACGGCGGATACGGCGTCGGCAAGACCCACCTGCTGGCCTCCCTGTGGCACGCCACCCCGGCCGCCCCCGAGCTGAAGGCGTTCGGCACCTTCGTGGAGCTGACGAACCTGGTCGGCGCGCTCGGCTTCCAGCAGACCGTGCGGACCCTGAGCGGCCATCGGCTGCTGTGCATCGACGAGTTCGAGCTGGACGACCCGGGCGACACCGTTCTGGTCTCCACGCTGCTGGGCAAGCTGGTCGAGGCGGGCGTGGCGCTCGCCGCGACGTCCAACACGCTGCCCGGCAAGCTCGGCGAGGGCCGGTTCGCCGCGGCCGACTTCCTGCGCGAGATCCAGGGGCTGTCCGCCCACTTCCGGACGCTGCGCATCGACGGCGAGGACTACCGCCACCGCGGCCTGCCCGCCGCCCCGGCCCCCTACTCCGACGACACGGTCACCCGGGCCGCGCACCGCACCCCCGGCGCCTCCCTGGACGCCTTCCCCGCCCTGCTGGAGCATCTGTCCCGGGTGCATCCGAGCCGCTACGGCGCGATGTGCGACGGCATCCAGGCCGTCTGCCTGACCGGGGTCGGCCCGGTCCCCGACCAGTCGACCGCGCTGCGGCTGGTGGTGCTGGCCGACCGGCTCTACGACCGCGAGGTGCCGGTACTGGCCTCCGGGGTGCCGTTCGACCGGCTCTTCAGCGAGGAGATGCTGAGCGGCGGCTACCGGAAGAAGTACTTCCGCGCCATCTCCCGGCTCACGGCGCTCGCCCGGGACGCGAAGCGGCTGGCCGACACGCCGGACGGCCGCTGATCGCACGGTTCCCGCGCGCCCGCGCCCGTGGTACACACATGCGGTCACATTCTCTGTCCGCCAGCAGGGAGTTACCGCATGTCAGCGACACGACGTCAGGTTCTCGGCCGCACCGGTGCGCTGGGCGCCTCCATCGCCTCCATCGCCTTCACCGGCAGCGTCCCCGAGCTCTTCGCCGGTACGGCCGCGGCCGCCGAACCGGCTTCCCCGCCGCTCGACCGGGGCGGTTACGGCCCCCTCGTCCCCGACCCCGACGGTCTGCTCGACCTTCCCGAGGGGTTCCGCTACCGGGTGCTCTCCCGCGAGGGCGACGACCTCCGCTCCGGCGAGGGCAAGGTCCCCAGCAACTGTGACGGCATGGCCGCCTTCCCGGGCCGCGCCGGCGGCCGTGACCGTACGCATCTGGTCCGCAACCACGAGAACCGCCCGAACGCCGCGTTCCGCGTGCCCGCCGTACGGGGCCTCACCTACGATCCGGCGGGGCTGGGCGGCTGTACCGCCCTGGAGCTGGGCCCCGGCAACCGAGTCCTGTCCGAACGGGTGGCCATCGCGGGCACCGCGGTCAACTGCGCGGGCGGCCCCACCCCCTGGAACACCTGGCTGACCTGTGAGGAGACCGAGGACCAGGCCGGTACCGACGGCTACACCAAGGACCACGGCTTCATCTTCGAGGTCGATCCGTACGATCCGCGCCGCACCGGCGCCGTACCGCTCACCGCCATGGGCCGGTTCCAGCACGAGGCCATCGCGGTGGATCCGCGCAGCGGAGTCGTCTACGAGACCGAGGACGCCTTCGAGAGGCCCTTCGGGCTCTTCTACCGCTTCCGGCCGAAGAGACCGCTCGGCGGCATCGGCTCGCTGCGGGCCGGCGGTGACCTCCAGGCGCTGCGGGTGCCGGGGGTGCCCGACCTCTCCACCATCCAGGAGACGGGCACCACCTTCGACCGCGTCGAGTGGGTGGACGTCCCCGACCCGCTCGCCAAGGAAACCCCCATCCGGCTGCAGGACTTCGGCCGCGGAGGCATCACCCACGCCCAGAAGCTGGAGGGGTGCTACTGGGGCGGCTCGTCGGTCTACTTCGTCTCCAGCTTCGCCAAGAGCGCGGACGGCTCGGGGGCCGACCACTTCGGCCAGATCTGGCGCTACGACCCCGACCGGCGGCGCCTCACGCTGGTGATCGTCTTCGGCCCCGAGACCGACGTCCAGCTGCCCGGCGAGTCCCCGGACAACATCACGCTGGCGCCCAGTGGCGGCCTGATGGTCTGCGAGGACGGCAACGGCGCTCAGCACGTCTTCGGGGTGACCCGGCGCGGCGAGGTCTATCCGATGGCACGTGGACGGCAGAACGTCGGCACACCGGAGAAACCCGAGTGGGGTGAGTTCGCGGGCGTCACCTTCGCACCGGACCGCCGCACGATGTACGTGAACTGCTACACCCCGGGCACGACCTTCGCCGTGACCGGCCCCTGGCGCCACTGAGCTCCGGCCTTCGAGGGGGCGCCACGAAGGGGGTACCACGAGGACCACGAGGGGGCGCGAGGAAGGGGTGCCCACGAAGGGGGCTGTCACGAGGGAGCGCCCGACGGGGCTGCCACGAGGGAGCCCGACCGCGCGCAGGGGGCACTCAGCGGCCGGCGTGGTTGGGCGGGGTCAGCAGCCGACGTGGTTGGGCGGGCTCAGCGGGCGACGTGGCCGGGGGGCTCAGCGGCCCGGCAGGCTCCACGGCCTGCGCGGGGCTAGCCGGAGCAGGCCGTGCGCTGGCCCTCCTGCCATTCGCAGAGGGGGCACAGCGTCGCCCCGGGGCGCGAGGCGGGGTACTCGGTGGGTTCGCCGCACCGCACGCAGTCGGCGTACGGCGGGCCCTCGGCAAGGTCCGTACGCTCGTCCATGACCCGATCGTCCATGCCCCGAACCTTACGGCCGGCGGGAGCTGAGCGCACAGGCCAGCGCGGTCGCCCCGGCGGCGGCCGCGCCGGCCAGGGCCAGGGGCAGCAGGGGCATCGGCACGGTGCCACTGCGCGAGCCGTCGACCAGCCCTGACACGGCGGCGTTCGCGGGCGAGGCACCGGCCACCGACACCAGCAGCGCGGCGAACATGGTGGACGGGATCGCCCAGCCGGGGCGGCCCTGTCGGCGCTCCTGGCACACTGGGCGCGTGACCAGCACCGACGCCAGCACCGACCCCCGTCCCGACGCAAGCGCCCGGACCGGCACCGTCGCCAGCCCGGAGACCGGCACCGAGTCCGGCACCGTTCACCACGGCACCGGCTCCGGACCGCGCAGCAGCCCCTTCCGGCACTCCGAGGCCGACCGGGATGCCGCACCGCAGTTCGTCCTGCCCCTGGTGGTCCGGATCGAGAAGACCGCGCCCCCGGCCCGTACGGACGCCCTGGAGACGGCGGCGCGGGCGGTGCTGGTGCTGCTGTCGGACGAGCGGGCGACGGCCGAGGACGGCGAGTGGGCCCAGGCCGTACGGGACTGGCAGGATGCCCGGATCCGCAAGGTCGTCCGGCGGGCGCGCGGCGCGGAGTGGCGGCGTGCGGCCGGTTTGCCGGGCATCACGGTCACGGGCCGCCCGGCCCCTTCGGAAAACGGGACCTCCGTCGAAGACGGACCCGCCGTCGAAGACGGGCCCACCTCCGAAGACGGGCCCACCTCGGGAGACCGACCCGCCTCCGGAGGCGGGCCTTCGGTCGCCGCCGAGGTGCGGGTGTTCCCGCCGGTGCCGCTGGACGGCTGGCCCAAGGAGCTGGCCAAGCTCCAGGTCTCCGGTACCGACCTGGACGACCCCGAGCCGCCGCCCGCCCCCGACCTCACCGGCCCGGTGCTGTGGCTGAGTCCCCATGTGGAGATGTCGGCGGGCAAGGCGATGGCCCAGGCCGGGCACGGCGCGCAGCTGGCCTGGTGGGAGCTGGACGACGCGGCGCGGGCGGCCTGGCGCGGGGCCGGGTTCCCGCTGGCGGTGCGCACGGCGTCGGCCGAGCGGTGGGAGGAGCTCATCGCCGCCGGGCTGCCGGTGGTGCGCGACGCGGGGTTCACCGAGATCGCGCCGGGGTCCTGCACGGTCGTGGCGGACCACCCGGCGCTGCGTCGCCCGTAAGGCCATCCAGTCAGCGTCCCGTCTGCGTCCCGTCGACCGTAAGGCCATCCCGTCAGCCGTAAGGCCATCCCGTCCGCCGTAACGCCGCCGTCTCGTCGCCCGTAAGGCCACCCCATCAGCCGTAAGGCCATCCGCGGCGCCGGGTGCCCCTCGCGCCCGGGGCTATCCCCTGCGGCGGCGGATCGCGCGGGTGACGACCGGTGGCAGGACGTCGGCGGCGAGCCGCCGGACCGTGGTGGGGCGGCACCCCGCGGCGGACGCCGGGGCGGCGGGTGCGGGGCGCTGCTCGGGTGCGGAACGTTGCTCGGGTACGGGGTCGCGCGGCTCGTGGGCGTAGCGGGAGGTGGGCGCGGCCGGGTTCGCGGGCTTCCCGGAGAACCGCAGCACCCTCCGGCCCGCGATCTCCTGCACGCTGGTGTGCATCCCCTTGCGCCACTCCTCGTCCGCGAGCAGCTCGTCCTGGAAGGGCTCCGGGTCGCCCCAGGTGCCGTAGAGCTTCTGCGTGGACAGGCAGATGGGCCGCAGGCCCCGGGTGAACACCGCCTCCCAGGCCGCGGCGGCCACCCCGGGGGTGTGCTCGGAGCGGAAGTCGTCGAGGACCACGACGCCGTCGGGCACCAGCGCGGTGTGGGCCGTGTCGATATCGCCCGCCACGTGCTCGTACAGGTGCGAGGCGTCCACGTGGACGAAGCGGCAGGTGCCCGCGCCGACGTGGTCGGGCACGACGGAGGTCGGGCCCTGGATGACGTACGGCAGCTCGTTCCAGAACGCGAGGTAGTTCTGCTCGAAGGCGGTGCGGGTCAGGGTGGAGTACGACTTGCGCGCCTCCGCCGCGTTCTGCTCGTCCGGCGCCTCCGCGTCGAAGAGGTCACAGACCGTGAACCGCTCGTACGACCGCAGATAGGCGGCGGTGAAGATGGCGCTCTTGCCCAGGTAGGCGCCCATCTCCATCAGGTCCCCGGGTTGCCCGAGGCGCTCCTGGCGGGTCAGAAAGCGGTCGAACAGCACTTGGTCGAGGCTGGGGAACCACCCCTTGACGTCGTTGAGGCTGCGGGGACGCTGGGCCGCGGGGGCGGTGGTGACCGTCATGTGGCTCTCTGTTCGTCGGTGGCGGCGGTCGGGAGGGACGTGTCCGGCAGACTGCCCGGCCGGACGCGCGTCCGGCGCAGGTCCCTCCGGCCAGACGCGCGTCCGGCGGAGGTGTCCGGCCCGGACGCGGGTCCGGCGCAGGTGTCCGGCCCGGACGCGCGTCCGGCGCAGGTGTCCGGCCCGGACGCGCCAGGCCAGACGCGTCAGCGGGACGTGTCCGGCGGGACATGTCCGGGGTCCCGGGGGATGCGAACGGGCGCCACGGTCGCAGTGGAAGGCAACGCCGGGCCGTCCCCCTTGTGACCGTTGTGTGACCACGCCTCCGCCGACAGGTCTTGCCGACAGGTCTTACGGGGCGGTGACGGCACGGCGTGGACGCGGGTCCCGGCGCCCGCCCGGGCCTCGCGTCGCCCCCATGCGCGTGCTGGTCACCGGAAGGCGCACCGAAGGCTCATCGGAGGCGCGGGCTCCATCGGCTCGCACATCGTCACCGCCTTCACCGATCGCGGCCATGAGCCGGTCGTTCTCGTGAGCCGGTCGTTCTCGAGCCGGTCGTTCTCGACGCCCTGTTCCCGGCCGCCCATGCGGCGCCGCCGCCCCGGGGCGGGAAGTGGCGCCACGCCGATGTGCGGGGCCGGGAGGCGGTGGCCGCGGCGCTGCGCGGGGTGCACGCCGCGGCCCGGCGCCCGTGGTGACGGGCGGGTACCGGCTGGGCGACGTACGGCGGATCCGCGAGGCACCCACCCTCGCGGCGAAGGCTGGCCACACGGCCGACCGGCAGTCGCACCGGACGCGCCTGCCGGTCAGCCTGTGGGCAGGCCGATCTGGTCGCGTTCGAGCGTGGCGCGCAGCTCCGAAAGGACCTGTACGGCGGCCTGGCCCGAGGGGCCGCTGAGGGCGCCCGCGGTCAGCTCGGCCAGCGTTTCGGTGAAAGTCGCCGCCGCCGCCTCGACGAGTCGCAGACCGTCATCGGTCAGGTCCAGCAGTGATGAGCGGCGATCCGACGGGTTGGGCTGCCGTATGACCCATGCCCGCTTCTCCAGGCGGTCGATGCCCTTGCTGGTCGCACCGATCCCGATGGCGAACTCGGCGGCGATGTCCGCCACCCGGGCCCCGGGGTGGTCGCGCAGGAAGCGCAGGAACTCGAACTGCGAGGTGACGATCCCGTGCCGCTCGCGGAGACGGTCGTTCAGCGCGTTGTAGAGGCGCGTCTCGCATCGGACGAGATCGGCGAAGAAGCTCGGGAGGTCGACCCGGTCACCGCGTGACGTAGATGCCATGGCATATAGTTTATTCTAAATGCCTAGGCATATAGTTCCTTAACATGCACTTGCGGTGGAGGCGACCATGAGCAGGCAACAGCGCGCGGAGCTCGACGCGATGGTCCGGCGGCCCGGGCCCGAGGGCCCTCGGTCGGTGGAGGAGCTGCGTGCCGGATTCCGGGCGATGATGGCCGAAATGATCGTCCCGGCGGGAATCCGCACCCGGACCGTGACGCTCGGCGACCGGCCCGCGGTGCTCGTCGAGCCGACCGGCACTCCGAAGGCCGGGACGATCCTCTACTTCCACGGCGGCTCCTACGTGGTCGGCTCACCGGAGACGGCGATGTCGCTGACGGGGAACCTGGTGATCAAAACCGGGTTCAGGGCGTTCTCGCTGGACTACCGGCTTGCCCCTGAACACCCGTTCCCGGCCGCGATCGAGGACGGGCTGAGCGCCTACCGCGCACTTCTGGACAGCGGCGAGGATCCTTCGGCGATAGCGTTCGCCGGGGACTCCGCCGGTGGCGGCCTTACCGTCACCACCTGCCTCGCCGCCCGCGACGCGGGCCTGCCCGCGCCCGCCGCGATCGTGGCGTTCTCCCCCGGACTCGACATGACCCGGACAGGCGCGAGCATGGACACCAAGGCGGGCATCGACCCGTTCTTCACGCGTGCGGGCATGGAACACACCGGGGCCATGTATCTCGCGGGACAGGACCCGCACCAGCCCATGCTCAGCCCCGCCACCCTCGCCGACCTGGCCGGATTCCCCCCGATGCTGTTGCAGGCGGGCACCAACGAAATGCTCCTGGACGACTCCACCCGCATGGCCACGCGGGCGAGGGAAGCCGGAGTGGACGTCATCCTGGACATCACCGCTGACGTCCCCCACGTCTTCCAGGCGTTCGCCGGCGCCCTGGACGAGGCCGACGAGGCGTTGGACCGCGCCGCTCTCTTTCTCAGCCAGCGCCTCCGTGCCAGGGACACGACACCCACACCCAAAGGCTGAAGCCTGCGGACGGTCATACGGACCACGGTCCGTACCCCCGGCCCTGGCTCGCCGTTCCTCCTCTCC
>NZ_BBOX01000414.1 GCF_001553455.1 Streptomyces hygroscopicus subsp. hygroscopicus
CCCCCGCCCCGCCCCGAGGGCCACGCGGCCGGTGTCGCGGGCGCGCGGTGTCGCTGACGCGCAGGGCCGCAGGCGCGCGGCGCATGGCGGCGACGGTGCCCGGCGCGCCGCGGCGGCTGCGCCGGGGCGGGGCTCCGGGCGCCCCGGACGGGCTCGCCGTACTGGCCTTCGCCATGCTGCCGGCGCTCGTCGTGGCGGACCTGCCCGGGACGAGCGAGGCCGAGACGGAGCGGATCCGGCTTCCCTTCCGGCTCTGGCTGCTGCCCACCACCGCGCTACTGCCCGCCGCTGACCGGCGTCGATGGCTTCTGGCCCGGGCAGATATCGGACGGTTCGTCAATTGCCTGCATCTGACCGGTTGGAGACGGCGACCCATGTGAAGGGCACGTGATACTTCTGTGATACTGAGGGGGGCGTACATCTGTACTGTTGCCAGGGGGCGGGACCCGTGAAGGCGCTGAAGATCGTGAAGGCGTTGAAGGCTTTGACCGCGCGGAACGCCTATGGCGTGGCCGCGCCGTTGGGCGCGCTGACGGCCGTGGCCGTGGTGGTGGCGCTGCTGATAGCCCTGACCTCGCGCGGGGACACGGGCGGCACCCCGGACGGGGACCTCCCGGCTGTCGCGGCGTCCCCCAAGTCGGACCGGGTGCCCAGGGGGGAGGCCAAGAAGAAGGACAAGTACGCCGACTGGGACGGCGAGATCCAGGTGCTCGGGGACGGCTCCACCGCCTACACCGGGCCGCAGCCGCACCAGCTCAAGCCCGAGAAGCTCAAACCGGGTGAGAAACCACCGCAGTTCGTGGTCTTCTCCTGGGACGGCGCGCTGGAGAACGACGACCATCTCTTCTCCCGCTTCCGCCAGGTCGCCAAGGAGACCAACGCCACGATGACGTTCTTCCTGAGCGGCATGTACCTGCTGCCCAAGTCGAAGAGCGACCTCTACCAGCCGCCCCAGCACAAGCGGGGCTCGGCCGCAATATCCTTCCCCACCGACGAGCACATCAAGGAGACCCTGGAACAGCTGCGCGGGGCCTGGAAGGACGGCAACGAGATCGGCTCCCACTTCAACGGCCACTTCTGCGGCGCCAAGGGCGGCGAGGACTGGTCCACCGAGGAGTGGAAGAGCGAGACGGAGCAGGCGTACTCATTTGTGAAGCACTGGAAGACCAACACCGGCTTCACCGATATCGAACCGCTGCCGTTCGACTACGACGTGGAGCTGGTGGGCGGGCGGGCGCCCTGCCTGGAGGGCCAGAAGACGCTGATCCCGGCCATCAAATCCATGGGCTGGCGCTATGACGCCAGTTCGCCGGGCGACTTCCAGCTCTGGCCGTCCAAGATCGATGGAATCTGGAACTTCCCGCTGCAGCTGGTGCCTTATCCGGAGAGCGAGAAGCAGGTCCTCTCGATGGACTTCAACTTCCTCTTCAACCAGTCCGGCGACAGCACCGAGGGCGATCCGGCGAAATACGCGGAATGGGAGCGGCTGACCCGACAGGGGTATCTGAACGGTTTCGAGCGGGTCTACAACGGCAGCCGCGCACCGCTGTTCATCGGCAATCACTTCGAGACCTGGAACGGCGGCATCTATATGCAGGCCATCGAGGACGTGATGAGGAGCGTATGCCGCCGCGACGGTGTGCGGTGCGTGTCGTTCAAGCAGCTCGCCGACTGGCTGGACGTCCAGGACCCGAAGGTCCTGGCGAAGCTGCGGATGCTGGACCCGGCGGAATCGCCGGACTGGTCGACGTACACCAAGACCGAGTAGCGGCGGAAGCGGTCCGGTCGCCGCCGGGCCCTTCCCGTCGGAACGGCGTTCCCCAATGGAACGGCCTTCCCCACCGGAACGGGCTTCCCCACCGGAACGGGCTTCCCCGGGCCCCGTCGCCCCAGGACCCGTCGCCCCGGGGTGCGTCGTCACCGTCGCCCCAGGACCCGTCGCCCCGGGGTGCGTCGTCACCGTCGCCCCAGGACCCGTCGCCCCGGGGTGCGTCGTCCCAGGCCCCGTCGCCTCGGGGTCCGTTCGGCGGGAACCTGCTCCGCCGGGGCTTGCCCGGCCCGGCCGTGCTCCGCCGGAGCCTGTCCGGCCGGAGCAACCGGGACCTATTCCGCCGTCCGGTCCGTCATATAGCTCTTCCAGATGTCCAGGGGGTAGGTGTCGGGGGAGGCGGCGCCTTCCCCGCCCATCCCCTCGAGCTCCATCAGCTCCTGGGACTTCGGGTCCAGCCGGGACAGCGAGACCGCCGTCGACAGCTCCTTGGTGTAGCCGACAAACCAGGCGGAGGTGCCGTCCTGCGCCGTACCGCCCTTTCCGGCCACCTCCTCGCCGGCCACCGCGGCCCCGTGCGCCGAACCCGATGCGCTCTGGACCGCACCGCGCAGCGCGTCGTCCACCTCCGACGCGACCTGCGCGCTGAAGGCCCGCTTGGCGCGGTCCTTGCGCAGTCCGAGCTTCTGCCCGCCGTGGGTGAGCCCGCTCACCGAGTACGGCGGATTGTGCGTGCCCCCGGCGGCGAACGTCCCGTAGGCGCTGGCCATACGGATGGAGCTGGGGGTCGCGGTGCCGAGCGAGAAGGCGGGGACCCGCGCGCCGAAGCTGCTGGGCAGCAGCCCCGCGTCGATGGACGCCCGGCGGACCCGGTCCAGGCCGACGTCCATGCCCAGCTGCATCATCGGGGTGTTGATGGACTGCACGATCGCCTGGCGCAGCGAGACCTTCCCGTAGGAGTGGTCACCGTCGTTGGTGGCCCGCACGATCTTGCCGCTGCGGTCCCAGTACGGCCCCTCGGGTGTATGCACCGCGATCTCGTTGTTGCCGTCGTAGAGCGTCGAGGGCGTCACGGGCGTCCGCGCCCCGTTGCGTTGCAGCAGCACCCCGTCGCGCAGCGCGGCGGCGTAGACGAAGGGGGTGAAGGAGGTGCCGGCCGGGACGTTGGAGGCGTTCGCGTCGTTGAACCCCTGCTCGAGATAGCCGGGGCCGCCGTACAGCGCGCGGATGGCGCCGTCCGGGGCCACCGAGGCGGCGCCGATCCGCACATGGCGGTCCTCGGGGCGCCGCTCGGGGTCCAGCTTGTCCCGGGCCTTGTTCACCGCCTTGTTGAGCGCCTTGACCTTCGGCTTCTCGAAGGTGGTGTGGATCTGATAGCCGCCCAGGTCGAAATCGGCGTCGGAGATATCGGTGTGGGAGCTCACATACGCCTTGGCCGTCTCCACCAGATAGCCGATCTGACCGGTGAGCCCGACCGGTCTGGGGGGCGCCTGGGGCTCGGGGAACTTCGTATAGCGCGCCCGCTCGGACTTGGAGAGCCGCCCGATGTCGACCATCCGGTCCAGCACCCACTTCCAGCGCTCGACCGCCCGCTCGTGGTTCTTGGCGCTGAGCGTCGGATCGAAGGTCCCGGCGCCCTTGAGCAGCGAGGCGAGCAACGCGCCCTCGCTCGCGTTGAGTTCCGAGACGTCCTTGCCGTAGTAGGCGTACGAGGCGCGCTGAATTCCGTAACTGCCGCGCCCGAACCAGCTGGTGTTGAGATAGCGCTGGAGGATCTCCTGCTTGCTCATCCGGCCGTCCAGCTTGATGGCCATGAACATCTCGGTGAGCTTGCGGGAGAAAGTCTGGCGCTGATTCAGGTAGGCGTTCTTGACGTACTGCTGAGTGATGGTGGAGCCGCCCTGGGTCTCACCACCCGTCACCATCCGGGTCACCGCGCGCATCAGGCCGCTCGGCGAGACCCCGCTGTCGGAGTAGAAACTGGCGTTCTCGGCGGCGAGCACCGCCCACTGGACCTTTTCCGGCACCTTGCCCAGCGGCACCTCCTGCCGGTTGACCGGACCGGTGCGGGCCATCTCCGAGCCGTCGGCCCAGTAGTAGACGTTGTCCTGCTGGGTGGCGAAGTCGTTCAGGTTCTTGGGGATGTCGGTCTGGAGATAGAGATAGCTGAGCAGGCCGGTCAGACTGCCGAGGCAGAACAGGAAGAGCAGGGCCATCTGACGCCACGACGGCAGCCATCGGGTCACGCCCCGCCGTCCCGCCCGGGGGTAGTCCAGCCGGACCCGCTCGACCACCCAGCGGCGCAGCCGCATCCCCCGGCCCCTCGAGGACGGCTTGCGGCGGTGCTTGCGGTGCTTCCCCATGGCGTTGTCGCTGCTGCCCAGCACGTGTTTCCCCCACGCTCGCTCCGCGCGTGGGCGCGGCACAAAGGTGTGATCTTCCATCCCCCAGACCAGACCGATCCTATTTTCCCCTCTGAACGTCTGTCGCCATAGGGCCCCAATTTTTTGTAACAGTGGCCATATTCAGCGACACCGATCACCCGGTGACCTTTCACACCCGCCCGAGCCAGCGCCCGGACAGCTCACCGCCTGGGCAGTTCACCGCCTGGGCAGCTCGCTGCCCGGACAGCCACCGATCGGACAGTCACCCATCGGACAGGCACCGACCGGCGGCGTCGCCCTGACCACCCGTCAGCCGCCGCCCGGACGTCCGACTGCCGACCGTGGCGTCCGCCGGGGGCCCCGGCGTGCCCGCCCGAAGCTCAAATGAACCTCTGAACCGGAGGGCGAGGCGATTCGTCCTCCTTCTACGGGGTCATCACCCCCGCACGCGAGCACACACCGCGGGGGACGCGGTACGGAACGAGGAGGGGGAGCCGTCGTGCGCCTCGGGACCGGAATCGGCTGGCGACCGGAAATCGCCGAAGACATCGCCCGACTGCCCGGTATCGACTGGGTGGAGGTGGTGGCGGAGAACATCTGCCCCGACCATGTGCCGGACGCGCTCCGGCGGTTGCGCGAACGCGGGACCACGGTGGTCCCGCACGGGGTGTCGCTCGGCCTCGGGGGAGCCGAGCGGCCCGACCCGGACCGGCTCCGGGCGCTTGCCGAGCGGGCCGAGGCGCTGGGCTCCCCGCTGGTCACTGAGCACATCGCGTTCGTCAGGGCCGGGGGGCCGCTGACCGCGACACCGGCGATCGAGGCCGGGCATCTGCTGCCGGTGCCGCGCACCCGTGACGCGCTGGACGTGCTGTGCGAGAACGTGCGCATCGCGCAGGACGCGCTGCCGGTGCCGCTCGCGGTGGAGAACATCGCGGCGTTGTTCTCCTGGCCCGGCGAGGAGATGACCGAGGGTCAGTTCCTGGCCGAGCTGGTGGAGCGCACGGGGGTGCGGCTGCTCATCGACGTGGCCAATCTGCACACCAACCACGTCAACCGGGGTGAGGACCCGGCCAAGGCGCTGGACGAGCTGCCCACGTCGGCGATCGCCTATGTCCACGTGGCGGGCGGGGTGGAGAAGGACGGGGTGTGGCACGACAGCCACGCCCATCCGGTGACCCAGCCGGTGCTCGACGTCCTCGCCGAGCTGTGCGCCCGTACCGCGCCGCCCGGTGTGCTGCTGGAGCGCGACGAGGACTTCCCGGCGGCCGGGGAACTCGCGGCCGAACTGGACGCGATCCGCGCCGTGACGGCGGCGGGCACCGCGGAAGCGGCCCCCGCCGGGGCGCGGCCACCGGCGGGGGCACCGGCCGTGCCCGGCGCCCCCGTGCCCCGTGCCATCCGTGAGCGGCTGGCGCTGGCCCAGACCGCGCTGCTGTCCGCGCTGGTCGCGGGCACCCCGGTGCCCGAGGGCTTCGACCGGCGGCGGCTGCGGGTGCAGAGCACCGCGCTCACCGCCAAGCGGGCGTCCGTGGTCGCCAAGGTGGCGCCGGAGCTGCCGGAGATCCTGGGCAGCGGCTACCGTCCGGCGTTCGCGCGGTACGCCGACTGCCGCCCGATGACCGGCGGCTACCGCCGTGACGCGCTGTCGTTCGCCGAGCATCTGCTGGTGGACGGCCGGCCCGACGACCCGGCCGCGCGGCGCCGGCTGACGCTCTGGTGGCGGGAGCGGTCCGGCCCCGCGCCCCTGGCCGCCCATCCGGCGGCGCGGCTGGCCCGCCGGTTCCGGCTCGCGCTGAGCGGGCGGTGAGCGGCATGGACACCACGGTGATCCTGGTCTACGCGGCGGTGGCCGGCTGCTCGACAGCGCTGATCGCGGGCACGGTCACGGCCCGGCGGAACGTGGCCACCGAACCGGTGGACGACCGGGTGTACGACCTCCTGGAGGCGGCGTTCCTGGTCGGCGGACCGGGCCGGGTGGCCGACACCGTGATCAGCGAGATGTACGTGGACCGGCGGCTGGCCATCGGCGGGCCGGGCATCCTCTCGGTACGGCGGCAGGTCGCCCGCGGCCCGGTCGAGGAAGAGGTGCTGCGGCTGTGGGCGAGCGCCCCGCACGGCGCCCTGCACTGGCTGCGCCGGGAGCTGATGCGCAGCCGAGTGGTGCAGGCGATCGGCGACCGGCTGGCCCGGCGCGGGCTGATGGTGCCGCCGGAGAGCCTCCGCTTCTGGCGCGGGCTGGCCCGGCTCCAGATCGGGCTCTGCTTCGTGGGCACGTTCCTGGGCATCGTGCTGACCGCCACCGCCTCGAACCGCTCCGGAGTACCGCTGATTTTCACGATCGCCCCCGCTCTGTTCACCGGCTTCTGGGTCGGCGGCGCCTGTGCCGGGGCGAGCAAGCGCCGGCTGACCGCGGCCGGGAAGCGGGCGCTGGCGGGGTACCGGAAGGAGTCGGGGGTCTCGGCGTACCGGAGGGAGGTCTTCGAACGGCGCGGACGGCACGCCTCGTCCACCGGACAGGGGGCGGCGGTCCCGGTGGCGGTCGCCGTCGCGCTGACCGGTGCGGCCGCCCTGGTGGACGAGCCGATGCTGCGGGACCACCTGCTGGAGGCGCAGAAGGCGACCGTCGCCGCCGGCTCATCGGCCGGCACCGGTTCCTCGGGCTCCTCGGGTTCCTCGGGCGTGCCGGGCTCCTCCGGCTCCTCTGGCTCCTCTGGCTCCTCCGACACGTCGTGGTGCGGTGGCGGCGGCTCCGGCTGCGGGGGCTCCTCGTGCGGCGGATCGTCATGCGGCGGGGGCTCGTCGTCCGGCGGTGGGGGCTCGTCCTGCGGCGGAGGTTCGTCCTGCGGCGGAGGCGGGGGCGGCGGCTGCGGCGGGGGGTGAGCCGCCGTCCCACGGGCCACCTCCCCGTCGGCAAGACCCGCAGGCTCAGCAGCCCAGCAGGCCCGGGGCATCCGGCAGGCCCGGAGACCCAGCACGCCCAGCACATCCGGCACGTCCGGCAGACCCGGGACATCCGGCACACCCAACAGACCCGGCACGTCCGGCACGCCCGACCACCCAACAGACCCAGCACGCCCAGGACACCCGGCACACCCCGCAAACCCAGCAGGTCCAGGACACCCGGCACACCCCGCAAACCCAGCAGGTCCAGGACGTCCGGCACGTCCGGCACGTCCGGCACATCCGTCAGGTCCAGGTGAGTCGCTCATATGATGAAAACCATGGCGCGGCGCGGCCCGGGTCCAGTAGAAACTCGGCCATGTTGTGGGTCCTCTTCCTGCTCGTCGCGTGGTGCGCGGCGATCGTCAGCTGCACACGTCTGTGCCTGGCGGCGGTCGCCGCCGCCGAGCCGATGGACCCGGATCCGGCGGCGGACGGCAAGGACCTGAGCCTGTACGAGGCGGCGTTCCTGTCCGGCGGTCCGCGGCGGGTGGCCGATCTGGTCCTCGTCGCGATGTGCCGCGAGCGCAGGCTGCTGCTCGCCCACACCGGCTGGGTCACCGTCGTGGACCCGGACGGGCGGGACGAACTGGAACGGTCCGTGATCACCGCCATAGGGCCGGAGGGCCAGTCGCCGGTGCGGCCGGTGCGGACCGCGCTCGCCACCGCCGTCCCGGTGCGGGCCCTGGGCGAACGGCTGGTGGCGGCGGGGCTCGCGGTGCCCGCCTCGGCGCGTACGAACGTGGCGGTCGCGGTGCGGCAGGTGCGGGCGGCCTGCGCGCTGGTCCTGATGACGGCCGCCGCCGCGCTGCTGCTGGTGCCGCCCGCGGCGGGGCGCGGCCCGGTGGCCGCGTGGTTCGCGCTGCCGCTGCTGCTGACGGCGAGCAGTCTGCTGATCGCCCGGCTCGAGGCGCATCCGTACTC
>NZ_BBOX01000415.1 GCF_001553455.1 Streptomyces hygroscopicus subsp. hygroscopicus
CCGCTAGAGGTCCAGGAGACCCCGGCGGCGCGCAGCCGGTTCGCCGCGTCGGAGTGGCTGAGCTTGGTCACCGCCACGGCGGAGGGGGCGTCGGCGGCCGGGGGAACGCTGGGGGCGGCCACCGCGCTCTGCGCGGTGAGAACGCCGGTGGTCGCGAGGACCGCGCCGCCGAGCAGCGCGCCGAGTCTGGTCCGGATGCGGGTCATAGTCATGGTCGTCTTCGTCTCCTTCGTCTGCGGATACGTCTGCGGATACGTCTGCGGATCCGTGGACCGTCGAGGACGGCGGCGGCACGATCCCAGCCCTGGGGGGCGGATGGGCGGCCACCGGGGAAAATGGGGACAGCGGGATCGGAGCAGCTCGGAGCAGCCCACTCCCCGTCTCACCATCTGAGACAGCGGGTGCGGCAGGGACCGCTGAGGCGGCGGTGGCCCCGGTTCGGGCGGCGGATACGGCGGCCGGGGCGCGGGAGACGGCCCGTTTGCGCTCGGCGTCGGCCAGAACCCAGCGCCGGTGCGGTTCGAGCAGTTCCTCGCCGCTGGCCCCGCACGCCTTGCCGAACCGTGCGATCACCTCGTAGTCGCCGGGCACACTCATCCCCGAGCAGTAGCGGTGCGACGCCGAGCCGCTCACCCCGCCGCGGGCCGCAAGCGCCGCGTGACTGCGGTCCGCCTTCCCCTTGAACTCGCGCAACGGCTCGGCGAACTCCGCCACGTCCCCCGCCCCGGACACCCCGACCACGCCCTCCCCGTGTGAGCGATCCCCATGGAGCGATACCCGTTCGAGCGGCACCCGTCCAGCCATCGCGTGGCGCGATACCCGTCGAGCCGGCCCCGTGGAGCGATACCCGTCGAGCCGGCCCCTTGAGCGATCCCCCTTGAGCGATACCCGTCAATGGCGAGTCAACGCGTCCATGGTTGTCTGTCCACCATGAGCATCACCGTGACCACCTGGTACCTGGAGCAGACCGCTCCCTCGGACCTCGGCCCGGCGGCGGAGCCGCCCGCCGCGGCGGAGGTGCGGATCGTCCGGGCCGGGGTGCCGAGCCCCGAGTTCAGCCACTTCCTCTACACGGCGGTGGGCTCCGACGTGGCGTGGACCGATCGGCTGGTGTGGTCGCGTCAGGCGTGGGAGGAGTATCTGCACCGGCCCGGGGTGGAGACCTGGGTGGCGTACGAGCGCGGCACCCCGGCCGGGTACATCGAGCTGGAGGGGCAGGACGAGGGCGTGGTGGAGATCGCCTACTTCGGGCTGATCCCGCCGTTCCGGGGCCGCCGCATCGGCGGGCATCTGCTGACCTGGGGCACCGCCCGCGCCTGGGACATGGCCGAACGGTGGCCGGACCGCGCACCGACCAAGCGGGTGTGGGTGCACACCTGCAGCAAGGACGGGCCGTACGCCCTGGACAACTACCGCCGCCGGGGCTTCCGGATCTTCGACGTCAGGACGTCGAACGAGAAGTGACCGAGTGACCGACACCACAATGTCTTGGTATTCGAGACGGAACAGTCCGGATAATGGATAAAGGTGGACTCGCCAGAGACCACCATGCGACGCTTCCGTCATGTCTCGAGCTGGAATCGCCTTGGTGAGTCGACGCCACGTCGACCTCGGACGCATGTCCAGCGCGATCTGTCCGGCGGGCTGACCCGCACCTCGCACAGGGCCCCGAGGCCCCGGGCAGCACCACCGCAGACCACCGCATCTCCCTCCGCCCCCGACGACGTGGGCGAGCGCGCACGCCTCGACACTTCCCCGCCAGCACCTCGCACCGGTCACCGCCGGTCACCGCCGGCTGTTACCGGTTATCGCCGTACCTCCTGTCCGCCTGCCCACGCGCAGGTCAAAAAGGGTGCGCGCGAGCACCATCCGCCGCATCAGAGCCGCCCAGAAGGACATACACCGCCATGGCTGCCACCCCGGAACGCGCAAGCGCAACGCCCCGCCGCAAGGCCGGACGCCACCGCGGCGAAGGCCAGTGGGCCGCGGGGCACTTCACCCCCCTCAACGGCAATGAGCAGACCAAGAAGGACGACGACGGTCTCAATGTGCGGACACGCATTGAGACGATCTACGCCCAGCGCGGCTTCGACTCCATCGACGGCGCCGATCTGCGCGGCCGGATGCGCTGGTGGGGTCTTTACACCCAACGCAAGCCCGGGATCGACGGCGGCAAGACCGCGATCCTGGAGCCGGAGGAGCTGGACGACGAGTACTTCATGATGCGGGTCCGGGTGGACGGCGGCCGGCTGACCACCGAGCAGCTGCGGGTCATCGGCGAGATCTCCCAGGAGTTCGCCCGCGGCACCGCGGACATCACCGACCGGCAGAACATCCAGTACCACTGGATCCGGATCGAGGACGTGCCCGAGATCTGGCGCCGCCTCGAGGCCGTCGGCCTTTCCACCACGGAGGCGTGCGGTGACACCCCCCGCGTGATCATCGGGTCACCGGTCGCCGGGATCGCCGAGGACGAGATCATCGACGGCACCCCCGCGATCGAGGAGATCCACCGCCGCTACATCGGCAGCAAGGAGTTCTCCAACCTGCCGCGCAAGTTCAAGACCGCGGTCTCCGGCTCCCCCGTGCTCGACGTGGTGCACGAGATCAACGACATCGCGTTCGTCGGTGTCCGCCACCCCGAGCACGGCCCCGGTTTCGACCTGTGGGTCGGCGGCGGCCTGTCCACCAACCCCAAGATCGGCGTCCGGCTCGGCGCCTGGGTCCCGCTGGAGGAGGTCCCGGACGTCTGGGCCGGGGTCACCGCCATCTTCCGCGACTACGGCTACCGGCGGCTGCGCAACCGCGCCCGCTTGAAGTTCCTGGTCGCCGACTGGGGCCCGGCGAAGTTCCGCCAGGTGCTGGAGGACGAGTACCTGGGGCGCCCGCTGATCGACGGTCCCGCGCCCGAGCAGCCGGTCCAGCGGTGGCGTGACCACGTGGGCGTCCACCGCCAGCGGGACGGCCGCTACTACGTGGGTTTCGCGCCGCGCGTCGGCCGGGTGGACGGGACGACCCTCACCAAGATCGCCGAGCTGGCCGAGGCACATGGCTCCGGGCGGCTGACCACCACCGTCGAACAGAAGATGATCGTCCTCGACGTGGCCGAGGACCAGGTGGAGTCGCTGGTCGCCGGGCTGGAGGCGCTGGACCTCCAGGTCAAGCCGTCCCCGTTCCGGCGCTCCATGATGGCCTGCACCGGTATCGAGTTCTGCAAGCTGGCGATCGTCGAGACCAAGGCGCGCGGCTCCTGGCTCATCGACGAACTGGAGCGCCGGCTGCCCGAGTTCGACGAGCCGATCAGCATCAACCTCAACGGCTGCCCGAACGCCTGTGCCCGTATCCAGGTGGCGGACATCGGTCTCAAGGGCCAGCTGGTCATGGGCGCGGACGGCGAGCAGGTCGAGGGCTACCAGGTGCACCTGGGCGGCGCCCTGGGCCTGGAGCCCGGCTTCGGCCGCAAGGTGCGCGGCCTGAAGGTCACCGCCGCCGAACTCCCGGACTACGTGGAGCGGTTGCTGCGCCGCTTCCTGGCGGAGCGCGAGGAGGGCGAGCGCTTCGCCACGTGGGCGAGCCGAGCCGGTGAGGAGGCTCTCAGATGAGTGAGCGCGCCGGTGCCGAGCGGGGGCGGCGCGATGAGTGAGCGGGCCGCGCCGTTCTACTGCCCCTACTGCGGGGACGAGGACCTGCGTCCCTCACCGGAGGGCCATGGCGCATGGGAATGCGCGTCCTGCAACCGCGCGTTCCGCCTGTCGTTCCTCGGGCTGCTGGCCAAGGGCCTGCGGCACGACCCGGTCGATGAAGGGGGCACGGCGATATGACACGGCTTGAGGACACCGATCTCGAGGGGCTCGCCGAGCGGGCGGGCCGCGACCTCGAGGACGCCCCGGCGCTGGAGATCCTGCGCTGGGCGGCGGACACCTTCGGATCGCGGTTCTGTGTCACCTCCTCGATGGAGGACGCGGTGGTGGCGCACCTCGCCTCGCGCGCCTTCCCCGGGGTCGATGTGGTCTTCCTCGACACCGGCTACCACTTCCCCGAGACCATCGGCACCCGCGACGCGGTGGCCGCCGTGATGGACGTCAACGTCATCACGCTGACGCCCCGTCAGACGGTCGCCGAGCAGGACGCCGAGTACGGCCCCCGGCTGCACGACCGCGACCCCGACCTGTGCTGCGCGCTGCGCAAGGTCCGGCCGCTGGAGGAGGGGTTGCGGGAATATGACGCCTGGGCGACGGGACTGCGCCGGGACGAGTCCCCAACCCGCGCCGCCACCCCGGTCGTTGGCTGGGACGCCCGGCGACGTAAGGTGAAGATCTCGCCGATCGCCCGCTGGACTCAAGCGGATGTCGACGCCTATATCGCCGAGCACGGTGTGCTGACCAACCCCCTGCTGATGGACGGCTATCCGTCGATAGGCTGCGCGCCCTGCACCCGCCGGGTACTGGAGGGCGAGGACATACGGTCCGGCCGCTGGGCGGGAAGCAGCAAGACCGAGTGCGGACTGCACGGCTGATGGCTGTCGACCAGGAGAACGAGATGAGCACCCCCACGACCACCGGTGCCACGGTGTGGCTGACCGGTCTGCCGAGCGCGGGAAAGACCACGATCGCCTATGCGCTGGCCGAGCGGCTGCGCGGCGAGGGCCACCGGGTGGAGGTGCTCGACGGGGACGAGATCCGCGAGTTCCTCTCCTCGGGGCTCGGTTTCTCCCGCGAGGACCGGGACACCAACGTCCAGCGGATCGGCTTCGTCGCCGAGCTGCTGGCCTCACACGGCGTCACGGTGCTGGTCCCGGTCATCGCCCCGTACGCGGACAGCCGCGAGGCGGTGCGCAAGCGCCACCAGCGGGAGGGCACCCCCTATCTGGAGGTGCATGTCGCGACGCCCGTGGAGGTGTGTTCCAAGCGGGATGTGAAGGGGTTGTACGCGAAGCAGGCCGCGGGGGAGATTTCGGGGCTGACCGGTGTGGACGACCCCTACGAGGCCCCTGCCGACCCGGATCTGCGCATCGAAACCCACAAGAACGGGGTGCAGGAGTCGGCGGCCGAGGTGCGGTTGCTGTTGAGTGAAAGGGGGCTGCTGTGACCCGTGCTCGGGCGTTCCCCGCACCCGGGCGCCCGGCGCCCGGCAGTGCCCACGGCAGAGCCGCCGATGCGACGGAAAGCTACTACCGCAGCCGAGCGAACGAAAGGGGCGCGGCATGACGACCGTGACGGCGATCGACGCGGACGAGGGCGCGGGCCTGTACGCGCTCGCGCACTTGGACGCGTTGGAGTCCGAGGCGGTGCACATCTTCCGGGAGGTGGCGGGCGAGTTCGAGCGGCCGGTGATCCTGTTCTCCGGCGGCAAGGACTCCATCGTCATGCTGCACCTCGCGCTCAAGGCGTTCGCCCCGGCGGCGGTGCCGTTCTCGCTGCTGCACGTGGACACCGGCCACAACTTCCCCGAGGTCATCGCCTACCGGGACGACACGGTCGCCCGGCACGGACTGCGGCTGCACGTGGCCTCGGTGCAGGAGTTCATCGACAACGGCCGGCTGCGGGAGCGCCCGGACGGCACCCGTAACCCGCTGCAGACCGTGCCGCTGCTGGACGCCATCGAGCGGAACCGCTTCGACGCGGTGTTCGGCGGCGGCCGGCGGGACGAGGAGAAGGCCCGCGCCAAGGAGCGGGTGTTCTCGCTGCGGGACGAGTTCGGCGGCTGGGACCCGCGCCGGCAGCGCCCCGAACTGTGGCAGCTCTACAACGGCCGCCACTCCCCCGGTGAGCACGTGCGGGTCTTCCCGCTCTCCAACTGGACCGAGCTGGACGTGTGGCAGTACATCGCCCGGGAGAAGATCGACCTCCCGCGGATCTACTACGCACATGAGCGCGAGGTCTTCCGGCGCGGTGGCATGTGGCTGGCGCCCGGTGAGTGGGGCGGTCCGAAGGACGGCGAGACGGTGGAGCGGCGCATGGTGCGCTACCGCACCGTGGGCGACATGTCCTGCACCGGTGCGGTGGAGTCGGACGCGGTGACCATCGAGCAGGTCATCGACGAGATAGCCGCCTCCCGGCTGACCGAGCGGGGCGCGACCCGCGCCGACGACAAGCTGTCGGAGGCCGCGATGGAGGACCGCAAGCGCGAGGGGTACTTCTAACCATGACGAGCAATCTGACGTCCGGGGAGCAGGCCGCCGCGGCCGCCGTCGAGCGGTCCGCCGCCACCTCGCAGCTGCGTTTCGCCACCGCGGGATCGGTGGACGACGGGAAGTCCACCCTGGTCGGGCGGCTGCTGCACGACTCCAAGTCGGTGCTGGCCGACCAGCTGGAGGCCGTGGAACACGCCTCGCGCAGCCGCGGCCAGGAGGCCCCGGACCTGGCACTGCTGACGGACGGGCTGCGCGCGGAGCGCGAGCAGGGCATCACCATCGACGTCGCGTACCGCTACTTCGCCACCCCCAAGCGGCGGTTCATCCTCGCCGACACCCCCGGCCATGTGCAGTACACCCGCAACATGGTCACCGGCGCCTCCACCGCCGAACTCGCGGTGGTCCTGGTGGACGCGCGCAACGGCGTGGTGGAGCAGACCCGGCGGCACGCCGCGGTCGCCGCCCTGCTGCGGGTCCCGCACGTGGTCCTCGCCGTCAACAAGATGGACCTGGTGGACTACGCGGAGCCGGTCTTCGCCGCCATCGCCGAGGAGTTCACGGCCTACGCGGCCTCGCTGGGGGTCCCCGAGATCGTCGCCATCCCGATCTCGGCGCTCGCCGGGGACAACGTGGTGACCCCGTCGGCGAACATGGACTGGTACGGCGGCCCGACCGTGCTGGAGCACCTGGAGTCCGTGCCGGTGGGCACCGACCCGTCCCAGGACCCGGCGCGTTTCCCGGTGCAGTACGTGATCCGTCCGCAGACCGCCGAACACCCCGACTTCCGCGGCTACGCGGGCCAGATCGCCTCCGGTGTGCTGCGCGTCGGCGACGCCGTCAGCGTGCTGCCGTCCGGCCGGACGTCCACCATCACCGGGATCGACGCGCTGGGCGCGCTGGTGGACGTGGCCTGGGCCCCGCAGTCGGTGACCGTCACGCTCGCCGACGACCTGGACATCTCGCGCGGTGACCTGATCGTGCCGAGCGACCACGCCCCGCAGACCACCCAGGACGTCGAGGCCACCGTCTGCCACCTGCACGACCGTCCGCTGCGCGCGGGCGACCGGGTGCTGCTCAAGCACACCACCCGCACGGTGAAGGCGATCGTCAAGGACATTCCGTCCCGGCTGACGCTGGCCGATCTGTCGCACCACCCGGCGCCGGGCGAGCTGGCCGCCAATGACATCGGCCGGGTGGTGCTCCGCACGTCCGAGCCGCTGGCGCTGGACACCTACGACGACTCCCGGCGCACCGGGTCCTTCCTGCTCATCGACCCGGCCGACGGCACCACGCTGACCGCCGGGATGGCGGGCGACTCCTTCGCGGCATCGGCCAAGGGCGGCGAGGCCGCCGAGGACGACGAGGGATGGGACTTCTGACCATGGCCGGTGAGGTGTTCTCGACGTTCGCCAAGGAAGGCGGCCGGGTGGGCAGCGGTGCGCTCGGCAGCGGTCAGGGCGGGGTCGGACGATGTGCGGGCTGACATCGCCGCCGTTGTCCGCCGTTGTCCGCCGCTGTCCCGCACCACCGAAAGCCACCTGATCCGCCGGGCGCCCTCTGACGCCGTCCCGGCCCGTCGAGAGGAACACCCCGTGTCGTCTGCCCAGCGCCTCCTCCCCGCGCGACCAGCCGAGCGCCCCCGCCGCCGCACCCGGCTGCTGGCGGCGGCGGCCGCCTTCCCCCTGCTGCTGGGCGCGCTGGGCGCCTGCGGCTACGGCTCGGAGAAGAACGGTGACGACCAGGGGTCCTCGGCCCTGCCCGCGGCCGGCGGTGAGAAGATCGACGGCCTGGACAAGGTGAAGGTCGGCTACTTCGCCAATCTGACCCATGCCACCGCGCTGGTGGGGCTGCGCAAGGGCGGCCAGATCCAGCAGGAGCTGAAGGGCACGAAGGTCTCGCCGTTCGTCTTCAACGCCGGGCCGTCGGAGATCGAGGCGCTCAACTCGGGCTCCATCGACATCGGCTGGATCGGCCCCTCGCCGTCCATCAACGGCTATGTGAAGTCGCACGGCAAGAACCTCAAGATCATTTCCGGGTCGGCCTCCGGGGGCGTCAAGCTCGTGGTCAACCCCAAGAAGATCAAGACGCTGGACGACGTCAAGGGCAAGAAGATCGCCACCCCGCAGCTGGGCAACACCCAGGACGTGGCGTTCCTCAACTGGGTCGCGGGCAAGGGCTGGAAGGTCGACCCGCAGAGCGGCAAGGGCGATGTGTCGGTGGTCCGCACCGACAACAAGGTCACCCCCGACGCGTACAAGTCCGGAGCCATCGACGGCGCGTGGGTGCCCGAGCCGACCGCGTCCAAGCTGGTCGCCGAGGGCGCCAGGACGCTGCTGGACGAGTCCTCGCTGTGGCCGGACAAGAAGTTCGTGATCACCAATGTGATCGTGAAGCAGTCGTTCCTCAAGGAACACCCCAAGGTGGTCGAGGCCGTACTGCGCGGCTCGGTGAAGACCAACGCCTGGATCAAGGCCAACCCCGACCAGGCGAAGGCCGCGGCGAACGCCGCCCTGAAGAAGGAGACCGGAAAGCCGCTGCCCGCCGAGGTGATCGACCCGGCGTGGAAGTCCATCCAGGTCACCGACGACCCCCTGGCCTCCACGCTGGACACCGAGGCGGACCACGCGGTCAAGGCCGGGCTCCTGGAGAAGCCCGACCTGGGCGGCATCTACGACCTGGCCCCGCTGAACAAGGTGCTCAAGGCCGAGGGCAGGCCGACCGTCTCCGCCGCGGGCCTGGGCACGCAGTAGCGACCGTCCGTCCCGTACGCACGCCACGCACACGTACGCACGTCTGCATGTACGCATCCATCAGGAGGTGACCGGATGTCCCCGGCACTGACCACCGAGAAGGACGACCGGGCGGGCGCCGCGGCCGCGGGCTCGCCCGGCCCCTCCGGCTCCACCGGGTCCGTCTCGATCGCCCACGTCCACAAGTCGTTCGGCCGCCCCGGGGCCGCTCAGCCCGTGCTCGACGACATCAACCTCACGGTGCGGCCCGGGGAGTTCGTCTGCCTTCTGGGGGCCTCCGGCTGCGGTAAGTCGACCCTGCTCAATCTGATCGCCGACCTGGACAAGCCGTCCGCCGGGACCATCGAGGTGCCCGGCGGCCGGCCGGCCCTGATGTTCCAGGAACACGCCCTGTTCCCGTGGCTGACCGCGGGGAAGAACATCGAGCTGGCGCTGCGGCTGCGCGGGGTGCCGCGCGCCGACCGCAGGCCGCGGGCCGAGCAGCTGCTGGAGCTGGTGCGGCTCGGCGGCGCCTACGGCAAGCGGGTGCACGAGCTGTCCGGCGGTATGCGGCAGCGGGTGGCGCTGGCCCGTGCGCTGGCGCAGGACTCGAGCGTGCTGCTGATGGACGAGCCGTTCGCCGCGCTCGACGCCATCACCCGCGATGTGCTGCACGAGGAGCTGACCCGGATCTGGCGCGAGACGGGCGTCTCCGTGCTGTTCGTGACCCACAACGTGCGCGAGGCCGTCCGGCTGGCCGAGCGCGTGGTGCTGCTGTCCTCGCGGCCGGGGCGGGTCGTCCGCCAGTGGACGGTGGACATTCCGCAGCCGCGCCGCATCGAGGACGCGGCCGTCGCCGACCTGTCCGTCGAGATCACCGAAGAACTGCGTGGGGAGATCCGCCGCCATGGCCAGAGTTAAGACCACCCGCGGCGCCGCGGCCGAGCGGGACACCGACGGCGGGACCGAGTCCGTCCGGGAGCAAGCGGCGGCCCCCACCGGCGAGGGCGAGTCCACCGCCGGGGACCTGGCGGGCCTGGAGGCCGGTCTGGACGCCCTGGACGCGGTGCAGACCAAGCGCGTCTCACCGGCCGAGGTGCTGGTCCAGAAGGTGCTGCCGCCCATCGTGGCCGTCGCCGTCGTCCTGGCCCTGTGGAAGGTGCTGGTCCTGGCGAAGGTCACCGACGACTACAAGCTCCCCGACCCGGGGCTCGTCTGGGACGCGCTGCGTCAGCTGTGGCTGCGGGGCGAACTGCTGGACATCATCTGGACCAGTGTCTCGCGCGGCCTGTTCGGCTTCCTCATCGCGCTGGTGATCGCGACCCCGCTGGGTCTGGTCGTCGCCCGGGTGAGGTTCATCCGCGCCGGGCTCGGCCCGATCCTGTCCGGGTTGCAGTCGCTGCCCTCGGTCGCCTGGGTGCCGCCCGCGGTGATCTGGCTGGGCCTGAACGACCAGATGATGTACACCGTCATCCTGCTGGGCGCGGTCCCCTCCATCGCCAACGGGCTGGTCGCCGGCATCGACCAGGTCCCCCCGCTCTTCCTGCGGGCCGGCCGCACCCTCGGCGCCCGCGGTCTGGTCAGCGCCCGGCACATCCTGCTGCCCGCCGCGCTGCCCGGTTACGTCGCCGGGCTCAAGCAGGGCTGGGCGTTCTCCTGGCGCTCCCTGATGGCCGCCGAGATCATCGCCAAGTCCCCGGACCTGGGCCTGGGGCTCGGCCAGTACCTGGAGAACCAGCGCAACAACTCCGATATGGCGGGGGTGCTGCTCGGCATCCTGCTGATCCTCGTCGTCGGCATCGCCATCGAGCTGCTGATCTTCGCGCCGATCGAGCGCCGGGTGCTGCGCAGCCGCGGCCTGCTGGCGAGCGCCCGCTGACCCGGAAAGCCACGGACCACCACGGAGAGCCGGAGAACGCCACCATGTCCGCCCCGACCCTGCTGATCATCGCCCACGGCAGCCGCGACCCGCGCCATGCGGCGACCGTCGACGCGCTGCGTGCGCGGGTGCGGTCGCTGCGGCCGGGGCTGCGGGCGGAGGCGGCCTTTCTGGAGTTCAACGCGCCACGCGTACCGCGGGTGCTGGCCCGCCTCGCCGCGGAGGACGCCACCGAGGTGATCGCCCTCCCGCTGCTGCTGACCCGCGCCTTCCACGCGAAGTCCGACATCCCGGCGGTGCTGCGCGAGGCCACGGCCCGCCACCCCCGGCTGTCCGTCCGCCAGGCCGCGGTCCTGGGCCCGTCCCCGCTGCTCGTGGCCGCCCTGGAACGCCGCCTGTACGAGGCGGGGCTGCGCCCCGCCGACCGCCGCTCGACCGGGGTCGTCCTGGCCGCGGCGGGCTCCACCGACCCGGAGGCGATCGCGGTGATCGCTGAAATCGCGCGGGAGTGGCGGCACACCGGATGGTGCGCCGTGCGACCCGCGTTCGCCTCCGCCTCCCTCCCCCGCACCGAGGACGCCGTCCGCGCGCTGCGCGCGGACGGCGCCGCCCGGGTGGCCGTGGCCCCCTACGTCATCGCCCCCGGCCGCCTCCCCGACCGCATCGCGCGGGGCGCCGAGGCCGCGGGCGCGGACTTCCTGGCCCCCGTCCTGGGCCCCGCCCCGGAACTGGCCCGCCTGCTGCTGGACCGCTACGACGAGGCCCGCACGGCGCCCCCGGCCCTGCTGACGGCCTGAGAGCCGATCCGGGCGGCCTGCCCCGACCGTACCCAGACGCCTGCCGGGGCCGCCGATTGCGGAGACCAGCCGGACGGCCGCGGTCGCGCACACTCAGATCTCGTTCAGCCGGTCGCCGCGTACCCGCCGAGCGTCTCGTCGCCCACCTCCACGCCGGTGGAGCCGCTCAGGATGACCGAAGCGCCGTCGTTGAGCAGCGGCAGAGCCTTCCGCACGGGTGTCACCCGCGCACCGCGCCGCACACCTCCGGGTAGTCCACCTCGTCGGGCAGCCGGTAGCCCAGCGCGGTCAGCCGCGCCGCGACATCGGCCGGGCTCCGCCCGGTCAGGCTCGCGCTGCGCAGGACGTGCTCGAGGTGGACGCCGTCCAGGAACGAGCGGTCGACCGTCTCCAGGAGCCTGATGTCCTCCGGGTCCGCGACCTGGGGCAGCTTGGCGTTCTCATGCAGCCAATGCCCCAGCTCGGCCAGGCGCGCGGCGATGTCGGCGGGGGTCCGGCCGGTGGCGAGGGCCGCGCGCAGGATGTGCCGCAGTTGCACCCCCACGACGGTGTTCACCTTCAGCCAGGGGCGCCGGCCGTCGAGGTTCTCGCTGATCAGGCGCAGGTCGTCCGCGTCCAGGGAGTCCGGCACGGTGCTCGGGCGGTCGGCGCCCAGCTCCGCCAGGCGGGCGACGATGTCCTCCGGAGTGCGGCCGGTCTCCCGCGCCACGGTGACCACGTGTCCGAGAGCCGCGCCGGGGTGCGCGAGGATCAGCGCGTCGTCGGGTTCCGGGGTGTACGGCAGCCGGATGCCGAGGGCGAGCAGGCGGGTGGCGACGGTGTGCGGATCGCACCGCAGCTCCCTGGCCACGCGGAACACATGCCGGAGGCTCGCCTCCGCGTCCCAGTCCAGGAACTCGGCACTGCCCCGGGGGTCGGTGCGGATCAGCATGATGTCCCGGCTGTCCGGGGTTTCGGGCAGCGGGCGGCCGGCCGGGACCGTATAGCCGAGGGCGGTCAGCCGCCGGGCGGCCTCGGCGGGGCCGAGCCCCCGCTCCCCCGCGGCGGCGACCAGGTTCCGCAGCGAGACGGGCTCGTCCAGCCCCATCCAGGAGAGGTTGTACGTGTCCGCCTTGAGCAGCAGGGCGTCCTCCCGGGCCACCGTGGAGGGCAGCGGGACACCGGGAAGCTCGACGTCGGAGTAGCCCAGTGCGGTCAGCCGCGACACGACGTCGGCCGGGGCGCACCCCGCCGTGGCCGCGGCGAACAGCACGTGGCCGAAGGGCACGCGCTCGCCGGGCCTCAGCTGGGAGGTGTGATGGCCCAGACGGAGACGGGTGAACCGGAGGTCCTCCGGGTCCTGGGATTCGGGGGTGTTCGACATGGTGGGCCTTTCCAGAGCGGTGAGGGTGCGAGGGACGAGCGGGGTGAGGTCCGGGCCGGAGGGTCATTCGGCCACGGCGATGTAACGGCCGTCCGCCCCGTCCTCCTCGTCGTCGTCCTCCCACTCCTCCTCGTCCCGCTCCTGCTTCCCGATCAGGTTCACCCGGACCCCCGCGGGCTCCAGCGCCGTCCATATCCGCAGCATCATCTCTTCGCTGAGGAAGTGGTGGGAAAGGTCGAGCTCCGCGAGGTGGGTGAGCGGCTGCCCGTGCAACAGCGCCTCCGCGCCCTGGTCCGAGAGCGTGCCCATGGACAGGCTCAGCGAGGTGAGCCGCGGCACGACCGGCGCGGCGGCCACCGCGGCGGCCAGCTCGTCCTGGATGGGGCTGTTCTGCAGCCCCAAGTGGCGCAGCGCGGGCTTGCGTTCACCCGCGAGGAGCGGGGCGAGCTGCTCGACGGTGGTGCCGCCCCCGTACCAGTCGTCGCCCAGCCACAGCTCCAGCCGCTCGAGTGAGGGCAGGTCGGCGGCGGCGACGTTCTCCGCCACCTGCGGGGGCAGTCCGCCGGACTCGATGCGCAGCGCCCGCAGCCCCGGGTGCCCCGCCACCGGGAACTCCAGCCCGGCCCCGCCGCGGACGACGAGCTCCCGCAGCCCGGGGAACGCCTCCAGCAGCGGTGTGAGGTCGGACTGCTCGATCGAGGAGATCATCTCCTCCTCGTCCTCGATGTCGCCGAGGAAGACCGCTTCGAGTCCGGTCAGCCGGGAGCTCAGGTCGGTGAGCCGGGTCACGCTGTCCATGCCGTAGCCCAGGACCAGCGCCCGCACCTTCTCCAGCTCCACCGTGCCGGTGAAGCGCTCCCAGCAGACGTCGGGGTCCTCGTCGGTGGGGTACGGCCCGGACTGAAGACGCCATGCGACGGAAGCGGCATCGGCCAGCAGCGTGGCGGGGGTGTACGGCGGAACGGTCAGTACCGGTAAACCGTGGAAGTTCCGGGCGTGTTGCACGTACGACAAGGCTGAGGCTCCCAAGGCTCCGTGTCCGACAGCTGTGCGACATGTTCTATCAGCAGCCTCCGACAACATGGACGGCGGCGGCTCCACCGCCATGGCCGTGAACGGCAGGATCGCCAACGTCACCTCCGACACGACGGGCGAACGTGCGGTGGGCGGCACGATCCAGGTGGCGCCGTAGCGGGGCACCCTCGCCATCCCCGTGTTCGACTCACTCCTGTGGGTGATATTCACCCTTCTGGCCGCTGCCTCGCGGCTCGGAGTGGAAGCGTCGGCAGTCGTCAGAGCTGCGTGCCATGCTGGAGCCGAGGAACACACGAGGAGGCGGTGGTGACGATCATGAGCGTCGCTGAGACGCGAATCGACGATCACGAAGGCCCCTGGACGGTCGAGGACGTCCTTGCACTCCCGGAGCATCCGGCACGCGCCCGCTTCGAACTCGTGGACGGTGTCCTCATGATGTCCCCTGCTCCTGACTGGGACCACCAGACCGTGTCTTCCGCATTGCACAGTCAGATCAAGGCCGCCCTGGCCCGGTCGGGCGCGCCGTTCCGCTCAGGCGAAGCAGTGAACGTGACGGGGGAAGCCAGACTGTTCATTCCCGACATCGCCGTCGTGGACCGCGCCGCCGTCCCACGCGGCACACTGGCCGCGCCTCTCCACGCGGCCCTGCTTCTGGGTGAAATCGTGTCGCCGTTCAACCGGGCCGCCGACCGCATCCTGAAGCCCGCGCTCTACGCCCAAGCGAAGGTGCCCGCCTATTGGCGGGTCGAGATGGAACCAGACCTGTGCGTGGTGGTGCACGAATTGGACGGAGACACCTACCGCGAGGCGGCCACCATCACCGGCAAGGCATCCGTCGACGTCGCCGGAGAGTTCACCGTCGAACTGAATCTCGACTCCGTACGCCAGGAGCTGGAAGGCTGAGGCCCGGGCCTGACCCTCCGGGTAGAACACGAAGAGCGGGCCCGACCGCCCAGGGGCACAGCCGGGTGGTCTCGCTGCCCGGCTGCGCCCCTGGGACTGATCACTTCACCCGTAGGGGACTTACTCCACGACCCGCAGCAGCTTGTTGGGCGTGCCCTCACCCGGGTTGGAGATCTTGTCGGCGGTCGCGCCGTCCGTCAGCGCCTTGGCCACGTCGGCCGGAGCCGCGTCCTGGTGGCCGCTGAGGTAGACGGCGGCGGCGCCCACGACGTGCGGGGTGGCCATCGACGTACCGGAGATGGTGTTGGTCGCGTCGTCGCCGGTGTTCCAGTCGGAGGTGATGTCCGAGCCGGGGGCGTAGATGTCCACGACCGAGCCGTAGTTGGAGAAGTCGGACTGCTCGTCCTGGTCGGTGCTGGAGGCGACGGTGATCGCGTCCTCCACCCGCGCGGGCGAGCTCTGGCCGGCGTCGCTGGACTCGTTGCCCGCCGCGACGGCGAAGGTGACACCGGAGTCGATGGCCTTCTGCACGGCCGCGTCGAGCGCCTCGTCCGGGCTGCCGCCCAGGCTCATGTTGGCGACGGACGGGCCCTCGTGGTGCCCGGTGACCCAGTCGATGCCCGCGACGACCTGCTCGGTGGTGCCCGAGCCCTGGTCGTCCAGGACCCGCACCGCGACGATGTTGGCCTTCTTGGCCACGCCGTGCTCGGCCCCGGCGATGGTGCCCGCCACGTGCGTGCCGTGGCCGTTGCCGTCGTCGGCGTCGTCGTCGTTGTCGACCGCGTCGAAGCCGGAGGTGGCGCGGCCCTCGAAGTCCTTGTGGCTGGTGCGCACGCCGGTGTCGATGACGTACGCGGTGACGCCCTCACCCGCGCTGTCGGGGTAGTTGTACGCGTCGTCGCCCTTGGTGTCTTCCTGGTCGATCCGGTCCAGGCCCCACGAGGGCGGGTTCTCCTGGGTGCCCTTGATGGTGTACCGGTGGTTCTGGACCACCTTGGCCACCGACGGGTCGGCGGCCAGCCGCTTGGCCTCGGTCTCGGTCAGCCCGCTGGCCGAGAAGCCGTTGATCGCGGAGTGGTAGGTGCGGCGCAGCTTCCCGCCGTAGGTCTCGGCGAGGTCCTTGCCCTTCTCGGCGGCCTTGACGCTCTTGCCGCCCTTGAGCATGACGATGTAGCTGCCGTCCACGGTGTTCGCGGCCTGGGTGCCGTACACCGTGCCCTCGGCGGGGTGCGTGGTGGCGGCGCCGGCCGGAACGGCCGCGAAAACACCGGCGGTGACGGCGGTGGCGGCGGCCACGGCCAGACCGAGTCGACGCGCGTTGCGCTGCTTGTGAACTGCCATGACGAGGGTTCCTCCTCGTGCGGTTGTGGGGGGTTGTCCGCACCGGACCGCGGATGGCTGCCGATCCCTCAAGTGCGGAAGAGCCGGAGTGTGTTGGGGCCACTCGGGTTCTGACAAAAACCCTGACTGATGAGTACGGGTCAATTCAAGATCCCCGACCAGGTGTGACGTAGGCAACGTCGTTCGCGTTCCCTCGCCGGGCCAACCTTCTTCCCGCGCACGGGGCCTGGATCGGGAAGGCAGGGCCGGTACCGCTCTGTCGGCGGAGACATCCACCGCGGGCGTCACCGGTGAGCGGGATGGGTCGCCCAGCGCCCGCGGCCCAGCGTTCTCCGGGTGTGCTGGAGAGGGGCTGCCACCAGGGCGATCAGGGGATGCGGTGGCGGACACAGACCGCTTGGGGAAACCGCGCGGGACAGCCGCCCGCACGGGCGGCTGGAGCGCCCGTCACCGGTGGGCGGCGGCCGGGGGCCGGGTGCCGCTGGTCAACCTCGCCTGGCCGTCGGCTCGATGGCGGGTGTGGCGGACGTGGCGGACGTGGCGGACAGCGCGCAGGTTCCCGGCGAGTCCGGGCGCGTCTCGAAGATTCTCGACGAGGCGGGCATTGACGAAACGGCAGGGGAAACCGTGCCGATCCAGGGCGAAGGACGGCGGGCCCACGGCGAACGACCCGGCCTGCCGCGAGGCGGTCGGCACGGTGATCGACGGGGTACGCGCCACCGGCCGGGTGACCGCCGTCGCGTCACCGCGCCGGTGCCGGACGCGGACGACCGGCACCGGCAGGCCGGTGGACGACCGGAACGGGCCGTGGCTCAGGAGTTGACCGGGGCGGCGGCCGTCTCGAAGGAGTTGATGGTGCGGGTGAAGTCCCGGGTGGACAGCAGCAGCTTGTAGATGATGGCCAGTTCGAAGATGAGCAGCAGCACGCCCGATACGACGGTCGTCGCCACCACCGCGTCGACGGCCGGGCCGATGATGAACACGCCCATCTGGAACTCGACACCGCTGATGAGATGCGCCCGGATGCGGTGGCGCAGCAGGAAGTTCCGGCACCGGACCCACCAGGGGAAGCGGCGCCGGAACTCCTGGTGCAGATCGACGACCGCGGTGCGGCGGCGGGCCGGAGCCTGAGCCGGGGCCGGGGCGTCAGTGGCGGCCCCTGTCGCGGCCGCGGTGGACGGCGCCGACGCGCCGTCCAGGGCGCGGGTGGCCGAGAGGGCCGGTGCGGCAGAGGTGACCGGTGCGGCCGAGGTGGTCTCCAGGGAGGACGCGGCCGGGGTGACCGACGTGGCCGGGGTGGCCTCCATGGCGGATGTGGCGGGTGCCGGCTCCAGGGGGGCCACCGGCTCCAGGGGGGCCACCGTGTCGCGGTCCGTCTCCAGATCGGCCTCGGGGTTCTCCCGCAGCAGGTCCTCCATGAACGCCAGCTCGGCCTGGTTCTCCGCCTTGCGGGCCGCGCGCATCCGGGCCTTGATCTGCTTGCGCATCCCATGCCGGATCTTGAAGATCTCGAGAGAGTCGATGTAGCGCAGCGCGTCCAGGGAGGCCACGGCCAGCGCCAGCCACAGATACAGGACGTCGTCCGTGCGCGCGTACTGGCCGCCCATCAGGGCGACCGAGCAGACCAGCACCCGGATCCGGTCGAAGACGAAGTCGAGCCAGGCCCCGAAGACCGAACCGGTGCCGGTCAGCCGGGCGAGCTTGCCGTCCATGCAGTCGAAGATGAAGCTCACGTGGTAGAGCACGGCCCCGAGCAGCAGCCATCTCCAGTCGCCCTGAGCGAAGCAGGCGGCGGACCCGAGGCCCACCAGGAACGCGCCCCAGGTCAGTTGGTTGGGGGTGGCCCGGGTGTACTTCGCGATCCAGCGGACCAGCGGTGTGGCCACCGGGTCCACGAGCATGACGGTCCACCACGCGTCTCGCTTCTTCTCGGTGATCCTGCGGACCTCGGCGAGCGGCGGTATGTCTCGGGGCATGGTCAGTCTTCCTGGCGTTCGAAAAGAGTTCACTTGAAGGTAAGAACCACGTAAGACAAAGGACAAGACGTGGTGAGGGCAACCTTTGCCGCGGGGTAACGGTCTGCGTGGGGGACCCGGTCGATGGCACGGTCAGGTGCCGAGGACGACGAGTCCGCCATGGTGAGGAGACCGCGCCGGTCCCCCGTCGCGCCTGATGCGAGACTGGGAGCGGAACGATCAGGAGGGTGCGGCGGTGGCGGATCTCGCCTTCACGGAGGAGCGGGCGCGAGCGGTGCTGTCGGCCGCGCTGCCGCCCTACCGGGCCGGTACGGCGGAGGCCCGGGTGCTGGCCCTCGGCGAGAACGCCGTCTTCGCCCTCGACAGCCTGTCCCTGGTGGTCCGGATCAGTCGCGATCTTCAGGTGTGGGACCGGGCCGCCCGGGAGCTGAGGATCGCCGACTGGCTCGCCCGGGAGGGGCTGCCCGCGGTGCGTCCCGACCGGCGCTTCGGCTCCGAGCAGCCGCTGCCGTTCGGGGGCCATCTCGTCACGTACTGGCGACAGTTGCCCGAGCCCGTACGGCCCGCCCGGCCGCGCGACCTCGCGGAACTGCTGCGGATGGTGCACGCGCTGCCCGACCCACCGCCCGATCTGTGCCCGCTTCCGCTGCCGCGCCGCGATCTGCTGGGCGGGGTCGAGCGCTGGCTGCGGGTGGCCGGGGACGCGATCGACCCGGCGGACGCGGCGTATCTGCGCGCCCGCCGGGACGACTTCGCGACCGCCGTCGAGGAGCTGACCCCGCGGCTCACCCCCGGCCCGATCCACGGCGACGCGCTGCCGAGGAATGTGCACGTCGGCCCGGACGGGCCCGTGCTGGTGGACCTGGAGACCTTCTCCCACGATCTGCGCGAGCACGATCTGGTGGTGATGGACCTGTCCCGGGACCGCTATGGGCTCGGCGCGGCGGCGTACGACGAGTTCGTGGCGGAGTACGGCTGGGACGTCCGGGAGTGGCCCGGCCACGCGACGCTGCGGGGCGCGCGGGAGACCGCGGGCTGCGCGTGGGTGGCCCAGCACGCGCCGGGCAACGCGGCGGCGCGGGCCGAGTTCGCGCGCCGGGTCGCCTCCCTGCGGGAGGGGGACACGACGGTGCGCTGGCACGCCTTCTGAGCCCGCCCGCCCACGCGCCCACGCGCGCATGCCCCCTGACCACCGCCCAGGAAACCGCCCCGGGCCCGCCACCGGACGACTCCTCCCAGCACCCCCGCCGCCCGACGACTCCCCCAGCA
>NZ_BBOX01000416.1 GCF_001553455.1 Streptomyces hygroscopicus subsp. hygroscopicus
GTACGCCGCCCACCCCGCCTTCGCCGCCGCCTTCGACGAGGTCTGCGCGCACTTCGACACCCTGCTCGACCGTCCGCTGCGCGAGGTGCTGTGGGCCGGTCCCGGCTCGCCCGACGCCGAGGCCGTACACCGTACCGAGTACGCCCAGCCCGGTCTGTTCGCCATCGAGGTCGCGCTCCACCGGTTCGTCACCGGCCTCGGCGTACGGCCCGCCCTGCTGCTCGGACACTCCATCGGCGAGCTGGCCGCGGCACACGTCGCCGGCGTGCTGACGCTGCCGGACGCCTGCGCCCTGGTCGCCGCCCGCGGGCGGCTCATGCAGGCGCTGCCCGGCGGCGGCGCGATGGCGGCCGTCGAGGCCGGCGAGGACGAGGTCAGGGCGGCCCTGGACCACGACGGCCTGACGGACCGGGTGTCCGTCGCCGCGGTCAACGGGCCGCGCGCCGTGGTGATCTCCGGTGACGCCGAGGCCGTCGACGGGCTCGCCGAGCGGTGGCGTGCCGAGGGCCGCAGGACCCGCCGGCTGCGGGTCAGCCACGCGTTCCACTCGCCCCGCATGGAGGGGATGCTGGACGCCTTCCGGACGGTCGCGGAGTCCCTGTCCTACGCGCCGCCGCGGCTGCCCGTCGTCTCCGACCTCACCGGCGACATCGCCACCGCAGCCGAGCTGTGCGACCCCGCGTACTGGGTGCGGCACGTGCGGGACAGCGTCCGGTTCGCCGACGGTGTGCGCCGCCTGGACGCGGCCGGGGTCACCACCTATCTGGAGCTGGGGCCCGACACGGTGCTCACCGCCGCGGCCCGCTCCACCGTCCCCGAGGGCCGCCGCTTCCTCGGCGCCCTGCGCGCCGGCCGCCCCGAGCCCGAGACGCTGGTGGAGGCCCTGGCGGGGCTGCATGTGGCCGGCGCCGAGGTGGACCTGACGGCGCTGACCGGGCGCGGCGGCCATGTCGCCCTGCCCACCTACGCGTTCCGCCGCCGCCGGCACTGGCTGCCCGCGGCGTCCGCCGCCGGGCAGGCGGCTTCGGGCGGGGCCGTACCCGAAGCGGGCGCCGTACCCGAAGAGACCGCTGTGGCCGCGCCCGTACCCGGGGACCGCGGCCCGGCCGCGCCGGTATCGGAGGCGGCTGCCCCCGCCGGGTCCGGAACCGGGCAGGCCACCCCGGCCGCCCGGTCCGCGTCCCCACCGGGGCCTGCCGCCTCCGCCGGGGCCACTTCGGGGAGGACCGCCCAGGCCGCGCCCGCGTCCGCGGCGCCCCCGACGCCCTCCGCGGACGCGGACCGGCGTCACGCACGGCCGGCCGAGGACCCGCTGGACCTGGTGCGGCGCCACACCGCCGCCGTCATCGGCTCCGACGCCCCCGGCGAGATCCCGGCCGACGCGGCCTTCCGCGACATCGGCGTCACCTCGATCATCGCCGTGGAGCTGCGCGACCGGCTGGCCGCCGCCACCGGCCGCGCCCTCCCGGAGACCCTGGTCTTCGAGTACCCCACGCCCGGCCGGCTCGCCCGCCACCTCTCGACGGGCGCCGGCACCGCCGACGAGCCCCCGGCAGCCGCCGACGAGCTCCCGGCAGCCGCCGAGAGCGGGGGCGCGGACGACGACCCGGTGGTCATCGTCGGCATGGCCTGCCGCTTCCCCGGCGGCGTCCGGTCCCCCGAGGACCTGTGGCGGATCGTGGCCGACGGCGTGGACGCGATCGGCCCGTTCCCCACCGACCGCGGCTGGGACGTCGACCGGCTCTACGACCCCGACCCGCGGCGTCGCGGCTCCTCGTACGTGCGCGAGGGCGGCTTCCTGGCCGGCATCGCGGAGTTCGACGCCGCGTTCTTCGGCATCAGCCCCCGCGAGGCCGCCGCGCTCGACCCGCAGCAGCGGCTGCTTCTGGAGACCTCCTGGGAGTCCCTGGAGCGCTCGGGCATCGACCCCGGCTCGCTGCGCGACAGCGACACCGGCGTCTTCGTCGGCGCCACCTTCCAGGAGTACGGGCCGCGCATGGGCGAAGACAGCGACGGCTCCGACGGCTACCTCTACACCGGCACCACCCCCAGCGTCGCGTCCGGGCGGATCGCCTACGTCCTCGGCCTGCGCGGACCCGCCGTCACCGTGGACACCGCCTGCTCGGCGTCGCTCGTGGCCCTGCACACCGCGGCCCGCTCACTGCGCGCGGGCGAGTGCGCGCTCGCCCTCGCGGGCGGGGTGACCGTCATGCCGACGGCGGGCGTCTTCGCCGAGCTGAGCCGGCTCGGCGGACTGTCGCCCGACGGCCGGTCGAAGGCGTTCTCCGCCGCCGCCGACGGCACCGGCTGGGCCGAGGGCGCCGGCATGCTCGTCCTGGAACGTCTCTCCGCCGCCCGCCGCCACGGCCATCCCGTCCTGGCCGTGCTCCGCGGCTCGGCCATCAACTCCGACGGCGCGTCCAACGGGCTGACCGCCCCGAACGGTGCCGCGCAGCGCCACGTCATCCGGGCGGCCCTGCGCACCGCGAACCTGACCGGCGCCGACGTCGACGCGGTCGAGGCCCACGGCACCGGCACCCGGCTCGGCGACCCCATCGAGGCGAACGCACTGCTGGAGACCTACGGCCAGGACCGCCCCGAGGGCCGCCCGCTGTGGCTCGGCTCGCTGAAGTCGAACATCGGGCACACCCAGTCGGCCGCGGGGGTGGCCGGCGTCATCAAGATGACCATGGCACTGCGCCACGGCGTGCTGCCCCGCACCCTGCACGCCGACGTGCCGTCCCCGAGCGTCGACTGGAGCGCGGGCACGGTCCGTCTGCTGACCGAGCCCGTCGACTGGGCCGGCGGCGAGGGACGACCGCGCCGGGCGGGCGTGTCGTCGTTCGGCATCAGCGGCACCAACGCCCACCTGATCCTGGAGGAGGCGCCCCCGCCGGCCGACCTCGAACCGCCCCGCGCCGCGGCGGGGCCCGTGGCCTGGCCGCTGTCCGCGAAGACGCCCGCGGCGCTGCGGGCCCAGGCCGCCCAGCTGCTCGACCACCTCGCCGCCCACCCCGGCACCAACCCCGCCGACGTGGCGTTCTCGCTCGCCCACGGCCGCGCCGACTTCCCGCACCGCGCCGTCGCCGTGGCCACCGGCCACGACGGCTTCGCGGCCGCCCTTCAGGCGCTGGCCACCGACACCCCGGCCGCGGGCGTCGTGCACGGCACCGCCGCCGACCACGGCCGGGTCGCCTTCGTCTTCCCCGGCCACGGATCGCAGTGGCCGGGCATGGCCAACGCGCTGTACGAGCAGGCCCCGGCGTTCGCCGACAAGCTGCGCGAGTGCGCCGCGGTGATCGACCCCCTCGTCGGCTGGTCCCTGCTCGACACCGTGCTCGGCCGGGAGGGCGCCGCCGACCAGCAACACAGCGACGTGGCCCAGCCGGTGCTGTTCTCCGTCATGGTCTCGCTCGCCGCCCTGTGGGAGGCGCACGGCGTACGCCCCGCCGCGGTCGTCGGCCACTCGCAGGGCGAACTGGCCGCCGCCTGCGTCGCCGGTGTGCTCACCCTGGAGGACGCCGCTACCGTCGTGGTGCGCCGCAGCCGCCTGTTCGCGCAGGAGCTGCCGGGACGCGGCATGATGGCCGCGGTCGAGCTCTCCGCCGACGGTGTGCGCCGCCGTATCGCCGAGCGGAACGCGCCCGTCGACCTCGCCGTCGTCAATGGGCCGGCCGCCGTGACCGTCGCGGGGGAGCCCGACGAGATCGAGCGCTTCGTCGCCGACTGCAAGGCGGACGGCATCCGCGCCCGCGTCGTGGTCCGCGCGGGCGCCTCGCACTGCGCCCTGGTCGAGCCGCTGCGCGAGCCCCTGCGCGAGTTGCTCGACGGCATCCCCCACCACCCGCCGCGGATCGCCCTCTACTCCACGGTGACCGGTGGCCCGCTGGGCGCCGACGACCTCAACCCCGGCTACTGGTTCCGCAACGCCCGCGAGCCGGTGGACTTCCAGGCCGCCGTGGTCGCCCTGCTCGGCCACGGGCACCGCGCGTTCGTCGAGTGCAGCCCGCACCCCCTGCTGCTGTCGGCCCTGCTGGACACCGCCGACGAGACCGGCCACCAGCCCGCCGCCGTGGGCACCCTGCGCCGCGGCGAGGGCGGCCGGGAACGCTTCCTGCGTTCGCTCGCCGAGGCGCACGTACGCGGGCTCTCCGTGGACTGGGACGCGCCCCTGGACGGCACCGGGGCACGCCGGGCCGACCTGCCCACCTACCCCTTCCAGCGGCGCCACCACTGGCTGTCCCCGGAGACCGGCCCCTCCGACGTCGCGGCCGCCGGACTCGCCCCCGCCGACCACCCCCTGCTCGGCGCCGTCCTGACCGCGGTCGACGGCGACCGGACCGTGCTCACCGGCCGCCTCTCGCCGCGTTCGCCCGCCTGGCTGGCCGACCACGCCGTCGGCGGCACCGCGCTCATGCCCGGCACCGCCTACGTCGAAGTGGCCCTTCGGGCCGGGGACGAGGTGGGCTGCTCCGGTATCGAGGAGCTGACCGTCGAGCGGCCGCTGCTGCTGCCCGAGGGGACGGCGGTCCAGCTCCGGGTCACCGTCGGCGCGCTCGACGCCCACCGGACGCGCCCCGTCGACGTGCACGCCCGCCCGGACACCGGTGACGACGAGCCCTGGACCCGGCACGCCACCGGCTCCCTGACCACGGCCGCCCCCAGCCCGCGGCCGCCCGCCGCCTGGCCCCCGCCCGGCGCGGAACCGGTCGACGTGACCGCCTTCTACGCCGACCGGGAAGCCGACGGCTACGGATACGGGCCCGCCTTCCGGGGGTTGCGCGCCGCCTGGCGCCTGGGCGACGAGATGTACGCCGAAGTCGCCCTCGACCAGGCCCACCACGCCGACGCCCGCCGTTACGCCGTCCACCCCGCCCTGCTGGACGCGGCCCTCCACGCGGAGCTGCTGCGTACCCCGGCCACCGGGGCCGGCACGGTGCGACTGCCGTTCACGTGGTCCGGCGTCCGCGTACCGGCGGCCGGGGCCACCACCCTGCGCGTGCGCGTCGCCCCGGCGGGCGGCGACGCGGTGAGCGTTACCGCGACCGACCCCGCGGGCCGCCCGGTGGCCGCCGTCGACTCGCTGCTGATGCGACCGGTCCCCGCCGCCGGCCTGACGGCCGTCACCCCGGGCGGCGGCGCCCTGTACGCACTCGACTGGCAGCCGCTGCCGGCCGGAGCGGCCACCGCGGCCGGAGCCGGCCTGCGGATCGTGACACCGGCCGACGACGCGGCCGGGCCCGGCGGCCTGCCC
>NZ_BBOX01000417.1 GCF_001553455.1 Streptomyces hygroscopicus subsp. hygroscopicus
GGCCCGGCGGCCTGCCCGACGCGGGGGCCGCGGCGCCTCGGACCGGGTACGGGCTCGGGTCCGGTGATCTGCCGGACGCGGCACCGCCGGCCGGGCAGGCGCTCGGTCCGGGTGACCTGCCAGAGGCGACGGACGCGGCACCGGCAGCCGGGCGGGGGGCGGCACACGCCCGTGCCACGGCGGCACGCGGCCTGACGGCCCTCCATGCCTGGCTCGCCGACGAACACTCCCCGGCCGCGCGCCTGGTCGTGCTCACCCGCGGCGCGGTCGCGGTGCGCGGCCCCGCCGATGTCTCCGACCCCGCCGGGGCCGCCCTGTGGGGTCTGGTGCGCTCCGCGCAGGCCGAGCATCCGGACCAGTTCGTGCTGGTGGACGCCGATGCCGCCGCCGACGAGGCCGCCGTGCGGCGCGCCGCCGCCCTCGCCGTGGCGGCCGGCGAGAACCAGGCCGCGATCCGTGACGGCGCCATCCTGGTGCCCCGGCTGGTCCGTACCGCCGGCGCCGGCCGGACCGCCGCAGATCCCACCGGCACCCACCTGATCACCGGTGGCCTCGGCAGCCTCGGCGGCGACCTGGCCCGCCACCTCGTCGCCGCCGGGGCCCGCCACCTGGTGCTCACCGGGCGGCGCGGCGCGGACACCCCCGGCGCCGCCGAACTGGCCGCCGAACTCACGGCCGCGGGCGCCGACGTCTCCGTACGCGCCTGCGACGTGGCCGACCGCGCCGCGCTCGCCGCCGTGATCGACGGCATCCCCGCCACGCATCCGCTGACCGGCGTCTACCACCTGGCGGGCGCGGCCGACGACGCCCCGCTGGACGCCATGACGCCCGAGCGGCTCGACGCGGTGCTGCGCCCCAAGGCCGACGGGGCGGTCCACCTGGACGAGCTCACCCGCGACCTGCCGCTCACCGCCTTCGTGCTGTTCTCCTCGGCCGTCGGCGTGCTCGGCCTCCCGGCCCAGTCCGCGTACGCCGCCGCCAACACCTTCCTCGACGCGCTCGCCCACCGGCGCCGTGCCCGGGGCGTGCCCGGCGTCTCCCTGGCGTGGGGACTGTGGGAGCGCCCCAGCGGCCTGGGCAGCCTCGCCGACGCGGACCTGGCGCGGCTGCGCAGGTCCGGCCTCGCCCCGATGTCCACCGCCGACGGCCTGGCCCTGTTCGCCGCCGCGCTCGGCGGGGACCGCACTCTGG
>NZ_BBOX01000418.1 GCF_001553455.1 Streptomyces hygroscopicus subsp. hygroscopicus
CTGGTGGTCCCCGCCCGCCTCGACCTCGCCGCGCTCCGCAACCGGGCGGGGGAGAACGCGCTCGCGCCGCTCCTGCGCGGCCTGGTGCGCGCCCCGGCCCGTGCCCTCACCACCGAGACGGCCGAGGTGAGCGGGGAGGCGGGCCGGCTGGCCGGGCTCTCCCGGGCGGACCAGGACCGGCACCTGCTGGACCTGGTGCGCGGCCACGCCGCGACGGCGCTCGGCTACGACGCGGCCGACCGGGACACCATCCACCCGGACCGCGCGTTCCGCGAGTCCGGCTTCGACTCGCTGACCGTGGTCGAGCTGCGCAACCGGCTGCGGTCCGCGACCGGGCTGCCGCTGCCCGCCACCTTGCTGTTCGACTACCCGACCCCGGCCGCGCTCGCCGCCCACCTGCGCGAGCGCCTGCTCGGCGACGCGCCGGACCCGGCGGCCGAGGCGGGCGGGACCACCACGGCCGCCGCCCCCGACGGCGAGGACCCGATCGCCATCGTCGCCATGGCCGGCCGCTTCCCCGGCGACGTGCGCGGCCCGGAGGACCTGTGGCGGCTCGTCGGCGACGGGGCCGACGCGATCGGTGAGTTCCCCACCGACCGCGGCTGGGACACCGCGCGCCTCTTCGCCGAGGACCCGGAAGGCACCGGCCGCTCGGCCACCCGCCACGGCGGGTTCCTGTACGACGCCGGGCACTTCGACGCCGCCCTGTTCGGCATCAGCCCGCGGGAGGCCCTCGCCATGGACCCGCAGCAGCGGCTGCTGCTCGAAGTCGCCTGGGAGACCTGGGAACGCGCCGGCATCCCGGTCGCCGACATCCGCGAGAGCTCCACCGGCGTGTTCATGGGCGTCGCCTACCACGACTACGCCGCCCGCGCCGAGCGGCTCCCGGACGGGGTCGAGGGCTATCTGATGACCGGCTCGGCGGGCAGCGTGGCGTCCGGCCGCATCGCGTACACCTTCGGCCTGCGCGGCCCGGCGATCACCGTGGACACCGCCTGCTCCTCCTCGCTGGTCGCCCTGCACCTCGCCGTTCAGGCCCTGCGCAACGGCGAGTGCGCCATGGCGCTCGCGGGAGGCGTCAGCGTGATGGCCACCCCGACCACCTTCGTCGAGTTCTCGCGCCAGCAGGGTCTCGCGGCCGACGGGCGGTGCAAGTCGTACGGGGCGGGCGCGGACGGTACGGGCTGGTCCGAGGGCGTGGGGGTGCTGCTGGTCGAGAAGCTGTCGGACGCGCGCCGGCTCGGGCATCCGGTGGTGGGTGTGGTGCGCGGTTCGGCGCTGAACCAGGACGGTAGCTCCAACGGGCTGACCGCCCCCTCCGGCCTGGCGCAGGAGCGGGTGATCCGGGCGGCGTGGGCGGACGCGGGAATCACCGGCGCGGATGTCGACGTGGTGGAGGGGCACGGGACCGGTACCCGGCTCGGCGACCCCATCGAGGCGCAGGCGCTGCTGGCCACGTACGGCCGGGACCGCGGCGACCAGGGCCCGCTCTGGCTCGGCTCGCTGAAGTCCAACATCGGCCACACCCAGGCCGCCGCGGGCGTCGCCGGCGTCATCAAGGTCCTCCAGGCCATGCGGTACGAGCGCATGCCGCGCACCCTGCACGCCGAGGAACCGACCCCGGAGGTCGACTGGGCGGCGGGCGACGTCCGGCTGCTGGCCGAGGCCCGGCCGTGGCCGCGTACCCCGGACCGGGTGCGGCGGGCGGGGGTGTCGTCGTTCGGGATCAGCGGCACCAACGCACACGTGATCATCGAAGAACCGCCGGCCGAGCCGGTGCCCGAGCCCGCCGAGCCCGCCGAAACCGGAACCCCCGCCCTGCCGTTCGTGGTGTCCGCCGGGTCCGCCGCCGCCCTGCGCGGCCAGGTGGAGCGGCTGTCCACCCGGCTCGGCGAGGGCACGGCCGACCCGCTGGACGTGGCCTACTCCCTCGCCGTGTCCCGGTCGCCGCTCGCCTACCGTACGGCGGTCGTCGCCCACACCTCCGCGGAGGCCGTCGAGCGGCTCGACCGGGCCACGTCCGACCTCGCGTCCGCCGACCGCCGGGTGGCCGTGGTGTTCTCCGGCCAGGGGGCACGGCGGGCGGCGCCCGGCCGGGCGCTGTCGGCGGCGTTCCCCGTTTTCCGGCGGGTGTTCGCGGACGTGTGCGGGCGCTTCTCGCCGGAGCTGGCCCGGACGCTGTGGTCGGGGGACGGCGCCGAGCAGGAACGTACGGAGGTGGCG
>NZ_BBOX01000419.1 GCF_001553455.1 Streptomyces hygroscopicus subsp. hygroscopicus
TCCCTGATGGACCCGATGCTCGACGCCTTCGCCGCCGCGCTCCGCGAGGTGACACTGAGCGAGCCGCGCATGCCGGTGGTGTCGGGTCTCCTCGGCCGGCCGGTGGAGCCGGGCGAGCTGTCGGACCCGGGGTACTGGGTGCGGCATGTGCGCGAACCGGTGCGGTTCGCGGACGCGGTGGCGGCGATGCGCGCCGACGGGGTGGACGTGTTCGTGGAGGCCGGGCCCGACGGGACGCTGACGGGGCTGCTCACCGAGGTGCCGGTGGCGGTGCCGCTGGTACGGCGGGACGCCGACGAGGCGGACGGTGCGGTGTCCGCGCTGACCCGGCTGTTCACGGCGGGTGTGCCGGTGGACTGGGAGGGCTTCTTCGCGGGCCGTGGCGCGCGCCCGACCGACCTGCCCACCTACGCCTTCGACCACCAGCACTACTGGATCGCCGACGGCGCCCCGCCGGCGACCGTGGCGGCGGCGCCCACCGCGGCGCCCACGGACCCCGGGTTCCGCGAACGGCTCGCCGGCCTCCCCGCGGCCGACCGGGGCCCGTACGTCCTCCAAGCGGTGTGCGAGCAGACCGCGGCCGTGCTCGGCCACGCCGACCCCGGCGCCGTCGATCCGGAGCGGCCGTTCCACGAGATGGGCTTCGACTCCCTCACCGCCGTCGAACTGCGCAACCGGATCAACCGGCTCAGCGGCCTGGCGCTCTCCGCCACGCTGGTCTTCGACCACCCCACCCCGGCCGCGCTCGCCGAACACCTGCACACCGAGCTGCGCCCCGGGCCCGACCCGGCCCCCGACGACCCGTCCCTCGACGACCTGTTCGCCTACGTCGACAGCGAACTCGGCCCGGAAGCGGAGTGATCCCGATGCCCACCCCCAACGAGCAGAAGCTCGCCGCCTACCTCAAGCGGGCCACCGAGGAACTGCGGCGTACCCGGGACCGCCTCGCCGAACTGGAGTCCGGTGACGACGATCCGATCGCCGTGGTGTCGATGGCCTGCCGGTACCCGGGCGGTGTCCGCACCCCGGAGGACCTGTGGCGGCTCGTCCGCGACGGGGCCGACGCGATCGGCGACTTCCCCGACGACCGCGGCTGGGACCTGGCCGACCTCGCCGCCCGCTGCGACACCACTCGCGGTGGATTCCTCGACGGCGCCGGTGACTTCGACGCCGCGCTGTTCGGCATGACGCCCCGCGAGGCGCTGGCGACCGACCCGCAGCAGCGCCTGCTCCTCGAAGTCGCCTGGGAAGCGGTCGAGCGCGCGGGCATCGACCCGGCCGCGCTGCGCGCCACCCCCACCGGTGTGTTCGCCGGTTTCGCCGGCCAGACCTACACCGACATGGACACCGGCCCGGACGAGCTGCGCGGATACCTGCTCGCCGGCAGCGCGGCCAGCGTGGCCTCCGGCCGCGTCGCCTACACCCTCGGCCTGCACGGGCCGGCGATCACCGTGGACACCGCCTGCTCCTCCTCGCTGGTCGCCCTGCACCTCGCCGTTCAGGCCCTGCGGGGCGGCGACTGCACGCTGGCGCTCGTCGGCGGCGTCACCGTCATGTCCGCCCCCGGCGCCTGGATCGAGTTCTCGCGCCAGCAGGGTCTCGCGGCCGACGGGCGGTGCAAGTCGTACGGGGCGGGCGCGGACGGTACGGGCTGGTCCGAGGGCGTGGGCGTGCTGCTGGTGGAGAAGCTGTCGGACGCGCGCCGGCTCGGGCATCCGGTGGTGGGTGTGGTGCGCGGTTCGGCGCTGAACCAGGACGGCGCCTCCAACGGGCTGACGGCCCCGTCGGGCCCCGCCCAGGAGCGGGTGATCCGGGCGGCGTGGGCGGACGCGGGAATCACCGGCGCGGATGTCGACGTGGTGGAGGGGCACGGGACCGGTACCCGGCTCGGCGACCCCATCGAGGCGCAGGCGCTGCTGGCCACGTACGGCCGGGACCGCGGCGACCGGCCCCCGCTCTGGCTGGGCTCGCTGAAGTCCAACATCGGCCACACCTCCGCCGCCGCCGGGGTCGGCGGCGTCATCAAGATGCTGCTCGCCCTGCGGTACGGGGCCGTGCCGCGCACCCTGCACGCCGACGAGCCCACCACCGTCGTGGACTGGTCGGCCGGCGCCGTGCGGCTCGCCGTACACGAGCAGCCCTGGCCGCACGCATCCGGCCGGGTGCGGCGGGCGGGGGTGTCGTCGTTCGGGATCAGCGGCACCAACGCACACGTGATCATCGAGGAGCCGCCCGCCGCCGACGCCGGGCCCGTGCCCGTTGCGGAGACGCCGCACACCTCCGTCCTGCCGCTCGCCGTCACCGCCGCCACCCCCGGCGGGCTGCGCAACCAGCTGCACCGGCTGCGCGACCACCTCACCGCCGTCCCCGACGGCGCCCTGACCGATGTGGCCTACTCGCTTGCGACCACCCGCGCCGTGCTGCCGTACCGCGCGGTCGTGTCCGGCCGGTCGGCGGCGGACCTGCTGCCCGGCCTGACCGCCGCCGCCGGCGGCGACGCCCCCGAACCGGCGGCCCGCCGACGCCGGGTGGGCGTGGTGTTCTCCGGCCAGGGGGCACAGTGGGCGGGCATGGGCAGCGGCCTGTCGGCGGCGTTCCCGCTGTTCGCCCGGGTGTTCGCGGATGTGTGCGGGCGGTTCTCGCCGGAGCTCGCCGAAGCGGTCGCGACGGGGGAGGGGCTGGACCGCACCACGTTCGCA
>NZ_BBOX01000420.1 GCF_001553455.1 Streptomyces hygroscopicus subsp. hygroscopicus
CCCCTGATGGACCCGATGCTCGACGCCTTCGGCGCGGTGGTGCGCGAGCTGCGCCTCGCCGCACCGGCCGTGCCGCTGGTCTCGGGTCTGACGGGGCGTATGGCGGGCCCGGAGGAGGTGACGGACCCGGGGTACTGGGTGCGGCATGTGCGCGAACCGGTGCGGTTCGCGGACGCCGCGGCGGCGATGTCGGCGGCGGGGGTGGACACCTTCGTGGAGGTGGGCCCGGACGCCGTGCTGACGGGGATGCCGGCCGACGTGCCGGTGGCGGTGGCGCTGGGCCGCCGCGGCGGCGATGAGGCGGCGGTCGCGGTGACCGGCCTGGGCCGGCTGTTCGCGGCGGGTGTGCCGGTGGACTGGGAGGGCTTCTTCGCGGACCGCGGCGCGCGCCGGACCGACCTGCCCACCTACGCCTTCGACCACCGCCGTTACTGGCAGGCCGCCCGGCGCGGCGCCGACCGCTCCGCGACCGGGCATCCGCTGCTCACCTCGGCCGTCGAGGACCCGGAGAGCGGGCGCGTCACGCTGACGGGGCGGCTGACCGGCCCCGGCACACCCGCGACGGTCTGGGTCGAGGCGGCTCTGCGCGCCGCCGACGAGGTCGACTGCACCACCGTGGAGACCCTCGCCATCGACGCCGTCCCACCCGCGAGCGGAGCGCTCCAGCTCCAGGTCACGGTAGCGGCGCCGGGCGCCGACGGCCGCCGCGACCTGCGCGTCCACGCCCGCCCCTCGGAGAGTGGCGCGTGGACCCGGTACGCCCACGGCACCCTCAGCCCGACGCCCGCCGTGCCGCCCCCGGCCGTGCCGCCCCCGGCCGCGGACGGCGCGTGCACCGTGGACGGCGACGACGCGGAGCGCTACATCCTCCACCCGGGGCTGCTGTCCGCCGCGATCGGCCACCGGCCCGTGCTCCGCTGGCGGGGCGTGCGCGTCCACACCGCGGGCGCGGACGCGGCACGCGTCGCACCCGCCCCGCCCGGCGGGCCCGGCCTGCTGCTCACCGACGCGGCCGGGCGAGTGATCGCCGCCGCGGAGGAGGTCACCTACGGCGATCCACCCCCGGTGCTCCCGGCGGACGGCCTCCACCGGGTCGTGTGGACCCCGGTGGTCCTGCCCGCCGCCGAAGGGCCCGTCCCGCCGTGTACGCACGTGGCTGCCGCGGACCCGCTGCACCGCGTGCTCGACATGGCCCAGCGCGGTCTCGCCGACGGGCCCCCCGGCACCCCCCTCGCCGTTGTCACCCGCGGCGCGGTGGCGGTGGACGGGCAGCCGCCGTCGGACGCGGCCCCCGTCTGGGGCCTGCTGCGTTCCGCCCAGTCCGAGCACCCCGGCCGGTTCGTCCTGGTCGACGTGGACGAGTCCGCCACCGAGGTCCCGCCGTCGCTTCTGGCGGCCGTCGCCGCCTCCGGCGAGCCGCAGGTGGCCGTGCGCGGCGGCCGGGTCCTGGTGCCCCGGCTCGCCCCCGCCGCGGCACCCACCGGGACGCCGCACTGGCCCACCGACGGCACCGTGCTGATCACCGGTGGCACCGGCGCGCTGGGCGCCGAGGTGGCCCGCCACCTGGCGGCCCGGCACGGCGTACGGCACCTGACGCTGACCAGCCGCAGCGGCCCGCGCGCCGCCGGCGCCGCGTCCCTGGTCGAGGAGCTGGCCGCGCTGGGCGCCCACGCCACCGTCGAAACCTGCGACGTCGGCGACCGGGCGGCACTCGCCGCCGCCTTGGAGCGCATCCCCGCCGACCGGCCACTGCGCGCGGTCGTGCACGCGGCCGGCGTCCTGGACGACGGCGCGTTCACCGCGCTCACCCCGCAGCGCCTGGAGACGGTCCTGCGCCCCAAGGCCGACGCGGCCCGGCACCTGGACGAGCTGACACGGGGTCACGACCTCACCGCGTTCGTGCTCTTCTCCTCCGTCGCCGGGACCTTCGGCGGTCCCGGGCAGGCCAACTACGCCGCCGCCAACACCGCGCTCGACGCCCTCGCCCAGCGCCGGGCCGCCGCCGGGCTGCCTGCCGTCTCGGTGGCGTGGGGGCCGTGGACGGTGGAGGACGGGGGCATGTCGGCGGCGGCCGACCTGCGCAGGGTCGCCAGGGAAGGCTTCGGGACGATCTCCGCCGAGCACGGCATGGCCATGCTGGACGCCGCGGTCGCCGCCGCGGCCCCCCTGGTGGTGGCCTGCCCGATCGACCTGGACACGGTCCGCGGGCAGGTTCCGGTCCCGCCCCTGCTGCGCGGGCTGGCCCGCCGCGGCGCCCGCCACCCGGCGGGGGAGTCGGCATCACCCATGGCGCTCGCCGACGAACTGGCCGCCCTGCCGCCCGCCGAGCGGCGGGCGCGCGTCCTGCACCTGGTACGGGCCCGGGTCGCCCACCTCCTGGGCCTGACCGGCCCGGACGCCGTGCGCGCCGACGCGTCCTTCCCCGAGCTGGGCTTCGACTCGCTCAGCTCCGTCCAGCTGCGCAACCAGCTCGACGCCGCCTCCGGGCTGCGGCTGCCACCCGGCCTGGTCTTCGACCACCCGACCCCGCGGTCCGTCGCCGACCGGCTGCTGCGCGACCTGCGGCCCGCCGCACCCGACGGCGCAACACCCGACGGCGAAGCACCCGACGGCGGAGGCCGGACGACGGACGACTTCGCCGCCGACACGGTCCTCCCCGACGACATCCGGCCCGCCGCCACCACCGTCGAGGCCGTGGCCGACCCCGGCGAGGTCCTGCTCACCGGCGCCACCGGCTTCGTCGGCGCGTTCCTGCTGCGCGACCTGATGCGTACCACCCGCGCCAGAGTGCGCTGCCTGGTCCGCGGCACCGACCGGGACGACGCACTGCGCCGCCTGGCGGACAACATGCGCTGGTACGAGGTGTGGGACGAGGTCGACACCGGCCGCCTCGACGTGGTCGTCGGCGACCTCGCCAGGGCCCGGCTGGGCCTGACGGCGGAACAGTTCGACGACCTCGCCCGGTCGGTCGATCTCATCATCCACGCGGGCGCCCACGTCAACTGGCTCCAGCCGTACGCCGCGCTGAAGGACGCCAACGTCGGCGGCACCGTGGAACTGCTGCGCCTCGCGGCCCGCCACCGCACCGTCCCGCTGCACCACATCTCCACCACCGGCGTGTTCGCCCGGCCGGTCACCCCCGGCGTTCCGCTGCGCCCCGACGACCCGACCGGGCCGCCCGAGGAGCTGCGGACCGGCTACACCCAGAGCAAGTGGGTGGCCGAGCAACTGCTCGGCCGGGCCCGCGAACGGGGGCTGCCGGTCACCGTCCACCGGGTCGACCTGGTCTCCGGCGACCAGCGGCGCGGCGCCTGCCAGACCCGCGACTTCGTGTGGCTGAGCGTCAAGGGCATGGTGCAGGCCCGCGCCGTCCCCGCCGGCCTCGGCGGCAGTTTCCACCTCGTGCCGGTGGACTACGTCAGCGCCGCCGTGCTCGCCCTGGCCCGGCGGCCCGACACCGCGGGCCGCACCTTCCACCTGTCCGGCCGGACCCCGGTCGGCTTCGCCGACATCGTGGCGCACCTGCGGTCCTTCGGCCACGAGCTGACCGAACTCGACCGCGCCGCCTGGCACGACAAGGTCGTCGCCGACCGCGGCAACGCGCTGCTGCCCCTGCTCGAATCGTTCGAGGCCGTCTCCGGCCCCGGCGCCACCGACGTGTACCTCGCCATGGACAGCTCCGCCACCGACGCGGCGCTCGCGGACACCCGCATCGTCCGGCCCGAGCCCACCCGGGAGCTGTTCCGCCGGTACGACGAGTTCTTCACCCGCACCGGCTACTTCCCCCGGTGATCCGTCCCCCTTCCCCGGTGCAACCGGCTGCTTCCCGCAGTAGGAGATGACAGACCATGCTCACACCCACCCGACGGCGGACCGGACTGCGCGATGTGTCCCTCGACGGACACGACCTCGCCGTCGAGGACATCGTCGCCCTCGCCCGGCGCCCCGGCACCCGGACCGTCACCCTGTCCCCCGAGGCGGCCGCGCGGATCGCGGCGTCCAACGCGATGAAGCACACCCTGATCGACGCCGGCACCCCGATCTACGGGGTGACCTCCGGATTCGGCGACAGCAGCGCCCGGCAGATATCCCAGCGCAAGACCGACCACCTCCAGGACAACCTGGTCCGCTTCCTGTCCGCGGGCACCGGCCCGCTGGCCCAGGACGACGTCGTACGGGCCACCATGGCGGTCCGCGCCAACTGCCTCGCCCGCGGTGTCTCCGGAGTGAGGCCCGAGCTGATCACCGCGCTGATCGAGATGCTCAACGCGGACATCCTGCCCCGCATCCCGGAGCGCGGCTCGGTCGGCGCCAGCGGCGACCTGGTGCCGCTGAGCTATCTCGCCGCCGCCCTGACCGGGCGCGGCACGGTGCGGCACGCGGGCGAGGACAAGCCCGCGGCGCAGGCCCTCGCCGAGTGCGGCCTGACCCCGGTGACCCTGGAGGCCAAGGAGGGCCTCGCCCTGGTCAACGGGACCTCCTTCATGTCCGGCTTCGCCGTCCTCGCGCTGCACGACGCCCGGGAGCTGGCCTTCGCCGCCGACCTGTGCACCGCGCTGACCAGCCAGGTGCTGCTCGGCAATCCCTCGCACTTCGCCCCCTTCCTGTTCGAGGCCAAGCCGCACGACGGCATGGTCGCCAGTGCCGCCGCCATCCGGGCGATCCTCACCGGCGACACCATGCCCGACCCGCTGCTGCGCAGGCCCGACGGCGACTTCGGCGAGCTGGAACGCCCCATCCAGGACCACTACTCGGTACGCTGCGCCCCGCACGTCACCGGCGTCCTGCGCGACACCGCCGACTGGGCGCACCGGTGGCTGACCATCGAGGTCAATTCCGCCAACGACAACCCCCTGTTCGACGTGGCCACCGGCACGGTGCGCAACGGCGGCAACTTCTACGGCGGCCACGTCGCCCAGGCCATGGACGCGCTGAAGACCGCCGTCGCCAGCGTCGGCGACCTGCTGGACCGGCAGCTGGAACTGATCGTCGACGAGAAGTTCAACAACGGCCTCACGCCCAACCTCATCCCGCGGCTGGGCCCCGACGCGTTCGAGGCCGGCCTGTTCCACGGGTTCAAGGGCATGCAGATCACCGCCTCGTCGCTGGCCGCGGAAGCCCTGAAGTGGACCATGCCGGCCGCCTCGTTCTCCCGCTCGACGGAGGCGCACAACCAGGACAAGGTGAGCATGGGCACCATCGCCGCCCGTGACGCCCGCTCGGTCGTCGAACTGGTCCAGCGCATCGCGGCCGTCCACCTCATCGCCCTGTGCCAGGCGGCCGACCTGCGCGGCCTGGACGTCCTCAGCGCGCCGGCCCGCAGCGCGTACGACGCGGTGCGCGGCCTCAGCGCGTTCCTGGACCGCGACCGGCCGCTGGACACCGACATCGAACGCGTCGCCACGCTGATCGCCTCCGGCGAGCTGCGTACCCGGGTCGAGCTCGACCTGGAGACGCGGGGCGCGGAGACCGGCGAGGCGGCCCGGTGAACGCGCCGGTGGCGCCGTACGCCGAGGTGTTCTGCGAGGAACGCCCCGACGGCAGCCGGATCCTGCGCGTCGGCGAGGAGCTGAAGGACCATCCGCCCACGCTCGCCCACGCGCTGCGCCACTGGGCCGCCGCCGAGCCGGACCGGGTGCTCGCGGCCGAGCGCGACGGCGAGGGCTGGCGCACCCTGACCTACGGTGCCGCCGCCGAGGCCGCCGCCGCCCTCGGCCAGGCGTACCTGGACCGGGGGTGCGGCCCCGGTGCCCCGGTCCTGCTGCTGTCCGGCAACTCCCTGGACCACCTGCTGCTGACCCTCGCCTGCCACCTCACCGGCGTACCGGCCGCACCGGTCAGCGTGGCCTACTCGCTGCGCAGCACCGACCTGGCACGGCTGCGCTCCCTCGCCGCCCTGGTCCGCCCCGGGGCGGTGTACGCCGAGGACGGCGAGCTCTTCCGCCGCGCCCTGGCGGCGGCCGCCGACGCGGCCGGCACCTCGCCCGCGACCCTCGTCTCGCGGCGGCCGGGTGCGGGGGATGTGACCGTCGACGCCCTGCGCCGCACCGCCGTCACCGGCGCGGTGCGGCGCGCGCAGGACGCGCTGACGCCGGACACCGTCGCGAAGATCCTGTTCACCTCGGGCTCCACGGGCACCCCGAAGGGAGTGCTCAACACCCACCGGATGCTGTGCGCCAACCAGCAGATGCTCCGGCAGATCTGGCCGTTCCTGACCGACGAGCCGCCCGTACTGACCGACTGGCTGCCGTGGAGCCACACCTTCGGCGGCAACCACAACCTCAACCTGGCGCTGTGCAACGGCGGCAGCCTCTTCATCGACGACGGGACACCGCTGCCCGACGCGTTCCCCCGCACCCTCGACGCGCTGCGCCGGATGCCGCCCACCGTCGTCGTCAACGTCCCGGCCGGATACACCCAGCTCGCCCAGGCGCTGGAGAGCGACCCCGGCCTCGCCCGGAGCGTGCTGTCGCGCGCGCGGATCATCCTCTACGCCGGGGCCGACCTGCCGGACGCGCTGCGGCGGCGGCTGCGGGCCGTCGCCCGTTCGGCGACCGGCCGCGACATCCCCGTGGTGTCCTCCTGGGGCGCCACCGAGACCGGGCCCGCGGCGACCTCCACCTGGGGCGGGGTGCGCGACGGCATCGGCATTCCGCTGCCCGGCGTCGAGCTGAAGCTCGCCCCGGCCGGCGGCCGGGCCGAGATCCGGGTGCGCGGCGCCTCGGTCACCCCCGCCTACCTGGGCGCCGAGGTCTCCGACGCGCTCGACGAGGACGGCTACTACCGCACCGGTGACGCGGCCCGGCTGCTCGACCCGGGCGGCGACGCCCGCCGCGGGATCGCCTTCGACGGCCGGATCGCCGAGGACTTCAAGCTCGCCACCGGCACCTGGGTCGCCGCCGGCCGGCTGCGCAACGCGCTGCTGTCGGCCGCCGGGGTGCTGTCCGACGCCGTTCTCGTCGGCGGTGACCGGCCGTATGTCGCCGCCATCGCCTGGCCGGCGCTGGGCCGGGCCAACGAACTGCTCGGCACCGACGCCGCCGACGCCGCGGAACTGCTCGGCGACGACGGCCTGTGCGACCACCTCGCCGCCGCCCTGGCCGCGCTCAACGCGGGCAAGGGCGCCGCCTCGCGCGTCGCCCGGCTGGCGCTGGTGGCCGAGCCGCCGAGCATCGACAACGGCGAGATCACCGACAAGGGCTACCTCAACCAGCGCGCCGTGGTCGAGCGCCGTGCCGAGGT
>NZ_BBOX01000421.1 GCF_001553455.1 Streptomyces hygroscopicus subsp. hygroscopicus
ACGACTTCGAGCCGGCGGCTCACCCTTCCAGACACCCTGCGGTCGGTGCAGCCAGGCGCGGCCGTCGGCCGCAGGGCAGGGACTCCGGCCCCGACATGGGGACCGCGGGCCGGAGTCCCCACACGAGAAAGTCCCCGCCCCGGATCGCGCGCTTGGACGGCCAGCGACCGGGACTGAGGACCGTGCACCATCCCATCGAGAGAGAGGCAGGCACATGGCCGAACGTACGGCATTACTGGACGACACACAGCGGCGAGGCGTCGTCCAGACCGTCATGGACGCCAACCCCGGCATGGCGGCGGAGATGGCCGGCCGCGTCGTCGATGAGGCGGCCAAGTTCGTGCTCACCGCTGCGGAGTTCCCGCAGGCGGCACTGACACCGTCCCGGGTCGTGGACGAGGGATGGCACGCACTCATCCTCCACACGCGCCTGTACAAGGCCCTGTGCACGCGGAGGGGCGGCTACGTCGAGCACACTCCGGGGTACGACCCGGAGAACTACGACCCGGCGATCCTCACGCGCACGCAGGCCATGATGCGGGAGGCGGGATTCACTCCCGACGAGGAACTGTGGACCGCGCCGGACAAGCCGCTCGTCGCTGTGGCGGCGAAGTGCCAGCACTCGGACGACGGGGGCCTGATCGTCGTCCAGCCGAAGCCCAAGCCCAAGGGCTGACGCGTAGGCTGCGGGCCCGGAAGGAGGAGGTATCCGATGGAGTGGATCAACCCCAAGTATGCGGATCTGGTGAAGGCCATGCGGCAGGCCCAGACAGAAGCCTCTCGGCAGGACCCGCCCGACTTCCGGCCTGTCCGGGGATTCGTCGTCCCCGAGACCGGAACTGCTGGCCCGCTGCCTCGCTGAGGCTCGACCCGTCCGTGCGTCGCCTCCGTGGCGCGCGGACGGGGCCTCAGCTCTCGTACATCAACTCGGCGAGGGGATATCGAGCGTTTTCGCGATGACGATCGGAGAGTCGATCTTCGCGGCCTTCTGCCCGGACTCGACGGTGCCGATGGCCTGCCGGTCTGGGCCGGAGCGCTCGGCGAGTTCCTGCTGACTCAGGTTCCGGTGCCTGCACCACGCCTCCGAATTCCGGACCGAGGCGTGTTGCGTTAGAGCGCACTCCAATTCCTAGGTTCGGAAGCATGCGATACATCAAACTCGGAACGACCGGACTGGAAGTCTCCGCCATCACCCTCGGCTGCATGAGCTTCGGCGAGCCGGACCGGGGCGGCGAGCCCTGGTCGCTGGGCGCGGACGCCAGCCGGGACATCATCAAGCAGGCCCTCGAGAGCGGCGTCAACTTCCTCGACACGGCCAATGGGTACAGCGCCGGCAGCAGCGAGGAGATCGTCGGCCAGGCGGTCAAGGACTTCGCCCGGCGCGAGGAGGTCGTTCTCGCCACCAAGGTCTGGATGCGGATGCGCCCCGGCCCGAACGGCGCCGGGCTGTCCCGCAAGGCGATCTTCGCCGAGCTCGACGCCTCCCTGAAGCGACTGGGGACCGACTACATCGACCTGTACCAGATCCATCGCTGGGACTACGACACCCCGATCGAGGAAACCCTCGAGGCGTTGCACGACGCGGTCAAGTCCGGGAAGGTCCGCTACATCGGAGCCTCTTCCATGTACGCCTGGCAGTTCGCCAAGGCGCTGTATCTGGCTGACCTGAACGGCTGGACCCGGTTCGTGTCGATGCAGGACCACTACAACCTCATTCACCGCGAAGCAGAGCGGGAGATGCTCCCGCTCTGCGCCGACCAGGGCATCGGCGTGATCCCGTGGAGCCCACTGGCGCGGGGCAGGCTGACGCGGGTCCGGGACACCGCCACGGCGCGTGCCGAGACCGACGCGGGCGGCAAGATCCTCTACCGCGACGAGGACCAGGCAGTGGCCGAGCGCGTCCACGAGATCGCGGGCAAGCGGGGTCTGTCCCCGGCCCAGGTCGCCCTGGCCTGGGTCATGCGCAACCCGGTGGTGACCTCGCCCATCGTCGGGGTCACCAAGCCGGCCCAGCTGGCCGACGCGGTCGCCGCGGTGGACGTCGAACTCGACGAAGACGAGGCCGCCTACGTGGAGGAGCCCTACCAGCCGCACGAGGCCGCCTACCTGGAGGAGTCCTTCTACACGTCGCAGCCTGTGGCGGGCTCCCGGTAGTCCGTGCTACCGCCTGGCCTTCGACGAGTCCTTGGCCTCGGCGTTCACAGCCCTGTGGTCGGCCCGGCGGTGCTTGCGGGCGGTCGCGCGCAACTGCGTGATCCGCGCGCTGCCTGCCAGCGCGGTGAGCAGGATGCCCACCACTGCGGCCAGCAGCAGGGCCACGCGCAGCGGAACGTGCCCGTGGGCATCGAAGTAGCTGACGTCCGCCGACTGCTCCTGAGCTTGGCCAATGGGTAAGAGATTTCGAGGGTAGGGGGCGTCAGGCTGATGTGACGCGGGCACCGGTCACCTACTTCCACGGCTGCTACTCCGTGGGCTACGACCGCCTGTGGGGCGTCAACCGGCGTCGCAAGGGCACCGCCAACACCCTGGCCGCGCTCAAGTCGATCCGCGCCGCCCGGCTCGACGGCGCCTACATCATGGACAACCTCTTCGCCCACACCGGTGCGAACAAAGGAAGACTAAGGATGACTCAGGAGGCGGACGGTTCGATCTCCCCCGCAAAGACGATGACCTGGTCGATGAGGCTCCGCCGCAGATGGACGACGTCCGTTCCCGCCAGGCGGGGACCTCCATCCGGCGTGGTAAAGACCCACTGGTACCGGGCCCACTCGTCAGGCATGTCCACCGCCGAGCAGCGCACCATCGTGCCGGTCCCCGCCGGGTGGCGCCGGATGTCCAGCACGAACCGCTCGACCGCCGCGATTCCTTCGCTGCGACCCAACGGCCCCCAGAAGACCACGTCTGAGGTCAGAGCCTGGGAGAGCAGGGCAGTCACATAGCTGTCGTCCGAGGCGTTGAACGCGGAGATGAACGTGTCGATCGCGGAGCGTGCAATCTCTTCCTGCATGCCCCAGTAATACCAGCCGTTTCGCGTGCGCTCGTCCCGCGTGCCGCTTTCCGATCACGGTGAACCATCCTGGGCACAGCACGAGAGAAGCTCGGGCGTTTCGAGCTCGCGTTGCCTGAGCAGATCAACGGTGCACCTTGACGGGCTACGACTCCACGGTCACCCGCAGACTGCTGACCCATCTCGGCTGCGAGTGGCGCATCCAGCCCAAGGGCGTCGTGATCTGCTGCACCGACCGGCAGGGTGTCCGGGAGGGCGGGCCGTCGGCGCGAAGTCCGT
>NZ_BBOX01000422.1 GCF_001553455.1 Streptomyces hygroscopicus subsp. hygroscopicus
GGGAGGGCGGGCCGTCGGCGCGAAGTCCGTGCCCGGGGCGGGGGACCCCGGGCCGCCGGCGGCCCACCCGGTCTATCGGGCCGGGTCGCCCGCGACGCACAGGTAGATCGCGAGGGCTGGCAGCAGCGGGATTGTGCTGAGGGTCAGGCTCGGCCGGGTGGTGCGGGAGGCGGGCGGCGCGGCTCGCTCGGTGGGGGGTTGTCGGTGGTGTCTCATCCGGCACCCTCGGCGTGTTCCTGCCGGATGGCTGTGGCGTAGGCGTCCAGGAGGCGCTGTCCGGTCTCGCACTCGCCCGTTCTGCACGCTTCGCAACCGGCGGCGTGGGTGATGGCGGCGCGCCATGCGTTCTCTGTGGTGCAGTTGGGGTGGCAGGCCCAGAGGGGGTAGGTGGTGAGGGTGGGGCCCTGGCTGAGGGCGACCGTGCCGAGGGGGCGGTCTCCGGTGAGCGGCGTGCCGCACAGGGCGCAGCGCCAGCCGAGAAGTTGCTCGCGGGTGAGGGCGGTCGGGTCGATTCCGGCCGGTCCCGGTCCCGGTGCCGTGGTGGCCGGCTCGCTCCTCTTCATCGGTGTCGTCCCTCGTGCTCGGCTGCGGGTGTGCTGGTGAGGGTCCGGGGGCGCTGGGCTGTGGGGTAGAGGGGTGCGTGGACGGGGCAGGCGTAGGTGATCTTGTCGATGTCGTTGCCGCGGGTCTGTACGGCGACGGGGATGGGTTCGTCGGTGGGCAGCTGGCAGCGGTAGCAGAGCTGGCGGCCCTCGGGCATGGGCCCGTATTCGGCGCGGTCGGCCTCGGCCAGGGCTTCCCGCAGGCGGTGGGCATCGGTCAGGTAGTGATCGGGCCCCAGGTGCACGCGCCAGTGGGAATCGGGGCCCGTCGTCCAGGAGACGGGCGGTACGCCGAGGTAGGTCCGCTCGTCGGCGAGTTCTGCCAGGACGCGGACCTGCCGCAGGTGCCAGCTTGTCGCGGAGCCCACGGCGATGAGCCAGTACAGGGTGCCGTACATGTCCTGGATCACGGCGCCGGTCTGGTCGCCGAGCGTTTTCAGGGCGCGTTCGCCGACCATGGGTGCGGCCCGCACGGCGTCCCACCATCTGCCGACGGGTAACGCCTCGACGTCCACGGCGGGCGGTGGCTTCCAGGGCAGGGTTGGCTGTGGGTCAGCGATCATGACGCGGTTCCTCGTGGCCGGTTTGTGTCCGTGTTGCCCCCTCCTGGCCCAGCCGAGAGAGGGCATCACGCTTTCAGAGGCGCCGCCGGGCGCCATTCGAGTGAGGCCGTAGTCCAAGGCGCGGGAGGCACGGACCAGTCCTGGGCCCCGGGGCAGTCCAGGGAGGGGCGGGAGTGATCACATGTGCTCGGGCGCCGGGCTACTGCTGGTTGCGAGCCGCCAGTAAGCCGGGGCGAGGAGCGGGTGCTCGATATCTCCTGCGGGCACGAGTGAGCACCGCCAGGCGGTGAGTTCGGGGCGCCCGTTGTGGTCCCACTCGCTGACGTGCTGCTGAACCTGGTCGGCCAGCAGCTCGGTTTCAGGTCCCGGGGTGAGGTGGAGCCCCCCGGGCTGGACGAACACCGCGGCGTCGCCGTCGACGACGGCGCATCCGGTGTAGTCGCTGGTGTCTGTCGCTCCGGCGCAGGTGGTGCCTGCTTGGCGGGCTGCCAGGTGCATCCACAGATCCACGTATGAGCCGCGTGGGTCCAGGTCGGCGGGTACCGCGCCGGTGCGGGCAGCAGCGGGATCCGGCGTGGGGAAATGCTGGCCGCGGGTGGCCGGTGGCGGGGTGGCCCCGGAGTACAGCGGTCCGGTGGCGGTCATGAAGTCGGCGCTGGCGACCAGTTGGCCGGTGGGGCTGCCTTCGGTGGTGGTGATGCGGGTCAGCGGATGGAGACCGCCATGGGCAATGGGGGCCAGGATGGCGCCGGTGGGGCTGAGCTGGTCGAGCCAGGCCGGGGAGATCCCGGCGATACCGCAGGTGACCATGATCAGGTCGTACGGGCCGCCGTTCGGGTAGCCGAGGTATCCATCGCCGGTGTGAACGGTGACGCCTTGGGCTCCGGCGCGGGCCAGTGCCTCCCGGGCTTCTTCCGCGACCAGCGGGGACGCTTCGACGGTATGGGTTTCGGCGCCGGTGATGTGGGCGATCAGTGCGGCGTTCCAGCCAGTGCCCGCACCGACTTCCAGGACCCGCATGCCCGGGCGCGGGCGGGCGGCTTCCAGCATCTTGGCGACGATGGAGGGCTGGGAGGTGCTGGAGAACCCGCCGGCGTCGTCGGCTGGGGTGTGGGTCATGATGCCGCGGTCGGCGTAGGCGAGGTCGAGCAGCTCGTCGGTGGGTTCGGCCGGGTCGACCGGGGTGTGATGTCCGGTGGCGTAGTGGCCTTTGATGAACAGGTGGCGGGGTACGGCCTCGATCGCGTGGGCCACCGCGTCGGAGCGGATCGCGCCCTTCGTTCGCAGGTCGGCGGCGAGGGCGTGCGCCTTGGGCGCCCAGTCGACAGTCGTGGTCATCGGTTCACGTTCTCCTGCGGGCTGTAGCGGACGATGGGCGTATAGGTGCGGGTGGGGTCGCTGGGCTCCCCGGCGGGCCGACCTTCGGCCTCGAGCCACGCGTGGACCTCGGATGCGCCGGGCTTGATGCCGAAGACAAGCGCGGGAGCATGGCCGTGGGCGCGGCAGTACAGCAGGGCTGCCACGGAGCGGGGCAGACAGGCGCGGGTGCCGCCGAGGCGGAGGTTTGCGGTGCAGACCGCCAGGACCGCATGCTCGGCTTCTGCGACCGTGGAGGGACGGCATGCTCCGCGAAGGGTGCGGTTCATGGCGTTCTCCAGCCGGGGCGTGCCGGCACTGATGCGGGTGGCGAGCGTTCCGGCTGAGCGGGCGAGGAGGAACTGCCGGGGCCGTAGGTGGATGGCGGGCGGCAGAGCGACGGGGAAGCTCATCAGCGTGTCACCACCCCAGCCGCTTGCAACTCGGCGAGCAGCGTGTCGAGGTCGGCCCGGAGCGTGGCCGCGGGGATGTCGGGCCAGCGTCGCGCCAGTTCCTCTTCGGCGCCGTTGACTGTGCCTCCGTTGGCGAGTTCGGTCAACGCCACCGCCGCGGTCGGGTTGAGGGTCCATACGCTGGAGTCGGATGTGATCAGCGTTCCGCGGCCTGTCACGGGGTCGGTCACGACCCGTGCTCCGGCCGCCAGATTCAACATGGTGTCTCCTCGAAGGGAACGGGGGTCGGCAGCGGGCGGTTGCTCGTGGTGCGGGCCCAGACCTCGCACATCAGGGTCAGATGCAGCAGCAGGTCGGTGCGGTCGTCCGCACGGTCCCACCCGCGCAGCGCCGTGCGCAGGCGATCAGCATCGATGAGACCGCATCGGGCGAGTTCGGAGTCATCGGACAGGAGCTTCGCGAACATCGCCCGCGCGGGCCGGGCCGCCTCGGCAGTGTCGGAGCTGTAGCCGCCTTTGGTGCGGCGGGCGAGATTGGCGGCGGGCACGTGGCCGCTCATCACCGCCATCAGCAGCGGCTTGTTCTGATACGGGCTGGTGCGGGCCTCGGCGCGAGTGGCCAGCGCCGCCTCGATCACCTGCTGGTCGGCGTAGGGGTAGGCGAGCTGGATGCCGAAGGGGCTCGCGGCATCGGATTGGAGCCGGTTCCAGCGGGCGAGTGCTCTGATCGCCGCCATTGTGGCGTGCTGATGTGGCCGCTCGTGCAACGGTTCTGCCCTGTCCGCCGCCGCGCGGAGGGCGTCGGCCAGCATCGTGCGGGCCCAGCCGGTCAGCCACGGCGGCGCATATGGCCCGGCCTCCCACCCGAGGGAATCATCGCGGCCGTGGGTGGGACAGTCGGCGAGCCACCTCTGGTACGGGCCCGGATCCGCGGCCTGGGCCTTGACCTGCTGCGTGGTCACACCCCACAGGGCAGCCCAGCCTTTGATGTGGCGGCGAGAGGCGGCCTTATCTCGGCGGCGTGCGTGGGTCAGGTAGGACAGGGCGGTAGGCATCAACTCGTCGCCACCCTTGCCGGACAGCAGCACTCGGACCTCAGCGGACGCCGCATGCTCCCACCAGAAGGCCGCCCTGCGCGGGCTGGCAGCAGACGGTGACGGGGCATCCAGCGCGAACGGCGCCTCCAGCCCTGCGAACTGGGCAGGGACAACCCCCCACGTCCAGAATGTCGTGCCGGGCACCGGGCTGGGCCCCGGCCGCGCGGCGTGCCCAGTCGAGGTCATCGTTACCAGGATCGGCCGGGGCGCGGGTGAGGTTGATCAGAAGGAGGTACGCGCGGTCGCCGCCGAGTGCGGCGTGCCCTTACGGACCAACAAGTCGACCATCGAACACTGGATCAGCGGCGCCGTCCCCGCAGCCGACACCGGCCGCTACCTCGCCGTAGCCCTCTCCCGCCAACTCGGCCGCCTGCTGACCCTTCACGATCTCGGCCTCGCCCCGGAAAACGAGGAAGATGAGCTCGGGCTCTCCCTCGGCGAGGACCCGCTGGACGTCCTGCTGCCGATGTGGAGGCACGAATTGAACCGGCGCCGCTTCCTCACCACCTCCGCCTACTCGGTCGCCGCCGCCGGTCTGCCACTGTCATACGTCCGCGAGATCGCCGACCGCACCGCCGCTGCCCGCACCGGACAGACCATCGGTATGGCCGAAGTCGCCGCAGTCCGCGACATGGTGCGCATCTTCTCCGAGATGGACGAACGCCACGGTGGACAGCACGGCCGCAGCGCCCTGGTGCAGTACCTGCGCGACGACGTCGCCTCGCTGTGCCGAGGCCGCTTCCACTCCGAGGAGATCCGCCAGCAGATGCTCTCCGCCGCCAGCCGCGGCGTGCACCTGCTCGGTTGGAAGTCCTACGACGCGGGACAGCAGGGCCTGGCCCAGCGCTATTACCTCCAGTCCTACGCGCTCGCCGTCGAGTCCGGCATCCCCGGGCACGACGGGTTCGTGATGCGCACGATGGCCATGCAAGGGCTCAAGCTGCACCGGCCCGAGCACTGCCAGGCCCTGGCCGAGACTGGCCTGGACCGCGCCAAGGGGAAGGTCGATACGCAGACCGAAGCACTTTTCCGTGTCGTCCACGCCCACACCCTGGCCAAGTCCCGACAGCGGCACGCGGCCGTCGCCGAAGCCGAGCGGGCGCGTTCTCTCCTGGCCGCCGACCGTGGGGACGAAGTGCCATTCTGGGCTCTGTCCTGGGGTCCGCCTGCGGCGTCGGTCTACTCGCGCAGTGCGAAGGTCTACGAGACGCTGGGCGATCGAAGTACGGCGGCGGAGCAGTACGCGCGGGCCGCCGCGTCCCGCCCATCGGGCTATGCGCGGATCGTCGCACTCGACCTCGTGGCCAGCGCCGAGATGCAGCTCAAGGGCGGCGGCATCGAGCAAGCGTGTGCCACCTGGAACAGGGCGATGGACCACATGGACGGTGTCCGGTCCGTCCGCACCCGCAAGGCCGTGAACCGCATGCGCAGTGACCTCGCTCGCTTCAGGTCCCGAGGTGTGCGATGTGCGGCTGAGCTGGAGGAGCGGGCCGTCGAGTTCCTGGCCGCGGCCTGACCTCCGAAGGGGCCGCAGGCCGCGGTCCGATGTCGGGACCGTGCCCAGCGACGAACGCTGTGCTGCTGGAGCGTGCCGATCGGCTGGTGGCGGTGTGGAACAGGCAGCCTCCCACGGGCAACGGCGGAGGAACGGCGGACGTGGTGCACCAGGCCCGGAGGCAGGCATCCCTGTGGATGTCGTCTGGCCGGACGGGGCATCCCGCAGGGCGTGACGAATGCCCCCTCCGGCCGGGCGGGTCCGAGGGATCGTTGCACCACGAGTGATCAACTGGAACGCGACGGCAGACCGGTGCCCGTTGCGCCGCCCACCTCCGGGTGCGGGCGACGTGGCCGGGGTCCGGGGTGACCGCGTGCGCTGGAGCGCACCGCGCTGGCGCCGTGACGGACTGCGCCGTGATCGACGGCGCCGGGCCGTGCGTGTCAGCCGTGGTCCGGTGTGGTGGCCCAGTTGGCGAGGACGGCGTCGGCCGCGGCGTGGAGGTCGTGGGCGGGGACGCCGTCGCGGACCTGTGTCGAGACGCCGAGCAGAAAGCCGTAGATCATCGCTGTGGTGCCGTCCACGTCGGTGTCCTCGGGGAGGTCGCCCGCGGCGACACCGCGGACGACGCACGCTCTGATGCGGGCCCGGTCCACCGCCCGTCGCGCCGCCACCACCTTCCGCGCCGCCTCCCCCGTCTCCGGTGCGCCCAGCGTGCCGGAGAGGGCGATGAGGCAGCCGCGGGGGTGGGACGGGTCGGTCTGCATGTCGATCGATCCGTGCAGGAGGCGTGCGACCGCCTCGCGGGGGTTCATCGCCTCGTCGGCGGCGACGTCGGTGATGCTGCCCGGTCCGGAGATGTAGTGCTCCACGGCTCGTGCGAACAGCCCGTCCTTCGAGCCGAAGGCTCCGTACAGGCTGGCCGAGGACAGCCCGGTGGCCTCGCGCAGCTGCGCGAGTGAGGTGGCTTCGTAGCCCTGCTCCCAGAACAGCAGCATCGCGGCCTCGAGAACGGCCTCCTGGTCGAAGGCGCGGGGGCGGCCGACGGGTGACACGGCAGACCTCCTCATTTTCGGAATGACTGGTCCAGTTTGACGGACGATGCCGGGGCTCGTCAATATCGGATCGATCGATCCGTAATTGATGAAGGAGCCCTCCCCTCATGACCTCGACGTTTCCTACCCCCGCCGCCACGCGAGCACGGGAGCCGCTTCCCGTCCCGGCGCTGGTCGTGATGGCCTGCACCGGTTTCGTCGTGATCATGACCGAGACGATGCCGGCCGGGCTGCTCCCGCGGCTCGCCACCGGACTCGGCGTCTCCGAGGGCGGAGCGGGCCAGCTCGTGAGCGCCTACGCGATCGGAACCGTCCTCGCGGCGATACCCGCGGCCATGCTGACCCGCGGGGCCCGGCGGAAGCCGCTCCTCCTCGCCGGGCTGCTCGGATTCCTGGTCGCCAACACCGTCACCACCCTGGCGCCCTCGCTCCCCGTCGCGCTCGGTGCCCGCTTCGTCGCGGGAGCCTTCTCCGGCCTGCTGTGGGGCATGCTCGCCGGATACGCGCGGCGCATCGCCGCGCCGGAACAGGCGGGCCGGGCCCTCTCCATCGCCATGACCGGGACCCCGGTCGCGCTCTCGGCCGGGACTCCGCTGGGCGCCTGGCTCGGTTCGGTGGCCGGTTGGCGGTGGGCGTTCGCCGCGATGTCCCTGCTCACCGCCGTCGTCATGGTCTTCGCGCAGCTGCTCGTGCCCGACGTGCCGGGGCAGCGGGCGCGGACACGGGTTCCGCTCACCCGGGTGCTGGGCATTCCGGGCGTGGCGACCATCCTCGTCGTCGTCTTCGTCTGGATGCTCGCGCACAACCTGCTCTACACCTACATCGCCCCCTATCTGCGGCAGGCACACCTCGCGCTCCGGCCCGACCTCGCCCTCGTCGTCTTCGGCGTCGCCGCGCTCGGCGGAATCTGGATCACCGGCGTGTTCATCGACCACGCGCTGCGCCGGCTCACCCTGGTGAGCGTCAGCCTGTTCATCGTCTCCGGCGCCACGTTCGTCCTCGGCCGGCAGTCCATGGCGCTCGCGCTCCTCGCGATCGTCCTGTGGGGCATCGCCTTCGGCGGCGCGGCGACGCATCTGCAGACGGCCATGGGAGAAGCCGCGGGCGAGAACGCCGATGTGGCGAACGCGCTGCTCACCACGTCCTTCAACCTCGCGATCTTCGCGGGCGGCGCGCTCGGCGCCGTCGTCCTCGACAGCGCGGGCGCGCCGGTGCTGCCCGCCGGGATGATCGGGCTCGCGCTCATCGCACTGGTCACGGTCGGCTGCGGCCGGCACGCGGCTTTCCCCGCGGGACGGTGACTTCACCACGTTCCGGCGGGACTTCACGACGTTCCGGCGGGACGGGCGGCCCCCGGGGAGCGCGGGGGCGGGCTCTGCCGTACGCGAATCTGCCGCGGGCCGATATCCCTGCCCCGCGGCCGGAACCGGGCCGATGGTGAAAGGACCGCGGCGAATGCGGGCCGCGGTATTCACAGGGAGGTCCGATGGGAATATTCGCCACCGGCTGGGAGCCGGTATCGAGTCCGCGCGCCGCCGAGGGGGACACGGCGCCGACGCGATTCGACGATCATCTGGCCGCGCAGCTGCTGACACAGCGCATCGTCTTTCTCGGGACCCAGGTGGACGAGGTGTCCGCGAACCGGGTGTGTGCGCAGATGCTGCTGCTGTCGGCCGAGGATCCGCGGACCGATATCAGCCTCTACATCAACAGTCCGGGCGGTTCGGTGACGGCGGGACTGGCGATCTACGACACGATGCGGCTGATCCCGAACGACGTGTCCACGCTCGCCATGGGATTCGCCGCGAGCATGGGGCAGTTCCTGCTCACCGTGGGGACGGCCGGGAAGCGCTACGCCCTGCCGAATTCCCGCATCATGATGCATCAGCCGTCGGCCGGAATCGGGGGGAGCGCGGCCGATATCGCGATCCAGGCCGAGAATCTCGAATTCATGAAGCGGTCCATCGAACGCATCACCGCGGAGCACACCGGACAGAGCGTGGAGACGATTTCGCGCGACGGTGACCGCGACCGGTGGTTCACACCGGAGCAGGCGAAGGAATACGGGATGGTCGACCGGGTCCTGGAGTCGCTCGCGGACGTACGGCCGGCCGGTTCGCGGCGCAGGATGGGGATCTGACATGGGGCAGTACACGATTCCGACCGTCGTCGAGCGCACCACGCAGGGGGAGCGGGCGTACGACATCTACAGCCGGCTGCTGTCCGAGCGGATCATCTTCCTCGGCACGGAGATCGACGACGGCGTCGCCAACGTCGTGATCGCGCAGCTGCTCCATCTCGAGTCGTCGAGCCCGGAGCAGGAGGTCGCGATCTACATCAACTCACCGGGCGGCTCGTTCACCTCGCTGATGGCGATCTACGACACGATGACGTTCGTGTCGGCGCCCATCTCGACGTTCTGCGTGGGGCAGGCGGCCTCGACCGCGGCGGTGCTGCTGGCCGGGGGAGACCCCGGGCGGCGGTTCGTACTGGAGCACGCCCGGGTGCTGCTGGGGCAGCCGGTGAGCGGCGGTCAGCAGGGCACGGTCTCGGACCTCAGCCTGCAGGCCAAGGAGATGCTCCGGATCCGCGCGCAGGTCGAGGAGGTACTCGCCCGCCATACGCCCCACGATGTGGCCACCCTCCGCGCCGACATGGACCGCGACAAGGTCTTCACGGCGCGGGAGGCGGTGGCGTACGGGCTCGCCGACGAGGTGTTGAGCCGGCGGATGGCCAGGGCGTTCTGAGACGGCGGGGACGTTCTGAGACGGCGGGGGCGTTCTGAGAAGGCCGGGGCGTTCTGAGAAGGCCGGGGCCGCCGTCTTCCGGCGGCCCCTGTCGGCTTCGAGTCGCCGCTGTCGGTTTCGGCCGCGTCTGGCGGCTTGGAGTCGTCTTGGTCGGCTTCGAGCCGCCTCCGGCTGCGCCCGGCGCCATCGGGCGGGCTCAGGCGGCGATCGGGCGGCGATCCGGTGGGCTCAGGCGGGCTCAGGCGGCGAGGCGTACGTCGCCCTGCCGCCCCGCCTGCCCGGACCCGCGGCCCGTACCGGAGGCGCCGGAGGCGCCCGAGGCGGTGGGGGCGACGGACGTGACAGAGGTGACGGACGTGAGGGCCGCGACGGACATCACCGCGCCGTCGCGTCGCCGCCGCGGTCCGGCGGCGAGCCGGATCAGCTCGACCTGGACCATGGCGAGGAGGTCGGCCAGGCTGAGGCCGAGGGCACGGGCGGCGGCTGCGAGGACCTCGGACGACGCCTCCTTACGGCCGCGTTCGAGCTCCGAGAGGTACGGCATGGAGATACGGGCCGCCTCGGCGACGTCCTTGAGCGTGCGGGTCTGGGCGAGGCGCTCACGCCGCAGCACGCCACCGACGATGTCCCGCCAGAGGGGCTCCTTCACCGGTTCCGGGGCGGTCTGCTCCCGCCCCGCGGGGACGGCCGGTGCGGTCGGGGCCTCCGGTGCGGAAGGGGCCGCACCGGTGCCCCTGGCAGCGGCTCCCGTCCGGGGCACCGCGGCCGAGGCGGGCGGACGCAGGGGAATGACGCGGGCTCGGTTCGACGCGTGGCTGCTCACCCCCTCAGAGTAGGAGCGGCGAGCCCGACGGGAAGGGCCCGGCGTTCTGCCCTCGGCGAATCGATCACCTGTTCGGCGTGTTCGGCAGGTGCGAACCCCGGCCCCGCACGGCCGCGTTCGAAGCCGCCGACCGCACCGCGAACCGGCCGCGAACCCGCCGCGAACCGGCTGCGCACCTGCCGCGAACCCGCCGCGAAGCCCCGATGTCAGTGCCGGGCCCTACCGTGAAGCTGTCCTTGTTCACGCTCGCTGGGCTGCTTGCGTACCCGGACACGGCGGGGGCCGGACCCGACAGTGCGCGGGCCCGGCCTCCGGCGGTACGCCGGACCGATCGCGCCCGCGTCAGCCCGCGACCCGCAACTCCGGTGCACAACCGGTCCAGCGCAGCGGCGCGGGCAGATGTGCCAACCCCGTGCCCGCGATACGGCCCCTCCCCGGTCGTATCGCGGGCACGCATATGCGCACCGGGCTTGCCCACCCGAAGCGGGAGACGTCACCGTTGTCCCCCACGGGCACGCGCCGCGTGCTCGTATTCGACTGGGACCGGAGGTGCCATGGGACCGATCGTTCCACCCCTCGTTCCACCGTATGAGCTCGTCGGCGAAGGGCCGCACCGTGTGATGGCCGTGCACGGCTGGTTCTCGGACCGCGCCGCGTACGCCGCGATACTGCCGCATATCGACCGGCGCGCGTTCACCTATGTGCTTCCCGATCTGCGCGGCTACGGCGAGGCGCGCGACATCCCCGGCGCGTACACCACCGATGAGGCCGGGCGCGATCTGCTCGCGCTCGCCGATCACCTCGGCTGGGAGCGGTTCTCGCTCGTCGGCCACGCGATGGGCGGGGCCGTCGTCCAGCGCGTCGTGGCGGCGGCCCCGGAGCGGGTCCGGCGGCTGGTCGGGGTCGCGCCGGTGCCGGCCAGCGGGGTGCCGATGGAGGGCGAGCAGTGGCAGCTGTTCGCGTCCGCCGCCGACCGCCCGGAGAACCGGCGGGCGATCATCGACCGCACCACCGGCAGCCGGCACCCGGACGCCTGGCTGGACCTGATGGTCCGGCACTCACTGGAGCACAGCGACCCCAAGGCGCTCCGGGCGTGGCTGGACTCCTGGGCGCTGGAGGACTTCCACGAGGACATCACCGGCGTCCAGGTGCCGGTCCGGGTCGTGGTCGGCGCCCACGACCCGGCGCTCACGGCGGAGGTGATGCGGCGGACCTGGCTGCGCTGGTACGTCAACGCCGAGCTGGTGGAGCTGGAGTACGCCGGGCGCTACCCCGCCGATGAGACACCGCTGGAACTCGTACGGGCCGTCGAGGACTTCATCACGGCTGACGCGTAGCCGGCGGTGAGGTGCCGGAGGCGGACGCGGACGGATCCGAGGAGGGCGGGGCGGAGGACGGGTCGGACGGTGAGGCGGAGGCACGACCGGCGTGCTTCGCCTCGCTCCGCTGGTACTTCTCCTCGCTCTTCCGGTACTTGGGCAGCAGGTCGTTCATGATTTTGTCGACATAGCCCCGCGTTTCGAGGATCTCCGGGATGCCGCGCGCACGGAGCACCGCGTTCGGCCCCGCGTTGTACGCCGCGAGCGCGAGCCGGGTCGCCCCGGTCTTGGTCCCGCTGCCCGGGACCGCCTTGACCAGGTCGTACAGATGGCACATGTAGCGGGCCTGGGAGGGGATGGCGTCGCGGGGTTCCCAGACGTCGGCCTTGCCGTCGCCGTCGCCGTCCTGGCCCCACTCCTTCCAGGTGGCCGGTGAGAACTGCGAAATGCCCTGGGCGTGCCCGGAGTCCGCGTCCGGGCGCCAGCCGCTCTCCGCGTCGATCTGGGCGGCCAGCAGCGGCACGCTCAGCGGGGCGCAGGCGCGGGCCGCCGATTCCACGGAGGGGCGCCGGTTCTCCGGGATCACCGGCAGCTCGGGCTTCGAGGGTGCGGTGAGATGCCGTACGACGAGAATCGCGCCGACGACCAGCGCGAGGCCGGCGACGAACGCCGCGACCATCCCGGCGGCGCGGGTCAGCATGCCGGAACCGGCACGGAGAGGGTACGCATGCAGGGACGGTAGCCGGTATCGCGGGCCGATCTGTAATCGGTCGCCGACACGGTGCTACGACACGTGCTATGACACGGTGCTACGACGCGGTGCTACGACACGGTGTTACGACGCGGGGCGGACCGGAGGCATCGGCTGTCCGGCGGGGGCCGCGGGCAGCGGGCCGGTCTCCTCCTCACCGGGGCGTTTCATCACGTATGCCGCGCCGGCGCCGGCCGCGAACAGCGCGAGCACCGAGACCGCCGTGCCGAGCCAGGAGGCGCCGAGCCACTGGCCGCCGACATAGCCGAGGGTCACGCTGTACGCCGCCCAGGCGAGCCCGGCCACCGCGGACCACGGCAGGAATTCCTTCACCCTCCGATGGGCGGCGCCCGCGCCCAGGCTGACGACCGAGCGTCCCGCGGGCGCGAAGCGGGCTATCACCACGAGGGGGCCGCCGCCGCGCACCAGCGCGGTGCCCAACTTCTCCTGGGCGGAGGTGAGTCGGCGGGAGCGGGCGATCGCGCGGCCGAGCCGGTCGCTGCCGCGCCAGGCCAGCCGGTAGGCGACCATGTCTCCGAGGACGGAGGCGGTCGCGGCGCACAGCATCAGCCCGAACATGGCGGGGAAGTCGGCCGCGTCGGCCTGGCGCACCACGCCGACGGCGTCAACGGTGGTGCCGGCGGCCGCGGTGGCGGCGGCGATGACCAGGACTCCGCTGGGCAGAACGGGGACGAAGACGTCGAGCAGGACGGACACCGCGATGACCGCATAGATCCATGGGGTGTTGGTCAGCGACCCCAATTGTTCCAACAACGTTCTTCTCCCGATCCCGGTCCCCCCGCTGCGCATGTCGCCGGGAAGCGGCAGGCGCCAGCCTGTACAGCCATACAGCGTACGCCTGTGACAGATGAGGGTAACGGTAAGGGTGTAACGATCGTGTTCGAATTACGCCGTGCGGGGCGCTCGGCCCCGCACGGCGTAATCCGTGATGTGACGTCTGTGTGTGACGTTTGTGTATGACGTCTGTGGGTCCGTGCGGATCAACTGAGGTCTATCAGACCGCGGATGGCTGGCGCCGAGTTTCGGCCGTCGCCTCGCTCGTCCGGGCCGAGCCGAATACCCGGTCCAGCGCCCAGGGGCCGGGGCCGGTGAAGACGAGCAGCAGCAGGGTCCAGCAGAACAGCGCGGCGGGCTCACCGCCGTTCTGAATGGGCCACAGCTTCTCCGGCTGGTGCTCGTGGAAGTACGCGTAGGCCATCGAGCCCGAAGAGAGGAACGCCGCGCTGCGGGTGCCGATGCCGAGCATCACCAGCGCGCCGCCGACGAGCTGGATCACCGCCGCGTACCAGCCCGGCCAGGTGCCCGCCTCGATGGTGGCGCCGGTGCCGTCCATACCGCCGAACCAGCCGAACAGCGACGAGGCGCCGTGGCAGAAGAACAGCAGGCCGACGACGATGCGGAAAAGCGACAGAACATGCGGTTTGGCGGTCTCGAGCGCCTCACCGAGGGTGCGGGGGGTGGGGGAGGAAGGCATGGGAGGTGGAGCTCCTCGTTCCGGAGACGGGAAACAACGGAGCGCCCAGGTTAGGGTCACCTCATCTTTTGTTGCAAGTTCAAGTTCCTGCCAACATGAGTGCCCTGGCGTCCCTTCCGTTACGGCTGAAATCCGCCCCTCGGAGCCCCGCCGTGCACATCGGGGCACCTTTCTGCCAGGGATCCCGGGCGGTCGGCTCGCGCGGCGCCGCCCGTGCTACCGGGTCGGTGTCGCAGAGGGTGTCGCAGAGGGCGATGGGGGGGGTGGCGGAGGGGGGATGGCGAGGGTGACGGAGTTCACGCCCGGCCGCGCCCCCGCGGCGGTCACCCAGTGGGCCCCCTCGGTCGGCACCCCGATGGGCAACCGCCGCGGACGCGGCCGGCCCCGGGCGGTCGGCAACCGGTACGGGGCAGCGGTGACATCGAGCCCGCCGGTCTCGTACCACTCCATCCGATGGAGGCGGCACTGCCCGGTGGCCAGCGGGTGGATCGGCAACTCAGCGGCGGCTGCGCCACGTCCTGGCGCGCGGAGGCCGACAGCCGCCGCCGGAAGCCGTCCCGCTCGTCACGCCCCGTGAACCGCGCCCGCGGCGCGGGGGCACCAGGCCCCAGGACCGGCGCCCCGCCTCCGGGATGCCGTACTCCGTGAGCGCGGCGGCCTCTTCGGGGTTGCCGTGGTCGATGGCCGAAAAGTGACCCTCGGAGCGCGTTGGGGCGGACGGGGCGGAGGTGACGGAGCCGGTCCCGGGGTCCCCGGGCCGCCCGGGGCACGGGCCTGGGACGCGCGGGGCGCGGGCCTGGGGGTGCCCGGGGCGGGGTGCGCGGGGCGCGGGCCTGGGACGCGCGGAGGGCCACTGCGCGCCCGTCGCAGCAGTGGTCCCGGGCGCAGCCCGGCCACCCGGCCCTCCTCCGCCGTTCGCCGGTGTACGCGGTCAGGCGTAACCGCACGGAACGACGGAGGGTGGCGCGGGGTTCCTCCGGGCGGTGCGCCGCTGCCACGGACGCCGTTAAGGGCCCCGGTCGGCCCGCGGCCGTTTCGGCGACTTTTTCCGCAGGTCTCTTCTGCGGTCTTTTCCGCGGTCTTTTCCCGTGCGCACGCTTCGCTGGGGTTGTTTCCGCGGTCCTTTCCGGGGTTGTTTCCGCGGCTTTCTCCGGGGCTGTCTCAGCAGCCGTTGAGGATGCCGCTGAGCGCGGACTTCTCGGCCGAGTCGAGGCTGAGCTTGTAGGTGTACTTCACCGACACCCACATCCGGGCGTACATGCAGTGGTAGGCGGCCCGGGGCGGCAGCCATTCGGCGGGGTCCTGGTCGCCCTTGGACTGGTTGACGTTGTCCGTCACGGCGATGAGCTGGGAGTGGGTCAGGTCGTTGGCGAAGGCCTGGCGCTGGGCGGTGGTCCAACCGCTGGCGCCGGACTTCCACGCCTCGGAGAGCGGGACGACGTGGTCGATGTCCACGTCGGAGGCGGCCGACCAGGTCTCACCGTCGTACTCGGAGTACCAGGTGCCGCTGGTGGCCGCGCAACTGGAGTCGGTCTGGACGTTCTTGCCGTCGCGCTTGAGGACTTCCTCGCGGGTGTTGCAGGAGCCGCTCTGGGTGATCCAGTGCGGGAACTTGTCGCGGCTGTAACCGTCCGACGAGCCCTCGGCCTTGACGGTCAGCGAGGCCAGCTGGGTGCGGGCGGTGGCGGCGCTGGGCGGGGTGGGCGGGGAAGCCTGTGCGGTGGGCCCGTTGAGGACGAGCGTGCCCAACAGGGCGACGAACCCGCCGAAGACCGAGGCGCGACGCGCGTAGACGCGACGTCGGGTGGGGCGACGGTGTATGTCCGACATGCGAACTCCCTTTGTAGTGTGGCTCGTTCGCCTCCGGGGCGCTTGTGCCGCTGTCGATGGTCGACGGCCGATGC
>NZ_BBOX01000423.1 GCF_001553455.1 Streptomyces hygroscopicus subsp. hygroscopicus
GCCCCGCACCCCCCAACCGGCCCCCGGCCCCCCGGTGCCGCACCCCGTTAGCCGGGCCCTCACCCCCACACCGCCGGTCGGCTTGCCCTGACAGGTTCGCGCCCTAGCGCGGAGGGCGGCGGCCCGCATTCCGGGCACCTCATCCGCGCCGCCCGACCCCGCTCACCTGAGCACACCTGAATCGATTTGAGCGTATCGAGCACCCCGCTGAACACGTCGTTCACAAGAGCGCGAGAAGGCCGCGGAGCCCGCCAGGGGCGCACTCGCACGCGGCCCCGCACGCTGTCGCACACCCGGTCGCTACGCGGCGTTCCCCAGCGGGACACCCACCGCACGCAACAATGAGCCACCGAACGACTACCGGTAGCGACCGGAAGTGCTCGATCGACGTGCGTTCCCGACGCGCACCGCGTAAGACTCCGTCCGGTATCTGCGACCACGAGCAAGGGAGTGTTCGAAATGCGGAAGACCACTGGGGCGATCGGGCTGGGAGCCGCCCTGACCGTGAGCGCCGTGCTGGGAATCGGCGTGGGCGGCACGGCGAACGCCGAGCCCGCCAAGCAGCAGAGCCTGTACCCGGCCTCCGCGCTGGTCCTCACCGTCGGCCACGGGGCCGACGCGGCCACGGCCGAGGTCCAGCGGGCGGTGACGCTGAGCTGTCGCCCCACCCCCACCGGCACCCACCCGGCCCCCGCCCAGGCATGCGCCGAACTCCACTCCGTGGGCGGCGCGCTCGGCCTGCTGCGGACCGGGGCGGAGCCCGGCCGGATGTGCACCAAGGAGTGGCGTCCGATCACCGTCACCGCCGAGGGCGTCTGGGACGGCCGCCGGGTGTCGTACGAGCACACCTTCGCGAACAACTGCTTCAAGAACGCGGCCCCGACGACGGTCTTCGAGTTCTGACCGGCTGAACAGCCGCGAGCCCGAACGCGATCGGGACGAACGCGGAAAGAAGGAATCCGGAAAGAAAGAAGCCGGAGAGAACGAAGCCGGAAGGATCGAAGCCGGAAAGAACGCACCCGAAAGAACAAAGCCGGAAGAAACAAATCCGGAGGGAACACAGGGGAGGCCCCCGGACACCGTCCACGGGTGTCCGGGGGCCTGCTTCTGTTCGCGCGGGAGCGGAACCGCCCGCCGGACGCGTCAGCCGATCTCGGCGCCGAACGCCTGCAGCGCCTCCGGCACCGGCTGGAAGAAGGTCTCGCCGCCCGAGGAGCAGTCACCGCTGCCGCCGGAGGTCAGACCCAGCGCCGTGTCGCCCGCGAAGAGCGCGCCGCCGCTGTCGCCGGGCTCGGCGCAGACGTTGGTCTGGATCAGCCCGGAGACCGAGCCCTCCTGGTAGTTGACGGTCGCGTCCAGGCCGGTGACCTCGCCGTCGTGCACCTGGGTGGTGGAGCCGCTGCGCGTCACCGTCTGGCCGACCGTGGCGTCACCGGCCTTGCTGATGGCCTGGGTGCTGCCGTTGTAGAGGTCCACCTCGCTCGGGTGGTCGGTGTCCGAGGTGTACTTGACCAGCCCGTAGTCGTTGCCGGGGAACTCGCTGCCGGCGTTGGTCCCGATCTCGGAGCCGCCCTGCGAGTCCGACCAGCTGCTGATGGCCTCGGTGCAGTGACCGGCGGTCAGGAAGTACGGCTCGCCGTCCTTGACGACGTTGAACCCGAGCGAGCAGCGCCCGCCGTCGCCCCAGATGGCGTCGCCGCCCGCGATGAAGGTGGAGAACTTCCCGGCCGAGCGCTTCACCTCGACCTTGTCGCCGAGCGCGTCGGTGACCTTGTCGAGGGTGGCCTTCCGGGCGCCCTTGACGGTGCTGTCCGCGGTGACGACGACCTTGTTCGTTCTGGGGTCCACCGACCAGGAGGTGCCGGGGATGGTGGCCTTCTCCTTCAGCGTCTGACGCGCCTTGCCCAGCTCGGCCAGGGTGTACTTGACCACCTTGGCCTCGGCCCCGGCCTCGCGGACCTGGTCCACGACGGCCTTGTCGACCACGTTGACGACGAGCTTCTTGGCCTTGGCGTCGTAGTACGAGCCCGCCGTGTCGCCCTTGAGCGTGGCGGTCAGGGTATGGGCGAGCTTTCCGGCGGCGCCGGCCGAGAGGGTTTCGGGCTGGGGTTCACCGGGAGCGGCGTGGGCGCTCTGCAGGGTGACTCCCGTGGCGACCAGGGCCGCGATGCCGGCTCCGGCAATGGCGACACGACGCTTGGGTATGCGGCGGTGCTTCAACTCTCTGCCTTCCAGTGGGGGGTTGGGCCCGTCGGCAGTGGGGTGCCAGGGCCCGGAGGGCGTAGCGACATGGCACTTCTCCCCTAGCGGGGGCGCGTCCATGCCAAATTGCGCCGCCGAGTATTCCCAGGACCACCGGGCGCGCACAAGGGCGCGTTCCCAACATGGGCGTGAAATTTACCCTGCGGGCCCGTATCCGGACATGACGGTGCCCGTACACCCATGGGCGTACGGGCACCGGTCAGGCCGCGTCCGGACGGGTCGTCACCACCTCACCGCGTCACCACCTCACGGACCGCCCCGGCGGCTCACCGGTCCACGGTGTGCGGCTCCGGCTCGCGCTCGGTGAGCGTCGGCATCGCCGGCCGGGCGGGCTGGGCCGTCTGCTCGGGCGCGGGCGCGGCCTCCCGCTCGGATGCGGGCGCGGCCTCCCGGGCGGGGATCTCCTGCTGTCCCTTCTCCAGGAAGCGCAGCAGCTCGACCGGGATGGGCAGGACCAGCGTGGAGTTCCTCTCGGCGGCGACCGCCATGACCGTCTGCAGCAGCCGCAGCTGGAGGGCCGAGGGGGTGGCCTCCATCTGGGCGGCGGCCTCGGCCAGCTTCTTCGACGCCTGCAGCTCCGCGTCCGCGTTGATCACCCGGGCGCGGCGCTCCCGGTCGGCCTCGGCCTGGCGGGCCATCGACCGCTTCATGGTCTCCGGCAGCGACACGTCCTTGATCTCCACCCGGTCGATGTGGACGCCCCATCCGACGGCCGGGCTGTCGATCATGAGCTCGAGGCCCTGGTTGAGCTTCTCCCGGTTGGAGAGCAGATCGTCCAGATCGCTCTTCCCGATGATCGACCGCAGTGAGGTCTGGGCCATCTGGGAGACGGCGAAGCGGTAGTCCTCGACCGCGACGAGCGCCTCGGCCGGGTCCACCACCTTGAAGTAGACGACCGCGTCGACCCGCACCGTCACATTGTCCCGGGTGATGCCCTCCTGGGCGGGCACGGGCATGGTCACGATCTGCATATTGACCTTGTACAGCCGGTCGACGACCGGAGTGATCATGGTGAACCCCGGCCCCCGGATATCCGAGCGCAGCCTCCCGAGCCGGAAGACCACCCCTCGCTCGTACTGCTTGACCACCCGGGCCGCGGCCAGCAGGCCGAGGACCCCGAGGCAGGCCACTACCACTACCAATGTCACGAGCGCATCGACCATCACGGCCACCTGCCGTCCGTATCGCGAATAATGCCCCGAGTACTCCACATAGGGCACTGATGTCCACGATAGTCCGCCCGGCGAACAGCGGGGAGGGCCGCGCGAAGCCCCCGCCCGGTGGCGGCCCGGACGGGGGCTGTGCGGCGATGACCGGCGAAAACGGCGCCGATCAGCCGGTCAGCGGTCTGGCGCGGATCAGTAGACGTTCACGCCGTACGCGTTCAGTGCCTCGACGACCGGCTGGAAGAACGTGGTGCCACCGGAGGTGCAGTTGCCGCTGCCGCCGGAGGTGAGGCCGAGGGCGGTGGAGCCGGCGTAGAGCGGGCCGCCGCTGTCGCCGGGCTCGGCGCAGACCGTGGTCTGGATCATGCCGTAGACGATGTCGCCGTTGCCGTAGTTGACCGTGGCGTTCAGCGCGGTGACCCGGCCGCTGTGGATGCCGGTGGTGGAGCCGCGCCGGGTGACCGTCTGGCCCACGGTCGGGTTGGCGGCGGAGGTGATGTCCTGGCTGCCGACGGTGCCCTCGGGGGAGACCGAGCCGCTGTACCGGACCAGACCGTAGTCGTTGGTCGGGAAGCTGGAGCCGGCCGTCGAGCCGATCGTGCTGGTGTGGCCGGAGTTCGACCACCAGGTGCCCGCACCGTCGGTGCAGTGACCGGCGGTGACGAAGTAGTTCGTGCCGCTGCTGTTGCGCACGTTGAACCCGAGGGAACAACGCCAGCTACTCGCGTAGATGGCGTCCCCGCCCGAGATCAGCTTCTGAATCTTGCCGGGGGTCCGCTTGACCTCGATCGCGTCGGCGCTCGCACCGGCGGTGTTCTTGATCTTGGCGATCTCGCTCTGGGAGACCGTGCTGTCGGCGGTGACCACGAGCTTGTTGGTCGCCTTGTCGACATACCACGCGGTGCCCGCGACATCGGCCTCGAGGACGGCGTTGCTGGCCGACTTGGCCTCCGCCGCACTGAAGGTGCGGGCGCCGTCGCCTCCGGCGTAGGCGGCGGGGGCGGCGAGCGCCGTCCCGGCCACCAGGGCGGAGGTCGCGGCGATCAGGGCTATGCGTCTCGCCTGCTTACCGTGGGGGGCGTTGCGCTTGATCCTCAACTCTTCCTCCGTGGGAATCGGGGGTCCGCCTGGGCGGGCAGGCCCGTGAGGCGCAGTCAGAGAGCACGCCGAACCGTTCGATTCGACGTGCCCCTGACAAGCGCTCCCGGAAGTATTCGTGTCCGCGGGCGCACCGCGCAAGAGGACAATTCGGAACGGTCGCCGGCCACACGCCACATAGCCCCGGCGGGTTGAGTCCGCCGGGGCTTGTGCTCCCATCCCCTTGGGGTATCCCGTGAGACGGCCGCACGGGCCATCAGGTTCCGTTCCGGCGCCCCGGATCACCCATCCGCCGCCACCCCGGTTCCCGGGCCGTTCCGCCCCGCTCCCCCGGAGGGCGATGTCCCAGGTGGCCGGGGAGTGCCGGACCGCCGTACGCGGTGCGGGACACCCCGCGTCCCGGCAGCCGGGGGCCGGCCGGGGAAGGCCATGGCCGCGGCCCTCCCCGGCGCCATGGCCGCAGTCCTCCCCGGCGCCATGGCCGCGGCTCTCCCCGGCCGGGACCGCGGTCCTCCCCGGCCGGGGGCGGGGGTCCTCCCCGGCCGGGGGCGGGGGTCCTCCCCGGCCGGGGGCGGGGGTCATGGCTTGGGCAGACCGGGCGGGTTGATCTCGGACTTCTCCACCGCCTCGCTGGAGAGCCCCCACCGCTTCAGGACCTTGGCGTACGACCCGTCCTTGATCACGTGGTCGATGGCCGCGGCATAGGCGTCGACCAGTCCGCTGCCCTTCTTGGTGGTGGCCGCGATCTTGCCCTGCACCTGGCCGCCACCGCCCGAGAACCGGCCGATCACCTGGGTCTGGCCGGCCGAGGCGACGTGGTAGGCGGAGGTGGGGTTGGGGCCGAAGTAGGCGTCGATGCGGCCCGACTGGAGGGCGAGGTAGTAGTCGGTGTCCTTCTGGAAGTACGTGATGTGCACGGGCTTGCGGCCCGCTTTCTCGTTCTCCTTGCTCCAGTCGACCAGGATCTTCTCCTGGTTGGTGCCGGAGGCGACCGCGATGGTCCGGCCCGCCACGTCCTCGGGGCCCTTGACCCGCCAGGACGTGCCCTTCTTGGCCTCGAAGGCGAGATCGTCCAGCCGGTAGGTGGCGAAGTCGTACTTCTCCTTGCGCTCCTCGGTGACCGTCACATTGGAGAAGACGCCGTCGAACTTGGAGCTGTCGAGGCCGACGAAGAGGTTCTCCCAGGAGACGGTCTGGAAGTCGGGCTTGAGCCCGAGCGTGTCGGCGACCAGCGTGGCGATGTCGATCTCCGAGCCGATCCGGGTCTTGTCGTCGGTCGCGTAGAAGCCCAGCGGAGGGGAGGCGTCGGCGCTGCCGCCGAGGCGCAGGGTGCCGCGCTCGCGGATCCGGGCCGGCACCTTGGCCGCGATCGACTCGACCTTCTTCCCTCTGATGCGGTGCTGGTCCGGGCTGATGTTGATGGTGTTCTTCGTGCCCTTGGAGCCCACCGTCTCCTGGGCATCGCCGTCGCCGCAGCCGCCGAGCAGGGCGGAGGCGGTGAGGGCGGCGACGGCGGTGACGAGGGTGCGGCGGGTCTTCACGGAGGTACTCCTTGTGTGGCCGGACATCGGTGGTTCACAGGACCTTGGAGAGGAACGCCTTGGTGCGTTCGTGGCGCGGGCTGTCGAGCACCTCGGCGGGCGTGCCCCGCTCGACGATCCGGCCGCCGTCCATGAAGACGACGGTGTCGGCGACCTCCCGCGCGAAGCCGATCTCATGGGTGACGACGATCATCGTGGTGCCCTGGTGGGCCAGGTCCTTGATGACGTCGAGGACCTCGCCGACCAGTTCCGGGTCCAGGGCGGAGGTCGGCTCGTCGAAGAGCAGCAGCTCGGGCTCCAGGGCGAGGGCGCGGGCGATCGCCACCCGCTGCTGCTGGCCGCCGGAGAGCTGCCGGGGGTACGCGGACGCCTTGTCGGCCAGGCCGACCCGGGCGAGCAGCGCCTCGGCGGTGCCGACCACCTGCTTCCGGGGGCGGCGCAGCGCCGAGACCGGCGCCTCGACGATGTTCTCCAGCACCGTCAGGTGCGGGAAGAGGTTGAAGTTCTGGAAGACGAAGCCGATCCGGGTGCGCTGTTTGAGGATCTCGCGTTCGCGCAGCTCGTAGAGGCGGTCGCCCCGGCGGCGGTAGCCGACCAGTGAGCCGCCCACGCTGATCCAGCCGCTGTCCACCTTCTCCAGGTGGTTGATGGCGCGCAGCAGGGTGGACTTGCCGGAGCCGGAGGGGCCGAGGACGACGGCCACCTCGCCCGAGCGCACCTCCAGGTCGATCCCGCGCAGCACCTCCAGCGACCCGAAGCTCTTATGGACCGAGCGGATGTCGACCATGGCGGTCATCGGGTGGCTCCCCGCGAGAAGTGGCGCTCGACGTAATACTGCGCGATCGAGAGCACGGTGGTCAGGATGATGTACCAGACGGTCGCGACCATCAGCAGCGGCACGACCCGGCCGTTGCGTCCGTAGATGACCTGCACCTGGTAGAAGAGCTCGCCGATCGCCATGACGGAGACGATCGAGGTGCCCTTGAAGAGCGAGATGACCTCGTTGGCGGCGTTCGGCAGGATCGAGCGCATCGCCTGCGGGAGCACGATCCTGCGCAGCTGCCGCAGCCGGGGGATGCCGAGCGCGGCCGCCGCCTCCAGCTGGCCGCCGTCGACGGCGAGGACTCCGCCGCGCACGATCTCCGCCGCGTAGGCCGCCTGGTGGAGGGCGAGTCCGAGCACCGCCGCGCTCATCGCTCCGACCAGCCCCGCGGTGTCGAAGGAGACGAAGCCGGGGCCGAAGGGGATGCCGAAGTCGATCCGCTGGTAGAGGTAGGTGAGGTTGAACCAGAAGAGCAGTTGGACGATGAGCGGGATGGAGCGGAACGCCCAGATGTAGGTGAAGGCGACCGACTTCAGGAAGGGGCTCCTGGACAGCCGCATGAAGGCCAGGACGATCCCGAGGGCGAAGCCGAGCGCGGTGCCGTAGAAGGTGAGCTGGATGGTGATCCAGACCGCGTTGAGGATGGTCCGGGTGGTGAAGAAGTCGGCGAAGACGTCCCATTCCCAGCCGGGGTTGGTGAGCAGGCCGTGGGCGAACTGGGCCACCAGGACGGCGGTGACGACCACCGCGGCCCACCGCCAGGGGTGGCGTAGCGGGACGACCTTGAGGGCGGAATAGTCCTCGCGTTCGGCGCCGCCTTCGGCGGCCTTGCCGATGGGTGGATCGGACGTCAGCGACATGGAGGGTCCTTCAGGGGGTGCGGAAGGGTTTCCGGGCGGCCGCGGAGGGGCGCCCAGGAGGTACGGGAGGTTGCCGGACGGCACGGACGGCTGCCCGGGAAGGGCAGCTGCCCAAGAAGGGCGGCTGCCCAAGAAGGGCGGCTGCCCGGGGGCCGCGGAGGATTGACCGGGGGCCGCGGAGGATTGACCGGGGGCTCAGGCGGTGAGCGAGGCGCGACAGGACAGGTCGCGCAGACAGCGCAGCAGGGCACGCGCGGTCGCGTCGTTCTGCCGGAACGCGGGTGCGTTGGTGCGGGGCCGGGCGAAGGCGCCGGACGCGCGGGCGTCGGTGTGCGGGCCGAGCGCGAAGCGGCGCGGATGCGGACGCCCGGCCCGGTCCAGGATCCGGGCGTCGGCGGGGCTGACGGCGAGCAGTCCGGCCGGGGTGGCGGCGGCGCCGTCGCGGTGCAGGGAGCGCAGCAGGGTGTCGCGGGAGTGGTCCACGGTCGGCTCCGGCAGCCGGGCCTCGACCAGCGCTCGGGCCTCCACGACATGGCCGGGCACACTGGCGGAGCCGGCCCGGAACACCCCGCGCAGCGGATCGGTGGTCACCACCGTCTCGGCGCCCAGGAAACGGATCACTCCGGCGCGGGAGAGCGCGAGCAGCTGCTCGAGCCGCGGGCCGGGCGGTCCGGAGGCGAGGAAGCTGAAGAAGCCGTGCCACCAGCCGCCGATGTCGCCGAGCCGGATCAGCTGGCCGTAGACGGACAGCAGGGCGAGGAAGACGGCCAGGTCGGGGCTGTGGGCGGGGTCGTGGCGGCGGGCGAGATCGGCCTCGATATGGGCGCGCAGTCCCTGTTGCAGGGCCTCCTCGGTGGGGAACCGCAGCCCGGCGAGCGGATGGTCCAGGGCGTCGAGGTCGAGCCGGTCGGCCGGATCGGGGACGGCCGCGGTGACCAGGGCGTCCAGTTCGGGGCTGCCGGGCGGGCAGGCGGCGTACTTCTCCTCGAACGCGGGCCACTCCCCGGCCGTCCGCTCCGGATGGACGGTGAACAGCCGGTGGTAGTGGGCGAACCCCAGCTCCTTGGCGATCAGCGGCCAGACGTCGCGCCGGAAGTCCGGCCGTTCGGGGCGGGACAGCAACGCGTCGACCTGGGCCGGGCCGAAGAAGCGCGGGACGGGGGGCCGTTCCCCGCTCAGCGAGTAGCCGATCTTGGCGTGGTACGGCACACCGCGCCGCGACCCGGTGTACAGCACGGGTTCACGGCCGGAGGGCCGGTACACCAGCTCCCCGCCGGGGGCGCGCTCATAGCGTCCGCCGCGCCCCTCGGTGAGCAGCACCACCAGGTCGACGAAGGCCAGGCCGAGGCCGCGTACGATCACCGGCTCCCCGGGGCGCAGCCCGCTCAGATCGCTGTCGGCGGTGAACTCCGGCGGGAGGTGGACGAGTCCGTGCTCGGCGGCGAAGGCGGCGAGGGCCCGCTGCTCGGCGTCGGGTTCGGCGTCGAGGTGGCCGAGGGCGAGGACCACGGCGTCGGCGGTGAGCGGGGCGGTCCGCCCCTCCAGCCACACCTGCTGGCGCCCGTCGCGCGGCCCGGTGACACGGACGGCCCGGTCCCGGTGTTCATGGACGGTGGTGCCGGGCGGCAGGGCGGCCACCGACCGCTCGTACGCCCAGCGCAGATAGGCGCCCTGGAGGCGTCTGGTGGCGAAGCTCTGACCGGTCAGGGCGGCGGCCTCGGCGGCGAGTTCGGGCGGCAGGTCCGCCTCGCGGACCTGGCGGGCCCATTCGGCGAGCGAGGGGCCGGGGCGGAGCGGGCCCTCGCGCTCCACCGACTCGTCGGTGAAGATGGTGACGTCCTCGGCCATGGAGTTCATCCACAGCAGCGGGGACTGGTCCGGACGCCAGATGCGGCCGCCGCCGGGCGGATGCGGGTCGACCAGGTGCAGCGCGAGCGGGGTGCCGTCGCCGTACAGCTCGGGGGCGTTGGCGGCGATGCGCTCGATCAGGCCGGTGGCACGAGGGCCCGCGCCGACGATGACGATCGTGGCGGGCGGTCGGGTCGGGTGGTCCGGATGCGCGGACATGCGAAGGCTCCGTGAGTTCTGAAGTGAACACACGCGTGGGCCTCACACACGGCCGAGCCCCTCAACTCGGCATGGGGCCGAGGCTAAGGCGTCCCCACCGTGCGCTGTCAAGAGCGTCCGAACTGTGAGCAGCGCGTCTCACCGCGGTTGACGTGCAAGCGGAAGGCTGCTCCACTTGGCGCATGGACTCACGGCAGCGACTGGTCACGCGCGACCACATCGACTTCGGTCGGGTGTGGTCCTCGTCCTGTTCGGGCTGACCGCCCGCCTCCGCTGCCGCGTAGGGGTCCCTCCTCCGGGAGCCCCTGGCGCCGGCGTTCCGAGGCTTCGTCCGCCCGCCGGTGCCCGTCTCCGGTGTGGCCGCCGCACATCCGCGTCATCACGCGCCTTCGGCCTCTGCACACCGACGAACCACGCATGACCGCAGCACACACGGCTCAGCACACCCCTCCCCTCGGGTGCCCCGGCACCGCCCGTTCCGTCCCCGCCACCCCGGCCCTGGGTATCCGCCCCCGTGCCTCTTGGTATCCGTCCCGGTGCCTCTTGGCATCCGTCCCCGTGCCTCTTGGCATCCGTCCCCGTGCCTCTTGGCATCCGTCCCGGTGTCCGTCCCCGCGGCTGGGGCCTGTCGTCACAGGGGGCGTCCGGCCGCGAGCGGCATCCGGTGCGGGGGCACCTCCCAGCGGTAGCTGGGGGAACCTCGCACGGCGGAGCATCACCCTCGTACCGGGCGTCCGTGGGCGATGCGACAACGCCGCGAGGTGCCCTGCCAGGCGTCGGGTGCGGGGCACCCCCCGTGACGACAGGTGCTAGCAGTCGCAGCCGCAGTCACAACCATCACAGCAGTCGCAGCAATTGCAGCAGTCACCGCAGTTGCCGCAGCAGTCACAGCAGTCGCAGCAGTCATCGCACTTATGGCACAGGCCCTCGCGCGGCTGCCCGGTCCACGGGTCGTGGTACGGGTCCCGGCAGCACACCTGGCAGGTGCAGAAGAGCCCGGACCACACCAGGCAGCCGGCGATCAGCCCCCGGCGGCGGTGCGGCGGCTCCGGTGGCGCACCGCCGGGGCCTCCCGGGGTGATCCACGGCGACTGCGGCGGCGGCCCGTAGGAGGACTCCGGGGTGCCGGTGGCGTGGCCGGTGTGCGCACAGCCGGTGGTGCCGAAGGCCCGGTCGACCGCCCGCTCCAGCTCGTGGACCAGCAGCACGTGGGCGAGCCGCCCGGAGCCCTTGCCCGCGAACCGGGTGTCCTTACAAGCCAGCCGCACCCCGTGCACCGCGTCGTCGCAGAGCCTGCGGACCTCGGCGAGATCGGTCCCGGTGGCCGCGATCGGGTTCCAGGCGCCGGTCTCGGCGTCCTCGGCCAGGTCCTCCACCGCGTCCAGCAGATGCGCCAGCCGCCCGAAGAGCCGGCCCGCCTCCTCCAGCGGGGCCCGGTTGCCGGGCCGCCCGGCCAGGACGGCGGTGTGGCCGAAGGCCGCGGCGGTCGCGGTCTCGGTCGGCTCGGTAACGGTCAGCAGGGGGGTGCCGGGGCCGGTCCGGGACTCCAGCTCCGCCTGCCGGCCGACCGCGTCCAGCAGCGGCGCGGTGTCGAAGCCGAGCGCGGCGCCGCTGCGCTCCCCCGACCGGTCCCACCGCCCGGCCATCCGGCGGGCGGCCGCGGCGACCGGCCGCCGGGCCAACGCCCCGTCGCCGTCCACGACATGGTCCCGTACCTTCGCCGAGGCCAGCACCAGTGAGACGGTGGCCGCCAGACGTGCCCCCTCGCCCCGGGCGACCGACGCCGTCCGCATCCCGCGCAGCGGACAGGGCCCCGCGGTGCGCCGCCAGCCGTCCGGGCGCCCGGCCTGGGCCTCCACCAACACCGAGATCACCAGGCCGTCGTAGTTGGTGGCGATGCGGGCGAACTGCCCGTGCTCGCCCCGCAACGCGAGGCACAGCCGCGCACAAATGCGCCATCCACTCGGTGCGCAGCTTTTCCGACAGCCGATGTCGACAAGGCCGGATAATGCCAAACACAACGATCCCCGTTCACCCGTACGTCCCCGGCGTCACCCGTCCGGCCGCGGCGGAGTCTACCCAGCTCACCGTCAGTCCCCGGCAGCAGGTGGAACTCTGATATGGCGCCAGTCGTTGTGCACCAGTAACGTCACGAATCCCCTGTGCGGCCGCAATCCACGTGGCAGACCATCCGCATGATGGACGACCATAGAGGGGCGGACACTACACACCAGCAGGGAGAGGAGGCGTCCATGGGATCGGTACGCAAGGCGAGTGCCTGGCTTGGCCTCGTCGACGACAGCGATGACGAGCGCTACTACGACGACGACTACGCCGAGGGGCCCGAACCCGGCGACTCCTGGGTGACCGACCCGCGAGCGCGGGTGGCCGACCAGAGCGCGCGGGACCACGGGACCCGGATCGCCACGGTCACGCCGGAAGGGTTCCGGGACGCACGCGGCATCGGCGAGATGTTCCGGGAGGGCGTCCCGGTCATCGTCAACCTGACGACCATGGAGCCCTCCGACGCCAAGCGCGTGGTGGATTTCATGGCCGGGCTCATCTTCGGGCTGCGCGGCTCGATCGACCGCGTGGCCAACCGCGTCTTCCTCCTCACCCCGCCGGATTACCAGATCATCAGCGGTCAGGCCGGCCACGCCACGGGCTTTTTCAACCAGAGCTAGGGCCTGTCCGGAGTTGTGATCTGGATCAGGGAGCGGGGCGTGGTGCGTGCGATCGCAAGGCGCCGGAAGGCCCTCGTAGCGGAGCTACCAGGGCCTTCCGGCAACGCCGCGAGCGTGCGTGCCACGCCCCGCGAGCCCAGATCGCAACTCCGGACAGGCCCTGGGGCCGGAGCCGCTCACCGGAAGGCGTCGATTCCGGTGAGCGCCTTGCCCAGTACGAGCTGGTGCATTTCGACGGTGCCCTCATAAGTGAGCACCGATTCCAGATTCGTGGCGTGCCGCATCACCGGATACTCCAGCGAGATCCCATTGGCACCCAGAATCGTCCGCGCCGTGCGGCAGATCTCGATCGCCTCCCGCACATTGTTCAGTTTTCCGAAACTGACCTGCTCGGGGCGGAGCCGCCCCGCGTCCATGCGCCGCCCCAGATGGTGGGCGAGCAGCACGCCCTTGTGGAGTTCCACCGCCATGTCGGCCAGTTTGGCCTGGGTGAGCTGGAAGCCCCCGATCGGCCGGCCGAACTGCTCGCGCTCGCGTGCGTAGTCCAGCGCCGACTCGAAGGCGGAGCGGGCCGCCCCCATCGCGCCCCAGACGATGCCGTAGCGGGCGTGGCTCAGACAGCTCAGCGGCCCCCGCAACCCGGTGACCTCGGGCAGCACCGCGTCGGCCGGCAGCCGCACCTCGTCCAGGACCAGTTCGCTGGTGACCGAGGCGCGCAGCGACCACTTGTGCTTGATCTCGGGGGCCGAGAAGCCGGCCGCGTCGGTGGGGACGACGAAACCGCGGATGCCCTCGTCGGTGCGGGCCCAGACCACGGCGACCCCGGCCACCGAGCCATTGGTGATCCACATCTTGCGGCCGGTGAGCACCCAGTCCGAACCGTCCCGCTTGGCGTAGGTGCGCAGGGCGGACGGGTCGGAGCCGTGGTCGGGCTCGGTCAGCCCGAAGCAGCCGATGACCTCCCCGGAGGCCATCGGGGGCAGCCACCGCCGCTTCTGCTCCTCGGAGCCGAAGCGGTGGATGGCGTACATGGCCAGGGAGCCCTGCACCGAGACCAGGGAGCGGACACCGGAGTCGGCTGCCTCCAGCTCCAGGCAGACCAGCCCGTACTGGACCGCGCCGGCGCCCGCGCAGCCGTAGCCGGTGAGGGACATCCCGAGCGCGCCGAGGGAGCCCAGCTCCCGGGCCAGCTCCCGGATACCGGGCACCTCTCCGCGCTCGTACCAGTCGGCGACATACGGCAGGACCCGGTCGGCGGCCCACTGCCGCACGGTGTCGCGGACCGCGAGGTCCTCGGGGTCGAGGAGATCGTCGAGGCCCAGCGGGTCGCGGGGGTCGAACGGCGGCAGGGCGGTTGCGGACATGGGTGGCGGCCTCCGGTGGATGCGGGTCCGGTGCGCCGGGCGGGTACCGGCCGCCGGGGCGCGCGTCCTCCCGCCCGACGGCCGGGCTGACCGGCCCGGCGGTCCGACGCTACGGCCGGGTAACCCTCGGCGTCCAGACCGGCTCGCACCAGGTCTTCGGGGTCCGGCCGCGGCGGCGGCGCGGGGCACTCGGTCACGACGACGGCCCCGGACACTCGGCCGCGACGGCGGCGCGGGCGGCCCGGCCCCGACGGCGGCGTGCGGTCAGGACTCGGCCGCGACGGCGGCCCGGTCGCGCCGGGCCGGGGCATCCGCACCGTCCTGCCCGTGGTCCTGGTGGTCCTGGAGGTCCTGGCCCTGGTCCTGGTCCCGGGCGGCGCCCGCGCCGGGCTCGTCGTCGTCGGCGCACTCCATGACCCGGGGCAGCCGCAGCGCGGCCAGCGCGCCGAGCAGCAGCAGACCGGCGCTGACCGCGAGCGTGACGTGCAGTCCGTGGACGAAGGCGGCGCGGGCGGCCGAGCGCAGGGCCTCTCCGGCGTGGCCGCCGAGCCGGTCGGCGACCTTGTACGCGGTGCCCAGCGACTGGCCCGCCTCGGAACCGGCCGAGGCGGGGACGCCGGGCACCGAGGAGACGCCGGGCTTGTAGGCGGCGTTCATCACGCTGCCCAGGAAGGCGATGCCGATACCGGCGCCGAGCTGGTAGGAGGTCTCGCCGATGGCGGCCGCGCCGCCCGCCGAACCGGTCGACGCCTCGTTGAGCATGGACTCGTACGCGCTGAAGAGCGTGGTCTCCAGGCCGAAGCCCAGGACGATGAAGCCTGCGACGAGCACGGCGGGCCGGTCGTGCTGGCCCATGGCGGTGAGCGAGAGCACGGCGAGGGCGGTGAGCGCGAAGCCGACCGCGACCATGAGGCGCGGGCCGAGCCACTGGAGCATCCTGGACCCCACGAGCCCGGCGGCCATGGCGGCGAAGGTGAGCGGCAGCAGCCGCAGCCCCGTCTCGAGCGGGGTGAGCCCGAGCACGAGTTGCAGGTACTGGGCGGCTATCAGCTCCAGGCCGACGAGCGCCAGCAGGGCGAGGACGATACAGCCGACGGAGATCGAGAAGGCGGGCCGGGCGAACAGCCTGAGATCGACCAGCGGATGCGTACGGCGGCGCTGGCGGCGTACGAAGAACACCAGCAGCACCACCCCGAACAGGACCGGGGCGGCGGTCACGGCGTTCAGCAGCCCCGCGCCGCTGCCCACCCGCTTGACCCCGAAGACCACGCAGAACAGCCCGCACGCGGCCATGACCGCGCCCAGTACGTCCCAGGGGCCGTTCCGGTCGCCGGTGGACTCGGGCAGCAGCCAGCGGCCGACCGGCAGCGCCACGGCCATCAGGGGCAGGTTGACCAGGAAGACCGAGCCCCACCAGAAGTTCTCCACCAGGAAGCCGCCGAGCAGCGGACCGACGGCCGCGCCGACGGCGGCGACCGCGCTCCAGACGCCTATGGCCAGCGCCCTCTCCCGGCGGTCCGGGAAGACCTGGCGCAGGATGGACAGCGTCGCGGGCATGATCATCGCGCCGCCGACGCCCAGCAGCGCGCGGGCCACGATGAGGATCTGGGGGTTGGGGGCGAAGGCGGCCAGCGCGGAGGCGGCGCCGAAGAGCCCGTAGCCGAGCAGCAGGACGCGCCGTCTGCCGACCCGGTCGCCGAGGGTGCCGAAGAGGATCAGCAGCGAGGCGCAGACCAGGGGATAGACGTCCACGATCCACAGCAGTTCGATCGCGCCGGGGCGCAGGTCCTCGGTCACGGCCGGGACCGCGACGTGGAGCACGGTCGCGTCCACGGCGACGAGCAGCAGACTGACGCAGAGCACGAGGAGCACGATCCAGCGGTTCGCCCCGCCGCCCGCCTCGGTGCCGCGCCATTGCCGGGGAACGCCCGCCGTCCGCCGAGTGCCGGCCGTGGTCGTCCCTGACATGTACGCACCTCCCTGGGTCTTACGCTCGCGGTCCGCCGCGGGAGGGCGGAACGTCACGTCGTGGGACGTCCGGGTGGCCCCGGTGGCGAAGGCGCGAGTGAGAGGTCAGGGTACGCGAGTCCCCGCGCGGGGCGTGTGGGGCAGGTCATGTTGGGACCTCGGCACGGAGGGTTACGGAGGCGTACGTTCCGCACTTCCCCTTTTGTCCCCTGCTTCTCAGACGCCCCTCAGCCACCGCTCAGCCGCCCCTCCCGCGGTCTCCCGACGGCCGTTTTCCGTCCTCCGTCGCGTTCTCCGCTGCGCCCTCGGTTGTGTCCTCGGTTGTGTCCTCCGCTGTGTGCTCCGTTGTGTGCTCCGTTGTCCGCGGCCCGCACCGCCCTCCCGCGCCCTCGGCGGGCGGTCGTCCACAGCCCGCCGCGAGCGGTCCGGAACATCATCGATAATCGTCGCCGTGACTCATCCCGCCCAGGCCGGCAGCGCGCCGCTCGGTGACGACGGCCGACCGGGCCGCGCCGCCGGACGCGCGCTGCGCCGGGCCGCTCCGGCACTGCTCGCGTACGCGGGGACGCGCCTGCTCGGGCTGGTGGTTCTCGCGATCTGGGGGGCCTTCGCGGACAAGAACCCCCACCAGCTGCTCTCGGCGCGCTGGGACTCGCTGTGGTACGCCCACATCGCCGAGGAGGGGTACGGCCACACGCTGTTCCTGCCCGACGGAGCGGTCCATGCCGACCTCGCGTTCTTCCCCCTGCTCCCCGCGCTGGAGCGAGTGGTTTCGGCCATGACCCCGCTGACCGCGGCGGACGCCGGACTGCTGGTGAGCTCGGTCACGTCCCTGTGCGCCGCGTGGGGGATCTTCGCGATCGGCGATCTGCTGCACGGACGGCGGGTGGGCCTCACGCTGGCCGCGCTGTGGGGCGTGCTGCCGGTCGGGATCGTGCAGTCGATGGCGTACTCGGAGTCGCTCTTCACGGCGCTGGCCGCCTGGGGGGTGTACGCGGCGCTCACCCGGCGGTGGCTGTGGGCGGGGCTGTGCGCGGCGCTGGCGGGGCTCACCCGGCCGGTGGGGGCGGCGGTGGTCGCGGCGGTCTGGGCGGCCGCCGCGGTGGAGCTGCTCCGGGAGAGGCGCTCCGCGCCGCTCCCGCCCCGGCTGCTCGCGGGCGTCGTGCTGGCGCCGCTGGGCTGGCTCGGCTATGTGGCGTGGGTCGCTTTCCGGACCGGGAGCGCCACCGGCTACTTCGACGTCCAGGGCGGCTGGGGGAACGGCTTCGACGGCGGGCTGGCCTTCGCGGGGTTCATCGGCGGGCTGCTGACCAGCCCGCCCTTCGTGGCCGGGCTGGGGCTGCTGCTCGGCGTCGGGGCGCTGATCTGGCTCTTCACCGGCTGCGTGCGGCAGCGCCAGCCGCTGCCGCTGCTGGCCTACGGCGGGGCGGTGCTCGTCCTGGCGCTGGCCGCGAAGGGGTACTTCGGCTCGAAGCCCCGGCTGCTGATACCGGCCTTCCCCCTTCTGCTGCCGGTCGCGGTCGTCCTGGCCCGGCTGCGGCCGGTGCGCTCCGGACTGGTCCTGGGCTCGGTGGGGCTCGCCTCGGCGGTGTACGGGGCCTTCTGGCTGCACGGCTCCGGGCCGCCGTGATCCGGCCAACCCGGTTGGGGCGGCCGTGATCCGGCCAACCCGGTGCGGGCGGCCGGGGTCCCGCGGACGATCACGTCCGGCCGCCCGGCGACACCCGGGGAAACATCGGGGAACGCCTCGGCTAATGGGCGATAAACACCCCCCTGTAAGAAATCCATAAAGGCGCTGGGACACGCCCATTGGAAGGGCGGGCGCACAAAAGCCGGAGACCTCGCGCATTCCTTGGAAAGAGCACGTCCAAAAGGCGTGGGTGAGACCCGCTCCACATCACATCGTCATCACAAAGCGACCTGATCGACTGAACCCGCCCGTCACGCAATGTAACGTCGATTAGGTGCGTACCGAAGACAGGCTCCCGGCGACCGAGGAGCGAAGGCCCGATCTCGCGCGACCGCGCATGACCCGAACACGCTTCTGGCTGCTCGGGACCACCCTGGCGGTCTACGCGGCGACCGTGATCGGCGTGCTCACCACCTCATGGCTGGTGAAGCTCGACTGGCAGGTCATGCTGTTCCGGCCCTACAAGCAGTGGCCGGAATTCCACACCTTCCTGGACTACTTCGTGGTCATGGGCCAGCGGGGCCCCACCGCGGTCGCCGTCGCCGCCTGGCTGGGCTGGTGCTGCCACCGGCAGCGGACCCTGCGCCCGCTGCTGGTGCTGGGCACCTCCCTGCTGCTGCTGAACGCCACCGTGGGCGCGGTGAAGATCGGTTTCGGCCGGCTCGGTCCGCACTACGCGACCACCGTCGGGTCCAATGAGATGTGGGGCACCGGCGATATATTTCCTTCGGGCCACACCGCGAACGCCGTGGTCACCTGGGGTGTGCTGGCCTATCTGGCGACCACTCCGGTGGCCCGCAGGGTCGCCTCGCTGATCGCCGCGGGCTTCGCCTTCGGCGTCGGCATGACCACCGTCTACCTCGGCACCCACTGGCTGAGCGATGTGGTGCTGGGCTGGGCGGCCGGGGTGCTGGTGCTGCTGGCGCTGCCGTGGCTGGAGCCGGCCATGGCCCGTGCCGAGGTGCTGCTGCTG
>NZ_BBOX01000424.1 GCF_001553455.1 Streptomyces hygroscopicus subsp. hygroscopicus
CACACGCTATCAGACTGTTTCCCGCTCTCCGAACCGGTGTCTTTCGCACGGCATGCGAAAGCAGGTCCGAGATTTGGATCAAGTAACTGATGGCGCCGCCCTGATCCTGGATGTGCGTGCGGCTGTCCGCAGTGCTTCATCCGGTGGGCAGGGCTACGACAGTACAGCGCCCCGCGCGGCCATGGCAAATCGATTCCGGGCCCAAGCGTCCTCTCCGGCCTGCGCCGCGTGTACGGAATCCGAAGTTCCTATGACTTACTCTTCTGGGCAGTGCGCTGTCCGGGACAGGCGGTGACAGCGCGTGATGATTCTTCACCCCGGGAGGCTTCCCATGACCACCGTGACCTCGCCGGTTCCCGGCCGCGTGATCGGACTCGCAGCGGTTCCCGATCCGGTGTTCTCCGGCGCCATGGTCGGTCCGGGCACGGCCATCGACCCGGTGCCCGAGCCCTTCGTCGCCGTGGCTCCGGTCGACGGCGTCGTCGTCTCCCTGCACCCGCACGCGTTCGTCGTCGTGGACGGGGAGGGGCACGGCGTGCTCACCCACCTCGGCATCGACACCGTGCAGCTGAACGGTGAGGGGTTCGAGGTGCTCATCAACAAGGGGGACACCGTCAAGCGGGGCGACGCCATCGTGCGCTGGGACCCGGCCACCGCCGTCGCGGCGGGCAAGTCGCCGGTCTGCCCGATCGTGGCGCTCGAGGCCACGGCCGACTCCCTCGCCGACGTCAAGGAGGACGTCGACGTGAAGCCGGGCGACGCCCTCTTCAACTGGTGAACGGGGGCGTGCGGCCGGTGACCGGCGGGGACCGGGCCGGGCGGCGCACCGCTGGTACGACATCCACCATGGCGGGGTTCCGCCGTATCGACCGGGGACGGGTGACATGGAGACAACGCTTCGAGGCGTCGGTGTGAGCCACGGGGTGGCCATCGGCGAGGTGCGCCATATGGGAACGGCGGTCCTGGAACCGCCGGCGAAGCAGATTCCCGCCGACGAGGCGCCGCGCGAACAGGGTCGGGCGCGGCAGGCCGTGGAGGCCGTGGCGGCCGATCTGATCGCCCGCGGCAATCTGGCGGGCGGCGAGGCCCAGGCCGTGCTCGAGGCCCAGGCCATGATGGCGCAGGACCCGGAGCTGATCGCCGATGTCGAGCGGCGCATCGCCGTGGGCAGCACCGCCGAGCGCGCGGTGTACGACGCCTTCGCCGCCTACCGGGCGCTGCTCGCGGGGGCCGGTGACTATCTGGCGGGCCGGGTGGCCGACCTCGACGACGTGCGGAACCGGATCGTGGCGCGGCTGCTGGGTGTGCCGATGCCGGGTGTGCCGGACAGTGACGAGCCGTATGTGCTGATCGCGCGGGACCTCGCCCCCGCCGACACCGCGCTGCTCGACCCGACGCTGGTGCTGGGGTTCGTGACCGAGGAGGGCGGGCCGACCAGCCACAGCGCGATCCTCGCCCGTGCCCTGGGGGTGCCGGCCGTGGTCGCGCTGCCCGGTGCCGGGGAGCTGGTCGAGGGAACCATGATCGCCGTGGACGGCAGCACGGGTGAGATCTTCGTGTCGCCGAGCGAGGAGAAGCGGGCCGAACTGACGCGTGCCGCCGAGGAGCGCCGGGCCGCGCTGGCCGCCTCCTCCGGGCCGGGTGCGACGTCGGACGGGCACAAGGTGCCGCTGCTGGCGAACGTCGGCGGGCCGGCCGATGTGCCGGCCGCGGTCGAGGCGGGCGCCGAGGGTGTGGGGCTGTTCCGGACCGAGTTCCTCTTCCTCGACGACAGCAGCAAGGCGCCGTCGGAGGAGAAGCAGGTCGCGGCCTACCGGCAGGTGCTGGAGGCGTTCCCCGAGGGCCGGGTGGTGGTGCGGGTCCTGGACGCGGGCGCGGACAAGCCGCTGGACTTCCTCACCCCGGCCGATGAGCCCAACCCGGCACTGGGCGTACGCGGTCTGCGTACCCTGCTGGACCACCCCGAGGTGTTGCGGACGCAGCTCACGGCGCTGGCCAAGGCGTCCGAGGGGCTGCCGGTCTATCTCGAGGTGATGGCCCCGATGGTGGCCGACCGGCTGGACGCCAAGGCGTTCGCGGACGCGTGCCGGGAGGCGGGGCTGCGGGCCAAGTTCGGCGCGATGGTGGAGATTCCGTCCGCCGCGCTGCGGGCGCGCTCGATCCTGCAGGAGGTCGAGTTCCTGTCGCTGGGCACCAACGACCTGGCGCAGTACACCTTCGCGGCCGACCGTCAGGTCGGTGCGGTCTCGCGGCTTCAGGACCCGTGGCAGCCCGCGCTGCTCGACCTGGTGGCGGCTTCGGCGGAGGCCGCGCAGGCCGAGGGCAAGAGCTGTGGTGTGTGCGGTGAGGCAGCGTCCGATCCGCTGCTGGCCTGTGTGCTGACCGGGCTGGGGGTCACCAGCCTCTCCATGGGTGCCGCGTCCATTCCGTATGTGCGCGCGACGCTGGCCAAGCACACGCTGGCGCAGTGCGAACGGGCCGCGTCCGCGGCGCGGGCGGCGGACACCGCCGAGGACGCCCGCCGGGCGGCGCAGGCGGTGCTGTCCGGCGAATGAGCCGGTGAGCCGCTGGTGAAGGTGTCCCGCCGCGCGGCGGGACACCTTCGGTCATTCCGGTTCGGTCATTGCGGTTCGGTCATTCCGGGCGGTCGAGCGGGATGCCGGCCCGGTATTCGACGCCGTGCTCCGGGGGGATGGGTTCACCGGTCTCCGCGTCGGTGCAGTACGCGGTGAAGACCTCCGCCTCGCTCAGCGGGCGCAGCCAGCCGTCCTGCTGCGCCCAGCCGCGGACCGTTTCGGGGGTGCCCGCCACGATGGTGCGCAGCACCAGACCGCCGGGGCTGCGCAGGGCGAAGCCGCAGGCCAGGACGGTGCGGAAGACCAGCGCGGAGGGCTCGGCGAGCTTGGGCGGGCCCGCTTCGCGGGCGTCGGCGTGCAGCACGGCGACCAGTGAGGTGCCGTCCGCCGGGACGCTGCACACCAGATGGTGGACGCCCGGCCCGGCAGCTTCGACGACTGCGCGCAGCGCGGCCCCGGCGCGGTCGAACGCGGCGCGGGCGGTGTCGTCCCGGCAGTCTCCGCGGTGGGCGGCGCGGGAGAGCAGCGCCGTGGCGTACTCCCAGGTGGCCTGCTCCTCCGCGACGCCGATGAGCCGTGGGACCAGGCGGTCGATCGGCTGGCCGGCGTAGGTGACGGTGCCGCCCGCGGCGGCCAGCTCGGCCGTGTAGCGGGCGCGGCTCGCGGGGGTGTCCGGGTCGAGCCGGGTGTCCGCGCAGAACTCCTCGTAGGCGACGGGGTCGAAGAGGGCGACGGTGGTGTGGACGCCCTTGGCCGCGAGCGCCCTCAGCAGTCCCTCCATCTGCCGGAGATACGCTCCGTGATCGTCGAAGGCGAACGACGCATAGCGCCGCATGGCGGTGAAATCCCGCTCGTCGGCCAGCAGGGCCACGGTGCTGGGCACTTCCCTGCGCAGTGCGCGCCGGGCGGTCGTCGCCGTGCTCCTCTTTTTCCTGGTCCTTCCCTGGTTGCTCCGGTTCCTGGTCCTTCCGTGGTTGCTCCGGTGCTTGCCCGGACGGCCTCGGTCCCCGCCGCCGTGTCCGGTGTGCGCCATGATTCCCCCTCAGCGCGGATGTTCAGTGCTCACTCACCGTAACCGGGGCCACTGACAACGCTCCGTCACCGCCGTCCCGTACCAGGTGGCGCTGGGCGCCGCGGACCCCGGCGAGACCGGGCCGACCGAGGGGGCCAGGGGGCCGAGGGGGCCAGCCGCGATCGCCGCGGTCACCGCGAGGGGTCCCGCGCTGCGCTGGACGGCCTGGGCCAGGCCGTACACGCCGAGGTAGGCGCCCTGTGCGGTGGGCGGCGGGGCAAGGGCGACGGACGGTTCCCAGGAGATCGTGGCGTGCAGCATCTCCGCGACGGTGAAGGCGGTCGCGGCCAGCGCCTGCGAGACGGCCGCGAGCGAGACGGCCGCGAGCCAGGGCGGGCCGGTGGTCGAGGCGGCCAGCGCGACCGCGCCCAGGAAGCTCCGCAAGGTGTCATTGGGCACCTGCGGAAGGCCCTACGGAACACCCTGCCAGCACGAACACTCCTGCTTCTCTGAACTACGAGCTCATGGTCGGGCTTGTTGGAGGCGTCGCCAGCAGATGCGGCTGCAGGCGAGGGAGATGAAGGCATCGTGGCGTTCGGTGCGGCGGCGCCGGACGTTCCCTGGCTCGACGATCCCGCGTGGTTCACGCGGACACTGCCGGCCTTTCTCGGCTGACCGCGTCGAGCAGTAGCTTCGCGGCCACCGTCGCCCCGTCGGTGCGGATCGTGTCGGCCACGGCGGCTGCTCGTGCGCGGGTTTCGGGGGTCAGGGCTGTCCTCAGCGCGGCCGACAGGGATTCGAAGGTCGGGGTCGGACCGTCGTGTGCCGCGCCGATGCCCAGCTCGGCCACCCGGCCGGCCCAGTACGGCTGGTCCGCCAACTGGGGGACCACCACCTGGGGGGCGCCGACCCGGGCGGCCGTCGTCGTGGTGCCCGCGCCGCCGTGGTGCACGACGGCGGCCACCCGGCCGAACAGCGCCTGATGGTTGACCTCGCCGACGGCGAAGCAGTCCTCCCTGTCGTCGATCAGCGTCAGGTCCGCCCAGCCGCGCCCGATGACGACGCGGCGGTCCTGCGCGCGGACCGCCTCGATGGCCACCTGGGCGACGTCCGTCGAGGCGTGCATCGGCATGCTGCCGAAGCCCACATACACTGGTGGCGCGCCGGCGTCCAGGAACGCTACCAACGCGGCCGGGAGCGGGCGTTCGTCCGTCAGGATCCACGCGCCGGTCTGGACGACGTCGAGGTCCGGTGTCTCCTGCCACGGGTCCAGGACCGGGTCCGTCGCCAGCCATGGCTGCTCACCGATGACGTAGTCGCGGACGTTGTCCACCGGGGGCAGGCCAGCCGCCGCCCGGTTCGTGTTGAGCGCCTCGCCGAACAGCGCGTCGATGCTCTGGGCGTCCAGGTCCCACAGCACCCGGTTGTCGGTCACCTCCGGCGGGAACGGCCGCCCCGCATACGCCAGCGGCCGGCGGTGCAGCGCCGGCAGGGTGAGCTGCTGGAAGGTCACGGACACCGATCGGATGCCCAGCATCTCGGCCACCGACAGCGCACCGGCCGCAGCCGGCATCATCCCTGTCGCCACCAGCACGTCGCATCCCTCAGCCGCCGCGGTGACCGCGTCGAACTGCCCGGCGATCACCTCAGCCGCACGCCGCGGCAGGCCCGACGCCGGCGGGGCCTCTTTCGTCAACGCCCGCGCCGACCGGCTGACGGGCACCAGCGGCACGCCCACACCGCTCAACCGCCGCGCGAAGTCCTCGTCCGGCGGCGCGCACACCCGCACCTGCGCGCCGAATTCCCGTAACCGCACCGCGAGTCCCACCAGCGGTTCGACGTCCCCGCGCGACCCATACGTCGACAACAACACACGCACTTCGCGACACCCGTTTCCGTAGGTTCTGGCTTCGGCTGGCGATTCTGCGGCACGACAGGGGTCTTGCCGCAAGCCCCCCAGTGCGCTATACATTGATCATGGCAAGGAGTGGATAATCTCCTTGCCTTTGCCTTCTCTGAACATCTGATGCGCGGCTCTCCCGGATGTCCACTGCTCAGCTCAGTGTCCAGCTGCACGGATGACGGCCCGAGCAACGAGGGCCGTGTTGATCGCATCAAGTTCGGTAAGGGCCTCGCGGAGGTCGACGGGCACGCCTTCACCGATGCTGGCGGCGATCCGCAGCATCCGGGACTCGCTGCCTGAGCAGGGAGTCCCGGATGGACTCGCTGCCTGAGCAGGGAAGACGGCCGCGGTCGAGGGTGATCACCGCGGTGGGCCAGTCGATGCAGGCGGTCACCTCTTCGGTGTCGAAGTCGGTACCGGTGAACAGGAACTGGTCCCGGAAGTTGGCGCGGCGGAGCCAGCGCCGGTGGGCGATGAGGAGTTCAACGGCCGCGGTCGAGCCGTGCAGGCCACGAGCGTGCGCCCGCAGCTGCAGGTGGAGAGCTTCGTCTTCGGTGGTCACGAAGATCCCTTCGTGGTGTTCACTGGCCAGGTGGCCGCCGACAAGGTTGGCGGCCGGCATGCCGAGGTCGACGACACCGAGGCTGGGGCGTCGGTTAAGTTGGGCGAACTTCTCCTCGGCTCCGGCGAGACTGACGCGCAGTCCCTCGACTTCGCCGAGCCAGCCCTCGCGTTCGGCTTCGGCGATGCGGGCGGTGAGGTTGTCGCGGATGTCGACCAGCCGTGCTCGCTGAGCCGGATCCGGTCGGAGGAGCGAGCATCTGACACAAGCGTGCTCATGAATGCAAGGTGTTCCGAAGGCGCATGCGCAGGTACCGATGGAAACCTTCCGTTTCTCGAAGTGGGCGAGGAAAGCGTCCCATTCTTCGTCGGTGGGGGTTCGGTACTCTTCGCTGGGACGGGCTGCCCGGCGGCGGGCGATGAACGCCCGGTGGGCTTCGATCGTCTCGGTTGTACTCCAGCCGGTCCCGGGAGCTGAGACGGCATCAGGGATCGATCAGGGTGCTATCGGGGGCGATCCCTGATTCGGCGCACCGCGGCTATGCGGAACGGTCATGGACATGACTTTCAAGCATCCTTTCTCCAACAGGTCCGCCCGCCGCCTGTCTGCGCGGGCTGTCAGTCCGGAAAAGCCCACAGCGGCAGGCCCGATCCGTCCGGCTGCCCCGGCCCCGCCGGGGTTCCGCCCCGGACCCCGTTCCGGGGGTCTGCGCCCCCGGGCCCCCGCCGGGGCTCCGCCGCTGGGTCCCGCTCCCCCGGCGCCGGACGGATCCCGGCCGGGCACCCGTCCCCCCGAACGCCTTCCGGCCTCCGGTGGCTCGAGGGTGAGGCTCCACCCCGGTGGTGTCGGCCTCATCCGGACCGGCCCCTCAGCCTCCCAATGCCCCGGGCAACCAACCCCTCACCCTCCCGAGGGCCCGGACGGCCAACCCCTCAACTTCCGAAGAACCCGGACGACCAGCCCCTGGCCCTCCCGAGGGCCCGGACGACCAGCCCCTCACCCTCCCGAGGGCCCGGGCGACGGGGCCGGGCCGTTCTTGTCCCGGGCCAGGCGCTCGTAGTACCGCAGCAGCTCCACGTCGTCCACCGAGCCCGGGTTGACCGCCTTGTCCAGGGAGGTGCCCTGGAGGAGGCGCTTGACCGGGACCTCGATGCGTTTGCCGGTCAGGGTGTGCGGTACGCCCGGGACCTCGATGACCTCGTCCGGGACGTGGCGCGGGGAGAGCTGGGTGCGGATGGTGGTCTTGATGCGGCCCAGGAGCTCCTCGTCCAGGGTGGCGCCCGGGGCGAGGTGGACGAAGAGCGGCATCCAGTAGCCGCCGTCGGGCTGTTCGACGCCGATGACGAGGGATTCGCGGATCTCCGGGAGCCGTTCGACCGCCTCGTAGATGTCGGCGGATCCCATCCGTACGCCCTGCCGGTTGAGGGTGGAGTCGGAGCGGCCGTGGATGACGACGGTGCCGCGTGCGGTCAGGGTGATCCAGTCGCCGTGGCGCCAGGCGCCGGGGAACATCTCGAAGTAGCTGTCGCGGTAGCGGCTGCCGTCCGGGTCGTTCCAGAAGCGGACCGGCATGGACGGCATGGGCCGGGCCACGATCAGCTCGCCGACCTCGTCGATCACCGGTTCGCCCCGCGGATCCCACGCCTGGAGGTCGGTGCCGAGGCCGGGGGCCTGCAGTTCTCCGACGTAGACGGGGAGGGTGGGCACGGCGCCGGCGAAACAGCTGCACACATCGGTGCCGCCGCTGACGGAGGCGATCCACATGTCCTCGGCCACCTCGTCGTGGATCCAGCGGAAGCCGTCGGGCGGCAGCGGGGAGCCGGTGGTGGCGACGCACTTCACCCGGGAGAGGTCGAAGTCCCGGCCCGGGTGGACATCGGCCTTGCGGCAGGCCATGACGTACGCGGCGGAGGTGCCGTAGAGCGTCGTCCCGGTGCGCTCGGCGACGCGCCACTGGGCGGCGGTGTCCGGATGGCCGGGGCTGCCGTCGTAGAGGACGACGGTGGCGCCCACCAGCAGCCCGGACACCAGGAAGTTCCACATCATCCAGCCGGTGGAGGTGTACCAGAAGAAGCGGTCGCCGGGTCCGAGGTCGCAGTGCAGGCCCAGCTGCTTGAGATGCTCCACCAGGATGCCGCCCTGGGACTGCACGATCGCCTTGGGCAGCCCGGTGGTGCCCGAGGAGTAGAGCACCCACAGCGGATGGTCGAAGGGCAGTGGCTCGAACACCGGGTCCGCCGGTTCGCGGACGATGTCGTCCCATGCCAGGGTGGCGGCGGGGGCCGGGGTGCCCAGCAGCGGGATGTGGACCACGGCGCGCAGGGTGGGCAGCTCGGCGCGCAGCTCGGCCACGGTCGCGGTGCGGTCGTGGGTCTTCCCGCCGTAGCGGTAGCCGTCGACGGTGAAGAGCACCACGGGTTCGACCTGCTGGAAGCGGTCCAGGACGCTGCGGGCGCCGAAGTCGGGGGCGCAGGAGGTCCATACGGCGCCGACGGCGGCGGTGGCCAGGAGGGCGACGGCGGCCTGGGGGATGTTGGGGACGTAGCCGCTGACCCGGTCGCCGGGGCGGACGCCGAGGCGGCGCAGTTCGGCGGCGACCGCGCCGACCTGGCCGCGCAGTTCGGCCCAGCTGACCGGGCGTGGTTCGTGGGTCTCGTCGACGTGGAGCAGCGCGGGGGTGTCGGCGCGGGCGGGGTCCTCGGCGGCGCGCAGGGCGTGCTCGGCGTAGTTGAGGGTGGCGCCGGGGAACCAGCGGGCACCGGGCATGGCGGCGTCGGCGAGCACCCGTTCGTACGGGGTGGTGAAGCGCACCTCGAACCATTCGGCGACCGCCTGCCAGAAGGTCTCCAGCTCCTCCACGGACCAGCGGTGCAGCGCGGCGTAGCCCGCGGCCGGGTCGTCCGGGCTGGGCGCGGGCGCGCCGTGGCGCTCGGCCGCCCAGGTGTGGAAGGCGGTCAGCCGGGACCGGGCGATCCGGTCCGCGCCGGGCTGCCACAGGGGCTGTGGCCGGTGGTCGGGGTGCGCTGCGGTGGTCATGGGTGTCGGCTCCCGGGCTGTCCGCTCGAACGCGTCTGTCAAGGGGCGCGTCCGGCTCGTGTGCGTCCGTTCAGGACGATGCCATGTGATCGACTCCGGCACCAGGGGCGTCACCCCACATCACAGGTCGGGATCAGGTGAGCGGATCACGGGTGAACGGCAGTTGAACCGTGTCCCCGCGGTGCGCCGGCAATGGCAGGCTGAGCAGTATGAATGCGCGTGACCTGGTGCGGTCGAAGAAGCTGGTGCGGGCGTTGAAGGTGATCTGCACGGCGCAGGGGCTGCGGTCACTGCGCTCGGCGTGGCGGCGCCGGCGTTCCGACGCGGCCGGTCTGGCTCGCCGGGGCACGGAGCTGGCCCGGGTGCCGGGTGTGGTGGAGGGGGCCGAGCCGGGGCCGGGGGGCGGGGTGGTGCGGTTCGCCCGCTCCACCCTGCGGGTGCGGGTGACCACGGGCGGCGCGGTGTTCTGCGGTTGGGACGGGGCCGAGCCGGAGCCGTCGTACGCGCTGGACGGCCCCTGTCCGGAGGCGGACGAGCGGGCGGAGCTGGAACCGGACACCGGCGGCGGCTGGCGGGTGGTGTCCGAGCGGGTCACGGTGGTGGTGTCGCGCGACGGCACGGTGGAGGTGCGTACTCCGGGCGGGGTGGTGCTGCGGCGGGACCTGCCGCCGCGCTGGTGGGAGCCGGCCGGGGCGCCGGGGCCCGCGGAGCGCGGGGTGCGCGGGGAGGGTGCCCGGTGGCTGCAGCGGTCCGAAGTGGCGGCGGACGCGCGGTTCTTCGGGCTCGGCGGGCGGGCGTCGGGGCCGCGGCTGCGGGACGGTGAGTACCGGCTGTGGAACACCGATCCGGGCGGCAGCTTCGAGCCGGGGGACGATCCGCTGTACCTGACCATGCCGGTGCAGCTGGTGGTGGCCGACGCGGGCACCCATCTGGTGTTCCACGACAACTCCTGGGACGGGGCGATCACCCTGCGGGAGGGTGAGGAGGGCGCGGGCTCGGGCCACGACCGGCCCGGCTGGTGCCGGACCCGGATGGAGGGCGGTCCGCTGCGCTACTGGGTGATCGTGGGCACCCCGGCGCGGGTGCTGCACGGCTGGGCGGCGCTGACCGGCGCCCCGGCGGTCCCGCCTCGGTGGGCGCTCGGCCATCACCACGCGCGCTGGGGGTTCGGCGGCGCGGAGGAGGTCCGGCGGGTGGTGGCGGGCTACCGGGAGCGGGGTCTGCCGCTGTCCGCGCTGCATCTGGACATCGACCACTACGCCGGCCACCGGGTGTTCACGGTGGACCCGGAGCGCTTCCCCGATCTGCCGGGACTCGCCGCCGAGCTGCTCGAGGACGGGGTGCGGCTGGTGTCGATCGTCGATCCGGCGGTGAAGGCGGAGCCGGGGAACGCGGTGTACGACAGCGGGGCGGCGGAGGACGTCTTCGTGCGCGACGCCCGGGGCCGTGAGGTGCGCGGGGTGGTGTGGCCGGGTGAATCGGTCTTCCCCGACTTCACCGATCCGCGGGTGCGCAAGTGGTGGGGCGGGCTGTACGCGGAGCGGCTGGCGCAGGGCTTCTCCGGGGTGTGGCACGACATGAACGAGCCGGTGTCGTTCGCCGCCTTCGGGGAGACCACGCTGCCGCGCTCGGCCCGGCACGCCTTGGAGGGCCGGGGCGGCGACCACCGCGAGGCGCACAACGTCTACGCGCTGGCGATGGCGCGGGCCGGTTACGAGGGTTTGTGCGAGCTGCGCCCCAATGAGCGGCCGTTCCTCTTCTCGCGCTCGGGCTGGGCGGGGCTCCAGCGCTACGGGGGCAGCTGGTCGGGGGATGTGGCGACGGGCTGGGCGGGGCTGCGGGCGTCGCTGGCGCTGGTGCTCGGGCTGGGCCTGTCGGGGGTGCCGTACTCGGGGCCGGACATCGGCGGGTTCACCGGGTTTCCCTCGCCGGAGCTGTATCTGCGCTGGTTCCAGCTGGGCGCGTATCTGCCGCTGTTCCGCACCCATTCGGCGATCTCGGCGGGGCGGCGGGAGCCGTGGGTGTTCGGACCGCGGGTGCTGGAGCACGCGGCGGCGGCGCTGCGCACCCGGCAGCGGCTGCTGCCGTACTTCACCACGCTCGCCCAGCTGGCGGCGCGCACCGGCGCCCCGTATGTGCGGCCCGTGTGGTGGCGGACGCCCAAGGACCGGGCGCTGCGGGACTGCGAGGACGCCTTTTTGCTGGGGGACGCGCTGCTGGTGGCGCCGGTGCTGGAGGAGGGCGTCCGCCGGCGGCCGGTGCGGCTGCCGCGCGGCCGCTGGTACGACACGGTGACCGGCCGGGCCTACGACGGTCCCGGCCAGGTGGTGCTGGACGCCCCGCTGTCGGGCATCCCGGTGCTGGCGCGGGCCGGTTCGGTGGTGCCGGTGGCGGGGCCGGATGGTGGGGTGGAGCTGGAGGTGTGGACGCCGTGCCAGGGCCGCAGGGGCGCGGGGGCGGGCATGCTGGTCGTGGAGGCGGCCGACGGCTGGGAGAAGCCGGAGCTGCTGCGGTTCGTCACCCGGCTGCGGGACGGTGTGGTGACGGTCGAGCGGGAGGGCGGGGGCGCGGTGGGGTATCCGGTGCGGGTGCGGGGTGAGGCACCGCCGAGGGAGGGAAGGCCGTCGCGTCGCACGGGCTGAGGGGGGGCGGGGGCGGACGGGCTGAGGGGGCGCGGGCGGACGGGCTGAGGGGCGGGGGCGGACGGGTTCGCCGGAGGGGGTTGTTTCCGCCTCCGGCGGACTGGTTATGTGCTGATCATGCCAAGACTCGCCGTCGCGCTGCGTGCGCTCACCCTGCCCGTCGCCGCTCTGCTGGCCATCGCCCCGTCCACTCCGGCGCACGCGAAGCCGGAGCCGAAGGCCCCGAAGGAGTTCGTGGCCCTCGGCGATGTCGATCCGACGATCCGGCAGGAGATCCGCTACTTCACCCCGCACAACTTCACCGGTGACCCGGTGGACGGCTACCGCCGGCCGATGTGCGTCCTGACCCGCCCGGCCGCCGAGGCGCTGCACCGGGCGCAGCGTCAGCTCCTGCGGCGCGGCTACACCCTGAAGGTGTACGACTGCTACCGGCCGCAGCGCGCGGTGAACGGCTTCGTGGAGTGGGCGAAGGACCTCGACGACCAGCGGATGAAGGACGAGTTCTACCCCCGGGTCGACAAGTCCCGGCTGTTCGAGGACGGCTATATCGCCGGGAAGTCGGGGCACAGCCGGGGCAGCACCGTGGACCTGACCATCGTGCCGCTCCCGGCCCTGCCCACCCGCCCCTATGTGCCGGGTGAGAAGCTGGCGCCGTGCTACGCGGCCAAGGAGGACCGCTTCCCGGACAACTCCGTGGACATGGGCACCGGGTACGACTGCTTCGACACGCTCTCGCACACGCTCGATCCGCGGATCACGGGCGCGCAGCGGGCCAACCGGCTGCTGCTGAAGAGCACCCTGGAGCAGCGGGGCTTCGTCAACCTGGCCGAGGAGTGGTGGCACTACACCTACCAGCCGGAGCCGTTCCCGGACACCTACTTCGACTTCCCCGTGGCGCGCCGCTCGCTGACCGGCTGAGCCTCACAGCCGTCCTCCCGCGGTGTCCGAGGACAGCCGCTGGGCGATGTACACGGGCACCACGGACGCCACGATGAGCAGCGCCGCGACGACGTTGACGACGGGGGCCTGGTGGGGGCGGGCCAGGTTCTCGTAGATCCAGACGGGCAGGGTGCGGGTGCCGGGCCCGGCGGTGAAGGTCGTGACGACGATCTCGTCGAAGGAGAGCGCGAAGGCCAGCAGCCCGCCCGCGAAGAGCGCGGAGCGCATGGCGGGGAAGGTGACGTGGCGGAAGGTCTGCCAGGGGCGTGCCCCGAGGTCCGCGGACGCCTCGGCCAGCGAGGGCGCGATCCGGCGCAGCCGGGCGCCGACGTTGTTGAAGACGATGACGACGCAGAAGGTGGCATGCCCGACGACCACCGTGAACAGGCCGAAGCCGACGCCGATCGGGTCCAGGACGGTGCGGAAGGCGGCGTTGAGGGCGATCCCGCTGACGATGCCGGGCAGCGCGATCGGCAGCACGAGCAGGAAGGAGACGGTCCGCCGTCCGAAGAAGCGGTGGCGGTGCACGGCGTAGGCGGCCAGGGTGCCCAGGACCAGGGCGATCGCGGTGGCGGCGAGTCCGGCCCACAGCGAGGTGAGCAGGGCCTGGCGGGCGCCGTCGCTGTGCAGGGCGGCCCGCCACCACCGGCCGGTGAGGCCGCTGGGCGGCCAGCCGAAGGAGCGGTCGGCGTTGACGGAGTTGAGCAGCACCAGCAGCAGCGGGACATGGACGAGGGCGAGACCGGCCGCGGTGACACAGCCGAGGACCGCTCGGGCGGTGCGCGACAGCCGCATGCGGCCACCTCCTACAGCGAGTCGAGGGCGCCCGCACGGCGTACGGCGGCCAGGTAGCAGACGATGAGGACGACGGGTACGGCGGAGAGCGCGGCGGCCATCGGCAGGTCCAGGGTGACCTGCGCGGCGATGACGTTGCCCAGCAGCTGGGTCTTGCCGCCCACGATCTGCACGGTGAGGTAGTCGCCCAGGCTGAGCGAGAAGGTGAAGACGGACCCGGCGAGCACGGCGGGGCGCACGGCCGGCAGGACGACCGAGCGCAGGGTGCGCCAGGCGCCGGCGCCGAGGTCGGCCGACGCCTCCAGGGTGCGCTCGGGGAGCCGTTCCAGCGCCGCGTACACCGGCAGGATCATGTAGGGCAGCCAGAGGTAGGCGAGCACGATGACGACCGCGGTGGTGCCGTAGCCGGGTCCGTGCAGCCCGAACGGGGCGAGCGCCGCGGCCACGACCCCGTCCTCGCCGAGCATGACCCGCCAGGCGTACGCCTTGACCAGATAGCCGGCCCACAGCGGAGTGAGCACGGCGACCACCAGTGGCCGCCGCCACCGCCGGTCGGCGACCCGCGCCATGAAGAACGCCATGGGCAGGGCGAGGAGGGCGTCGATGACGGTGACGGCGGCCGCGATGGACAGGGTGCGCAGGGCGATGGTGCGGTAGACGGGGGTGGTCAGCAGCTCGTGGAAGTTGTCGGTGTTCCAGGTGTGGACGACATCGGAGGTGAAGGAGTCGGTGGCCCAGAAGGCCGATAGGAGCAGGACGGCGAGCGAGCCCAGATAGGCCAGGGTCAGCCAGAGCAGGGGCGGGGCGAGGAGCGCGGTCAGGCGCAGCCGCGAGCCGGGAGCGGGCGCGGCCGGCATCTCAGCCCTTGACCTCCGTCCAGGCCCTGGTCCACTGGGCGTAGTCGGTGCAGTCGGTGTTCTTGCGGCCGTCCAGGCACTGTTTGATGGGCGTGGTCCAGAAGTGGACGCGCTGGAAGTACTTCTCGTCGTCGGCGTGGAAGATGGCGCAGTGGTCGGGGTCGGAGGTCTCGGCGCACGCCTTGCGGTTGGACGGCGCCTCGCCGAAGTACTCGGCGACCTGGGCGTTGACCTTGGGCGAGACGATCCAGTCCAGCCATTTGTAGGCGCAGTTGGGGTGGTCGGCCTTCGACGAGACCATCCAGGTGTCGGACCAGCCGGTGGCGCCCTCCTTGGGGAGCACCGCCTTGACCGGGGCCTTCTCGTCCCGGGTGAGGTTGGCGATGACCTGCCAGGTGGTGCCGATGACGCTGTCGCCGCCCTTGAAGGCGGTGATCTCCTTCTGGTAGTCGCTCCAGTACTCCCCCACCGCCTTGTGCTGCTTCTTCAGCAGCGCGACGGCGGCGTCCAGCTGCTTCCGGTCGAGCGCGTAGGGGTTCTTGATGCCGAGCGAGGGCTCGGCGCGCATCAGGTAGAGGGCGGCGTCGGCGATGTAGATGGGCGAGTCGTAGGCGGTGACGTGCCCGTCGTACCGCGCGGCGTCGTCGAAGACCGCGCGCCAGGAGTCGGGGGCGGGCCGGACCTTGTCGGTGCGGTACATGAGGAGGTTGGCGCCCCGGCCGTGCGGAATGCCGTACATCCGGCCGTCCCTGGAGTTGAACGGCTGCTGTTTCAGGGCCGGGAAGATGTCCTTGTAGTGGGGCACCAGCTTGGTGTTGACGGGGGCCGCGTCGCCGGAGGCGATGAGGCGCAGGGTGGCGTCGCCGGAGGCGGAGACCGTGTCGTACTGTCCGGTCTTCATCAGCGACACCATCTCGTCGGAGGTGCCGGCCGTCTTGGTGTGCACCTGGCAGCCGGTCTTCTTCTCGAACGGGTGGACCCAGTCGACCTCGGGGTCGTTGGAGCCGTCCTCGGCGTAACCGGCCCAGGCGATGATGTTGACCTCGCCCTCGCCCTTGCCGAGTGTGTCGGGTGCGTGGCCGCCCTTGCCGTCGTCGCCGCCGGAGCCGCATCCGGCCGCGGTCAGCAGCAGCGCGCAGACGGCGGCCGCGGACCTCCACGCAGACGTCTTCCGTTTCCGCATCCGGTCCTCCTCGTCCCGCTTGGCACTTGAGGCTCGGCCAGTATCGGGCGGCCGGTATGCCACCGCCAGGGTGCCGCCGGCAATGACCCGGCAATGACAAGGTCAACTCGGTACGGGGAAGGCGTCCCGCTCGTCCCAGGAGAGCCGGATCTCACCGCCCGGACGGGCGGATTCGGGGAGTCCGGTGAGGTTCTGGCGGTGCACGGTGAGGCGGTCGCCGTGCGGAAGCGTGACGGTGAAGCGGGTGTGCGCTCCGGCGTGCACGACATCGGTGACGCGCCCCGTGACGGTCCGCCGGCCGCCGGCGGGCGATCCGGCGGGGGCGGCGGCCGGACCGGCGGGGTCGGCCGGACCGGCGGGGTCGGCGAGCAGGATCCGCTCGGGCCGGATGGAGTAGGTGCCGGGGCGGCCCACGACCCGGACCGCGGCCTCGCCGCGCAGCAGGTTGGTGGTGCCGACGAAGCCCGCGACGAAGGCGGTGGCCGGGTGTTCGTACACCTCGACCGGCGGACCCGTCTGTTCGATCCGGCCGTCGCGGACCACGGCGAGGCGGTCGCTCATGGTCAGCGCCTCCTCCTGGTCGTGGGTGACCAGGAGGAAGGTGATGCCGGTGGTGCGCTGGAGCTCCTTGAGCTCGGCCTGCATCTCCTGCCGGAGCGCCAGGTCCAGCGCGCCGAGCGGTTCGTCGAGCAGCAGCACGGCGGGCCGGTCGACGAGGGCGCGGGCGAGCGCGACGCGCTGGCGCTGACCGCCGGAGAGCTCGGCGGGGCGGCGGGAGGCGAACCCGTCCAGCCGTACGGTGGTCAGCGCATCGCGGGCGCGGGCGAGCCGCTCGGCCTTGCGGACGCCGCGCACGGTCAGCGCGTAGGCGACGTTCTGCTCGACGCTCATGTGCGGGAAGAGGGCGTAGTCCTGGAAGACGGTGTGCACATCGCGGCGGTTGGGGGGCATCGCGGTGACGTCGTGCCCGGCGAGCTCGATCCGGCCGCCGGTGGGCCGTTCGAAGCCCGCGACCAGGCGCAGCAGGGTGGTCTTGCCCGAGCCGGAGGGGCCGAGCAGGGAGAAGAACTCCCCCTCGTGGACGGTGAGGTCGACGGCGTCCACCGCGCGCACCGCGCCGAAGTCCTTGGTGACGGCCTCGAGCCGGACGGCCGCGGCTGTCGTCGTGGTCCGGGTCCGCGAACTGGTCTCCGTCTGCGCCACCGACCGCTCCCCTCGCCCTTCGGCTGATCAGGCCCGTGATCGCGGTCACTGTACCGGGGTTACGCGGGATACGGTCCCCGTGCCACACTTCTGACACATCGTCAGTTACGTGAGTTTCGAGGTTTCGGGAGGGTCGGTGTCCCCCACGCGTACGCCCGTGGTCGACGGGTGGTTCAGCTCCGAGGGCGGGGAGTTCCGGCTGCTGGGGACATGCTGCCGGGGCTGCGGGGCGGTGTACTTCCCCCGTGAGGACGCCTTCTGCCGCGCCCCGGGCTGCGCCGGCACCGACCTGGCGGAGCTGCCGCTGTCCCGGCGCGGCCGGGTGTGGTCCTACACCGACGGGCGCTACCGCCCGCCCGCGCCCTACCCCGGTGACCCCGCGGCCGAGTGGCGGCCGTACACACTGATCGCCGTGGAGCTGGCCGCCGAGCGGATGGTGGTGCTGGGGCAGGGCGCCCCCGGGGTGACCGTCGCCGATCTGGCCGTCGGCATGGAGGTCGAGGTGGTGCCCGGGGTGCTGGCCGAGGAGGGCGGGCGCACCCTCACCACCTGGCACTGGCGGCCCGTCCCCGGGGAGGCGTCGTGACCGGTGAGGTGGCGGTGCTGGGCGCCGGGATGCACCCCTGGGGCAAATGGGGCCGCGGCTTCGTGGAGTACGGCGTGAAGGCGGCGCGCGCCGCGCTGAAGGACGCCGGGCTCGAGTGGTCCGCGATCCGGTCCGTGGTGGGTGCCAACACGGTGCGCTGCGGCTATCCCGGACAGGTCGCGGGCGCGACCTTCGCCCGCGCGCTCGGCTGGCAGGGCGCCCGCGTCACCAGCGTGTACGCGGCCTGCGCGTCCGGTGCGCGGGCCATCGACACCGCCCGCGCCCAGATCCTGTCCGGGATGGCGGACACCGTCCTGGTGGTGGGCGCCGACGCGGCGCCCAAGGGCTTCTTCGCCCCCGCGGGCGGTGAGCGGCCGGACGATCCGGACTGGCTGCGCTTCCGGGTGCTGGGCGCCACCAACCCCGCCTACTTCGCGCTGTGGGCGCGCCGCCGGATGGCGGTGTACGGCGACACGCCCGAGGACTTCGCGCGGGTGAAGGTGAAGAACGCGGCCGCCGGGGCGGCCAATCCGTACGCCCGCTACCGCTCCCCCGTCACCGCCGAGCAGGTGGCCGCGTCCCCGGTGGTCGCCGATCCGCTGCGGCTGCTGGACATCTGCGCCACCTCCGACGGGGCGGCGGCGCTGGTGCTCGGCAGCATGGAGACGGCGCGGCGGCTCGGGGTGGCGCGTCCGGTGCGGATCCGCGCCGTCTCGTCCGTCTCCCCGCGCCATCCGCACACCGCGCTGGATCTGCCGGACATCGCCACCGACTCCGCCCCGCCGGGCTCCCCCGCGCCCGATCCCTTCCGGCCCTCCATCGCCCAGGCGGCGTACGAGGAGGCGGGGCTGGGCCCGCGGGACCTGTCGCTCGCCGAGGTGTACGACCTGTCCACCGCGCTCGAGCTGGAGTGGTACGAGGACGTGGGGCTGTGCGGCCCCGGGGAGGGCGCGCGGCTGCTGCGCGAGGGGGCGACGGCGCTGGGCGGGCGGATCCCGGTCAATCCGAGCGGAGGGCTGGCCTCCTTCGGGGAGGCGGTTCCGGCGCAGGCCATCGCCCAGGTCTGCGAGCTCACCCGGCAGCTGCGCGGGCAGGCGGGCGATCGGCAGGTGGCGGGGGCGAGCACCGGAATCGCCGTCAACCAGGGGCTGTTCGGGCACGGTTCGGCGGTCGTCGCGGTGCGCTGAGTGGGGACCC
>NZ_BBOX01000425.1 GCF_001553455.1 Streptomyces hygroscopicus subsp. hygroscopicus
AGGTCGGGCTGATCACCTTCCGGGGCGCGGACGCCGAGCTGGCGCTGCCGCCCACCTCGTCGGTGGACGCGGCCGCCGTGCGGCTGGAGCGGCTGTCGACCGGCGGCCGCACACCGCTGGCGGCCGGGCTGCTGAAGGCGCGGGACGTGCTGCGGGTGGAGCGGCTGCGGGACCCCTCGCGGCGCCCGCTGCTGGTCGTGGTGACCGACGGGCGGGCCACGGAGGCGCGGCGGTCCGGCGGGGCCACGCCGGTCGAGCGGGCCGGGCGCGCGGCGCGGATGCTCGCGGGCGACGGGATCGCCTCGGTGGTCGTGGACTGCGAGTCGGGGCCGGTACGGCTGGGCCTGGCGGGCGCGCTCGCCCGCGAGCTGCGGGGCACACCGGTGACCCTCGACGAGCTGCGCGCGGACAGCGTGACCGCGCTGGTGCGCGACGTACGGACCGTATCGACCTCACGGAGGGCCGCCTGATGCCGCAAGGACAACCGACCGTCGTCCCCGACGACGGGCTGACCACCCGCCAGCGCCGCAACCGCCCGCTGGTGCTGGTCCACACCGGTCAGGGCAAGGGCAAGTCGACCGCGGCGTTCGGGCTGGCGCTGCGGGCGTGGAACCAGAACTGGCCGGTCGGTGTATTCCAGTTTGTAAAGTCCGCGAAATGGCGGGTCGGTGAGGAGCGCGCGCTGCGCGTCCTCGGGGACTCGGGCGAAGGGGGGACCGTCGCATGGCACAAGATGGGCGAGGGCTGGTCGTGGGTCCAGCGCGACATGGCTTCCAGCGAGGAGGCCGCACGCGAGGGCTGGGAGCAGGTCAAGCGCGATCTCGCGGCGGAGACATACCGGCTGTACGTGCTGGACGAGTTCGCGTATCCGATGCACTGGGGCTGGGTGGATCCCGACGAGGTGGTGTCGGTGCTCCGGGACCGGCCCGGGACGCAGCACGTCGTCATCACGGGGCGTAACGCACCGGCGCAGCTGCTGGACTTCGCCGATCTGGTCACCGATATGTCCAAGGTCAAGCATCCGATGGACGCCGGTCAGAAGGGCCAGCGGGGCATCGAGTGGTGAGTGTTCCGCGCCTGGTGATCGCGGCGCCCGCCTCCGGCAGCGGGAAGACGACGGTCACCGCGGGGCTGATGGCCGCCTTCGCGGAGCGCGGTCTGGACGTGTCCCCGCACAAGGTCGGCCCGGACTACATCGACCCTGGCTATCACGCGCTCGCCATCTCCTCGGCCGCCTCCTCGGCCGGCCGGGCCCGGACAGCGCGTCCGGGCCGGAATCTGGACGCGTTCCTGTGCGGTCCGGAGCGGATCGCCCCGCTGTTCCTGCACGGGGCGGCGGGCTGCGACCTGGCCCTGGTCGAAGGGGTGATGGGCCTGTTCGACGGGGCGGCCGGACAGGGCGAGCTGGCCTCGACGGCGCAGGTGGCCAAGGTGCTGCGGGCGCCGGTGGTGCTGGTCGTGGACGCCTCCTCGCAGTCCCGCTCGGTGGCCGCGCTGGTGCACGGCTTCGCGTCCTGGGACCCCGGGGTGCGGGTCGCGGGGGTGATCCTCAACAAGGTCGGCTCGGACCGCCACGAGGCGATGCTGCGCGAGGCGCTCCAGGGGTGCGGAGTGCCGGTGTTCGGCGCGCTGCGCCGGGCGCGGGCGGTGCGGGCGCCCAGCCGCCATCTGGGCCTGGTGCCGGTGGCCGAGCGCCATGCGGAGGCGGTCGATTCGGTGGCCGCGCTGGCCGCCCGGGTGCGGGAGGGCTGCGATCTGGACGGGCTGCTGGCGCTGGCCCGCAGCGCACCGCCGCTGTCCGGGCCGGTCTGGGATCCGGCGGAGGAGATCCGCCGGGCGGCGGAGCCGGTCCCCGGCGCCGGGGACCGGGCCGCCCCGCGGGCGCGGCCGGTGGTCGCCGTGGCGGGCGGGGCCGCGTTCACCTTCTCGTACGCGGAGCACACCGAGCTGCTCACGGCGGCCGGGGCGCGGGTCGTCCCCTTCGACCCGCTGCGGGACGAGCGCCTCCCGGAGGGCACCGGCGGTCTGGTGATCGGCGGCGGCTTCCCCGAGGTCTACGCCCCGGAGCTGTCCGCGAACGAGCCGCTGCGCGCCGCCGTCGCCGGGCTCGCCGCGTCCGGCGCGCCCATCGCCGCCGAATGCGCCGGACTGCTGTATCTGGCGCGTTCGCTGGACGGGGAGCCGATGTGCGGGGTGCTGGCCGCCGAGGCGCGGATGTCGGAACGTCTGACGCTGGGCTACCGCGAGGCCGTGGCCGTCTCCGACACCGCACTCGCCGCCGCGGGGACGCGGGTGCGCGGCCACGAGTTCCACCGCACCGCCATCGAGCCCGGGGCGGGGCCGGAGCCCGCCTGGGGTGTCGTCCGCCCCGAGCGTCGTACCGAAGGGTTCGCGCAGGGGGATGTGCACGCCTCCTATCTGCATGTGCACTGGGCCTCGGTCCCGGGGGTGGCGGCCCGGTTCGTCGGCCGATGCGCGCCCTGGGCCGGATGAGCGGAGGCGGTGGGCTGACGTGCAGGTCATCGGCCGGGCCGCGGTGTGCCCCCGGTCCGCGTCACCGCTCGTCGTCGGGGTCGGGGCGAGCCGGGGGGTGTCCGCCGGTGAGGTGATCGGACTGGTCGAGGCGACGCTGGCGGAGGCGGGCCTGTCACCGCACGCGGTGGCCGAGTTGGCGACGGTGGAGGCCAGGGCCGGGGAGTCCGGGCTGCTGACGGCGGCCGGGCGGCTGGGGGTGCCGCTGCGCGGATACCCGGCGGAGGCGCTGGCCGCGGTGGAGGTGCCCAACCCGTCGGCGGCCCCGCTCGCCGCCGTGGGCACGGCCGGGGTCGCCGAGGCGGCGGCGCTGCTGGCCGCCGGTCCGGGGGCCGAACTGCTCGTCCCCAAGCGGAAGTCCGCGCCGCACGGCCGCCCCGCGAAGGCCACCTGCGCCGTCGCTCGCCGTCCGGCGTTGGCCACATCCGCGCAGAGCGGGCGGCGAAGACCTGCCGTGGAACCTGCCGTGGACCGCCCCGGCGCAGGTCAGTAACGTCTCGGGGCGGAAACAGCCCGCCCCCGCTGACCGTGACACGGCACCACCCGCACCAAGGAGACCTCGTGACGACCCCGCCCGCGCTGCTCATCGCAGGCACCGGCACTCGAGACGAAGGGCATGCCGCCGCCTTCCACGACTTCGTCGGGGAGTTGGCCGCACGCCGCCCGGACCTTCCCGTGGCAGGTGGCCTCATCGGACCGGGCAGCCACCCGCTGTCCGCGGCGGTCACCCGGCTCATCGGGGAGGGGGTGACCCGCTTCGCCGTCGTACCGCTGACCCTGAACCCGGCGGCTTGCCCGAGGGACGGCATCGCGGCCGCGCTGGCCCGGGAGGCGGAGCGGCACGCCGACGCCTCGTTCGCCTGCGCACCGCCGCTCGGCCCGCACCCCACGCTGCTGGGCGTGCTCGAGCGGCGGCTCGACGAGGCGCTGGGCAATCGGCCCCGGCTGCCCTCGGACCGCGCGGAGACGACCGTGCTGCTGGTGAGCGACGGATCGCCGCACCCCGAGGCCAACGCCGAGGTGCACCGGGCCGCCCGGCTGCTGTGGGAGGGCCGGGGCTTCGCGGGCGTCGAGGTGGCCTTCGCCTCGCTGGCCGCACCGGATGTCACCTCGGCCCTGGACCGCTGCGCCAAGCTGGGCGCGCGGCGGGTCGTGCTGCTGCCGTACTTCCTGTTCGCGGGCGACGCCCTGGAGCGGGTGCGGCAGCAGGCCGAGGGATGGGGGCTCGCCCACCCCGAGGTCGAGGTGGTCTCCGCCGATGTCATAGGCCCGGCCTGGGAGTTGGCCGACCTCGTCATGGAACGCTACGAGGACGCGACCCGCACCGCCGGGACGGCCGGGGCGGCCCGGATCGCCGGGACGGTCGGGACCGCCGGGTCAGCCGGGGCCACCGGGACGGCCGGGACCGCCGGGACGGCCGGGACCACCGAGTCGGCCCGGATCGCCGGGTCGGCCGGGGCCGCCGGGTCGGCCGGGTCAGCCGGGACCACCGAGTCGGCCCGGATCGCCGGGACCGCCAGGACCGCCGGGACGGCCGGGTCAGCCGGGACGGCCGGGACCGCCGGGGCCGCCGGGATGGCCGGGGCCACCGGGACGGCCCGCACCGCCGGGACGGCCGGGATCGCCGGGACGGCCGGGACCAGCAGGTCGGCTGGGACCGCCGGGACGGCCGGGACCAGCAGGTCGGCTGGGACCGCCGGGACGGCCCGCACCGCTGGGTCGACCGGGACCGCCGGGACGGCCGGGACCACCGAGTCGGCCCGGATCGCCGGGTCGGCCGGGGCCGCCGATGAGCCCCATGCCTTCGCACATGCCGATGTCCACGCCGATGTCCGCTGACCCATCGACGGGCCCGTCCGCGTGCGGCCCGGACGTCGGGCCGGACGCACGCGGGTCGGACGCTCTGTCCGCCGAGGGCGCGATCGCGGAGAGCAGCAGCGCGGGGAGCAGCGCCAGCAGCGCGGGGAGCAGCGCCAGCAGCGCGGGGAGCACGACCGCAAAGAGCGGGACCGCGAAGGGCGCACCCTCAGAGGGCACGACCACGCAGAGCACTCCCTCACAGGGCGCGACCGCAGAGGACACGACCGTGAAGAGCAGGACCACGCGGAGCACGACCGCCGAAGACACGACCGCGCGGAGCGCGCCCTCGGAAAGCACGACCGCAGAGGGCGCGTCCGCCGGATTCGATCTGCGGCACCACGGGGACGCGGAGGTGCGGGGTGCCGCTGCCGCCCTGACGGACCTCGCGGTCAATGTCCGGGCCGGTACGCCTCCGGACTGGCTCAAGGCCCGTATCGCCGCGTCCCTCGACGGGCTGGCCGCCTATCCCGACGGGCGGGCCGCGCGGGACGCGGTCGCCGTACGCCATGGTCTCCCGGCCGACCGGGTGCTGCTGACGGCGGGCGCCGCGGAGGCGTTCGTCCTGCTCGCCCGCGCCATACCGGCCCGGCGCCCGGTGGTGGTGCATCCGCAATTCACCGAACCGGAGGCCGCGCTGCGGGACGCGGGCCACACGGTGGAGCGCGTGGTCCTCGATGAGCGGGACGGTTTCCGGCTCACCCCGGACGCGGTGCCGGACGGGGCCGACCTGGTGGTGATCGGCAACCCCACCAACCCCACCTCCGTACTGCACCCGGCCGACGCCCTGGCCGGTCTCGCCCGGCCGGGGCGGACGCTGGTCGTGGACGAGGCGTTCATGGACGCCGTTCCGGGGGAGCACGAGTCACTGGCGGACCGCACCGATGTGCCGGGGCTCGTGGTGCTGCGCAGCCTCACCAAGACCTGGGGACTGGCGGGGTTGCGGATCGGCTATGTGCTGGCGGAGCCGGACACCATCACGGCGCTGGAGCGGGTCCAGCCGCTGTGGCCGGTGTCCAGCCCGGCCCTGGCGGCGGCCGAGGCGTGCTGCGCCCCGTCCGCCCTCGCCGAGGCCGCACGGGCCGCCGACCGTACAGCCGCCGACCGGGCCTATCTCGCGGACCGGCTGGCCGAGTTGGCGGAGGTGCGGGTGTGCGGTCCGGCGGCCGGACCGTTTCTGCTGATCCGCCTTCCGGGCGCGGCGGCGGTCCGCACCCGGCTGCGGGAGCTGGGCTTCGCCGTCCGCCGCGGCGACACGTTCCCGGGCCTCGGCCCGGACTGGCTCCGGCTCGCGGTCCGCGACCGCGCCACGACGGACCGCTTCGTCGTCGCCCTGGCGAAGGCCATCGCGGAAGCGGTCGCCTGACCGCGCGCCGCGCAGGTGCGGCGGGCGGTCGGGTTACGGCTTGCCCGTGCCTCCGGACGGCTGGGCCCTGGGTCGCTGTGGCCTCGGACCCCGGGCCCAGGGCCTCCACGTCCCCACTCCCCCTGCTCCCAGTGGCCCCGGGTCCGGAGCCCGCGCCGTTCGGCACGGGCTCCGGACCCCACAGGGCGGTGGGTGCCGGGGCCGATGAGCCGCGGGTACCGGACGCCGCAGGCTGCGGCGGCACCGGCACCCGTGAGCTACCCCATGAGCCACAGGACCCGGACCCACAGACCACGGGCACCGGACCCCAACGGGCCACGGACACCAAACCCGACAAGCCACGGACACCAAGTCCCAACGGGCCACGCACGCCGGGCTCGACGGGCCATGCGGCATCCGCAGAGGTCAGGAGGCGAAGGACGCATCAGCGCCTGACGGCGCCAGGGGCGTCAGGCGGCGTCGCCGCGGGCGCCCGCGCGCCGACGACGGGCCAGGACGACGGCTCCGCCACCCGCGGCGAGCAGCAGGGCACCGCCGCCCACCAGGTACGGCGTGGCCGAGCTGCCGCCGGTCTCGGCCAGGTGTTCCGGCTTGGGCTCGGGCGTGGTCTTGGAGCCCACGCTCGGGCTGGGCTCCACCGCCGCGGCGACGGGTGCCTCACAGGTCGCCCGGGCGAGGGTGACCTGCCCCTCGACCTCGGAGACGTTCAGCTTGAGCGGGTTCACGGAGACCTTCAGGTTGAGGGCCGTGGCCGCGGCCGTGCGCGAGGTGGTGGACGTCCGCGACAGGTCGAGCCGGACCTGGCCGAGCGCGGGCACATCGACCGTGGTCGTACCGCCCGTGCTCAAGGTGGCCTTCCTGCCGAGCACGCTGACGCTGCCGAGCAGGTTGGAGTCGGCGGTCGGCCGCTTCCCGGCGGCACACACCGCCTTCGAGGTCACCTGCTCGACCGTGATCAGCGGCACCGCGGCCAGACCCGGCACGCTGACCCGGGCGTTGACGAGGTTGGAGTACCCCTCGGCCCGCTGCTTGTCCGCGGCGGCCCGGGCGGTGGCCACGTCCGCCCGCAGCACATTGAACGGGCGGCCCCCGTCCACGCCGTCCAGGGTCGCGGTGAGCGCCGTCTTGCTGGCGGTCGCGGGCGCCTGCACATCGTTCAGCGCGACCGCGAGCGGTGCCGTGACGGTCTTGTTGAGCAAGGAGACATCGAGATCGGTGCGGAGCACGACCGCACCCGCCTTACCGGTGGTAGCGCCGGTTTCGGCCTGCGCGGTCGCCGCGGGCATCAGACCCAGGACGGAGACCGCGGCAGCGGCAGTGGCGGCCGCCAGACGGCGGGTAGGCATGCCGAAAGAGGTGTTACTGGAACAGGACACGTGAGTTGACCCCCACAGGAGACATGGAGCCGCCGGCGCCTGCCGCGGGGGACTCCACGGGCGCCGACGGCCTCGACGACGCCATATTTGCGCACCGTGGGTAAACACGCGGGCACATGATGTCCGTTCATCCCAACGGGTGTGGTTCGCCGCTGAGTTCGAACCCTGGCCCCTTGAAGCACCGCTGTCCCAGGGAGGGCTGTCGCCCCAACGGAATCTCAGGCCCCACGCGTCACACGCGGCACACGCCATCCGCTGTCCCGACCGCCGAACGCCTCCCCAGCCGTCAGCCCGCCACGGCAAAACCCGCCGCCGCACAACTCCCGGGCCAACCCGCCAACGGCCAACCCACCGCCCCACAACCCCCGGACCAACCCGCCAACGGCCAACCCGCCGCCGCTCAGCTCGCCACGGTCAGCCGACCACCCGTCCCCGCAGCACCACCCGCCGCGGCGTCGTCAGCACCCGCACGTCCTCGCGGGGATCCGTGTCGTAGACGACGAGGTCGGCGGAGGCGCCTTCGGTGAGCCCAGGCCGCCCGAGCCAGGCCCGTGCCCCCCAGGTCGCCGCCGAGAGCGCGTCCCGTGCCGGGATGCCCGCCTTCACCAGCTCGGCGACCTCCTGCCCGACCAGCCCGTGGGCCAGGCCGCCGCCCGCGTCGGTACCGGTGTAGATCGGGATGCCCGCGTCGTAGGCCGCCCGTACCGTCTCGTAGCGGCGCGCGTGCAGCCGCCGCATATGGTCGGCCCAGCGCGGGAACTTCGCCTCGCCGCCCAGCGCCAGCCGGGGGAAGGTCGCGATGTTGACCAGGGTCGGGACGATCGCCACGCCCCGCTCCGCGAACAGCGGGATGGTCTCCTCGGTCAGCCCGGTGGCGTGCTCGATGCAGTCGATCCCCGCCTCGACCAGCGGAGCGAGGCTCTCCTCGGCGAAGCAGTGCGCCGTGACCCGCGCACCCAGCCGGTGCGCCTCCGCGATGGCCGCCTCGACCGCGCCGCGCGGCCAGCAGGCGCCCAGGTCGCCGGTCTCCCGGTCGATCCAGTCACCGACGAGCTTGACCCAGCCGTCGCCGCGCCGCGCCTCCGCGGCGACGTAGGCGACCAGGTCCTCCGGCTCGATCTCATGGGCGTAGTTGCGGATGTAGCGCTTGGTGCGGGCGATGTGGCGGCCGGCCCGGATGATGCGGGGCAGATCCTCGCGCTCGTCGATCCACCGGGTGTCGGCCGGTGATCCGGCGTCCCGCAGCAGCAGCGCCCCCGCGTCGCGGTCGGTCAGTGCCTGCTTCTCGCTGGTCGGCTCGTCCACCGCGCCATGGGCGTCGAGTCCGACATGGCAGTGGGCGTCGACGAGTCCGGGCAGCACCCAGCCCTCGATCAGCCGGACGTCCCTGGCCCCGGCCGGCCGCTCGAACGTGATCCTGCCGTCGACCACCCACAGCTCGTCCCGGATGTCCCCGGCGATGTCGTCGGCCAATTCGCCGGTGTCCGGTCCGACCAGGACCCGGCCCTTGATGTGGAGCACCGCGCTATCCCTCATGCAACGCACTGTACGAGACCGGAGCGCGGCGTTGACCGGCCAATTCCCATCAGCGGCAACGGCGCCACTCGAACAACATGCGCAGCGCTGCTACGCTCACGCAACCCACCGCACGAGCGGCACTGAGGAGGTCCTCGTGAGCGCTCCCACCGATGACGCGGCCGCCTCGGGCACCGCGCGAGCCGTACGGATGGCCGCGACCCGCGGGAGGGACACACCACACGGCGCACCGCCGGACGCACCCGACGCGCCGGAGGGCCCCGACGGCTTACCGGCCGGGGCACCTGTCCGCCCACACGCCGACTCACACGCCCCCTCGCGGACCGACCCGCGCATCGACTCGCACGCCGACTCACAGGCCGAGTTCCGCGACTTCTTCGAGCGGCACCACGCCGAGCTGGCCCGCCTCGCCCATCTGCTGCTCGGCAGCTCCGACGGGGCGGACGACCTGGCGGCCGACGCACTGGTGGCGGTCTGGCACCAGTGGGACCGGGTGCGGGCCGCCGACCATCCGGCCGCGTACGCCCGGGGGGTGGTCGCCAACCTGGCCCGTTCCCGGATCCGCAGCCTGGTGCGCGAACGGCGGCGGGTGGCGCTGTTCTCCTCACAGGGCTCCGACCACGTGGACGACCCGGATGTGTCCGCCGTGGTGGACGTGCAGGCCGCGCTGGTCCGGCTGCCGTTCCGCAAACGCGCGTGTGTGGTGCTGCGGCACGCCTTCGACCTCTCCGAGCGGGAGACGGCCCGTACGCTGGGCATCTCCGTGGGCACGGTCAAGAGCCAGACCTCCCGCGGGATCGCCGAGTTGGAGCGGCTGCTCGGCCCTCTGGACGGGGAGGGCGAGCCCCCCACGACGAGGCGGCCCGGGCAGCCAGAGGCCGGACAGCCAGAGCCCCAGCAGACGCAGACCGGGCGGCCAGGGCCCCAGCAGACGGTGGCCGGGCAGACGCAGACTCACCGGCCGCAGACCCACCAGCCGCGAACCCACCAGCCGCGGACCCATCAGACAGAACCCGGACGGACAGAAACCGGGCAGCCAGAGGCCGTGCAGACAGAAACCGGGCGGACGGTACGGACGCTCCGCTCCGGGAACCTGGGCCCGACCGGGCCCGCTCGCCGCTCGGGTCACATCGGCCACGCCGGGCACGCAGGAGGGGGCAGTTGATGATCGAGCATCGCGAGCGCCACGAGGGCCGCGATGTCGTCGCCGAGCTGCGTGCGGCCGCCGCCGCCCACGAGCCGGACCGGACCCGGATGCTGGCCCGGGTCACGGCGGCCATGGCGGCCGACGACCGGGGCCGCGGCCCGCGCACGAGCCCGCGCTGGACCCGGG
>NZ_BBOX01000426.1 GCF_001553455.1 Streptomyces hygroscopicus subsp. hygroscopicus
GGCGGCCATGGCGGCCGACGACCGGGGCCGCGGCCCGCGCACGAGCCCGCGCTGGACCCGGGTGGTGGGCCCGGTCGCCGGGCTGACCGCCGCGGTCGCCGCGGCGGGCATCGCGGTGGTGGCCACGGACGGTGCCGACCGGCCACAGATGGTCCGCACCTCGAGCGAGCCCCCCGCGCCTCCGGCGGGCACGGGCACGGGCACGGACAGCCGGCCCGGGGCCGAGCCGGACGGTGGGTCGCGGAGCGCTGCTGAGCGGCACACGCCGAGCGCCTATCCCACCGCGGCCGGTCCAAACCACCTCGCCGAGCCGACCGTGCGGTCCACGGGCACCATCAACGCCCATTCCAACCCGTACTGGACGCAGAGCGACATCTCGCTCACCATCGGCAAGCCGCTGACCTCGCTGACGGTGGAGCTGCGGGTGGCGGACACCGGGGAGGTGCGGTCCACCGGGTCCTGGACCGCGCTGCCGGCCGGTGATGTGATCGCCTCCAGCCGCACCGAGGACGGTGTGCTGGTCTACCGCTGGACGCTCCGGAAAGGGGCGACCGTGCCCGCGGGCCGGTACGTCTTCGCCGGGCAGTACCAGCACGCCGAGGGTGACCGGGACACCGGCCGGGACGCCTACTCCGCTTCGGGCAACGGGGCCTCCGGCGCCTTCGCGGTGCGGGGCGACTTCCCGCAGTTCACCATGGCCGATTGAATTCCATGCGACACGCGGCAGCCCGGGAGAGGAATTCCCCGCGTTTTCAAGCTACTGCTTCCGGATTCTTCTGCCCGCTTTTTTGATTCCTAAACAAAAAAGTTATCCACAGGTTCTCGTCTCATAATTCAAGCCGGTCACCGGCCGATTACGCATCTGTGACACACCCCACACGGCATCCGCTTTACCTCGATACCTCCCGGACAAATCACCCTCTTTCGGCGAGCGGCCGCGCGCCCGCGCGCTCCCGCGTGATAACACATCCACCCCTCGCCGCGTAACCCCTCACCACGATGCATTTTCTGATTCTGCTGGGTAAATTGAATTTGCATGACCGCCGCACAAGCAGACCTTGTCCGTAGCGAATTGGATTTGCCGGAGGGCCTCACCCTCGACACCCCGCGCGTCGAGGACGGAGCCGCGATCTGGCGAATCGCCCGCGACTCCAAAGCCCTGGACCTCAACTCTTCCTACAGCTACCTCCTGTGGTGCCGCGACTTCGCGACCACCTCCGTCGTGGCGCGCGACGCCGACGGCGGACCGGTCGGCTTCGTCACCGGTTACATCCGCCCCGAGCGCCCCGAGACCCTCGTCGTCTGGCAGGTCGCCGTCGATCACGCCTGGCGTGGCCGTGGTCTGGCCGCCACCCTGCTGGACGGCCTGACCGGGCGGGTCGCCGCGCTGGGCGTCCGTGGCATCGAGACGACGATCACCCCTGACAACACCGCCTCGAACCGGCTGTTCACCTCCTTCGCCGAACGGCACGGAGCACCGGTCGAGCGCGAGGTGCTCTTCCACGGCGGTCTGTTCCCCGACGGCGACGGGCACGAGCCCGAGGTGCTCTACCGCATCGGCCCGCTCGGCGGCGCGGACCGGACCTGATCACCCCGCCCCTGCTCCCCCAGCTCCCCCATCGTCACCCTTCACACCCCTCACACCCCTCTCCCAGGAGAACGCTGTGACCATCACCCCGCCCGCCCTGAGCGTCTTCGAGGCCCTGGAGTCGGAGGTGCGCAGCTACTGCCGTGGCTGGCCCGCCGTCTTCGACCGCGCGCAGGGCAGCCACATGTACGACGAGGACGGCCACACCTACCTCGACTTCTTCGCCGGAGCCGGGTCGCTCAACTACGGCCACAACAACCCGGTGCTGAAACGGGCGCTGATCGACTACATCGAGCGTGACGGCGTCACCCACGGCCTGGACATGTCCACCACGGCCAAACGCGCGTTCCTGGAGTCGTTCCAGAACAACATCCTGCGCCCGCGCGATCTCCCCTACAAGGTCATGTTCCCGGGCCCGACCGGCACCAACGCCGTCGAGGCCGCCCTGAAGCTGGCCCGTAAGGTCAAGGGCCGCGAGGCCATCGTCTCCTTCACCAACGCCTTCCACGGCATGTCGCTGGGCTCGCTGGCCGTGACCGGCAACGCCTTCAAGCGGGCCGGTGCGGGCATCCCGCTGGTGCACGGCACCCCGATGCCGTTCGACAACTACTTCGACGGCACGGTCCCGGACTTCCTGTGGTTCGAGCGGCTGCTGGAGGACCAGGGCTCCGGCCTCAACCAGCCCGCCGCCGTGATCGTCGAGACCGTGCAGGGCGAGGGCGGGATCAACGTGGCCCGGTCCGAGTGGCTGCGCGCCCTGGCCGAGCTGTGCGAACGCCAGGACATGCTGCTGATCGTGGACGACATCCAGATGGGCTGCGGCCGCACCGGCGCCTTCTTCTCCTTCGAGGAGGCGGGCATCACCCCGGACATCGTGACGGTCTCCAAGTCCATCAGCGGCTACGGACTGCCGATGTCGCTCACCCTCTTCAAGCCGGAGCTGGACATCTGGGAGCCCGGCGAGCACAACGGCACCTTCCGCGGCAACAACCCCGCCTTCGTCACCGCCGCCGCGACCCTGGACACCTACTGGTCCGACGGCCAGATGGAGAAGCAGACGCTGGCCCGCGGCGAGCAGGTCGAGCGGGCGCTGCGCGCCATCTGCGAGGAGCAGCCCGGCACCCAGTTCCGCGGCCGGGGCCTGGTGTGGGGCCTGGAGTTCGACGACAAGCCGCGTGCCTCGGCGGTCTGCCGGCGCGCCTTCGAGCTGGGGCTGCTGCTGGAGACCTCCGGCCCCGAGAGCGAGGTCGTCAAGCTGCTGCCCGCGCTGACCATCTCCCCCGATGACCTGGACGAGGGGCTGCGGACCCTCGCCCGCGCGGTCCGCGAGACCGCATAACCCTCCCACTCCGCAGAGAAGAGAAAGGCTAGAACTCACCGTGATCGTCCGATCCTTCAAGGACATCGAGGACACCGAGAGGCACATCAGGTCCAAGTCCGGCACCTGGGAGAGCAAGCGCATCGTGCTCGCCCGGGAAGGCGTCGGCTTCTCGCTGCACGAGACCATCCTCTACGCGGGAACCGAGACGTCGATGTGGTACGCCAACCACATCGAGGCGGTGCTGTGCGTCGAGGGTGAGGCCGAGCTCACCAATGACGAGACCGGTGAGAAGCACTGGATCGCACCCGGCACCATGTATCTGCTGGACGGGCATGAGAAGCACACCCTTCGCCCCAAAACGGACTTCCGGTGCGTCTGTGTATTCAACCCGCCGATCACCGGACGGGAGGACCATGATGAGAACGGCGTATACCCGCTGATCACCGAGACCGAGGAGGCATGATCCGATGACCGCGGTCACTGACCTGTACCCGACCCGTGGGGCCGTGGAGGTGGCGACACCGCGCGTGGACCCGGTGGTGTGGTCCGAGCCCGGGGCACCGGGGCCGCTGCAACCGTCCGAGCTGAGCGATTTCGATCGCGACGGCTTCCTGGCGATCGACCAGCTGATCACTCCGGACGAGGTGGCGGTCTACCGCGCCGAGCTGGACCGGATGATCGCCGACCCGGACGTGCGCGCCGACGAGCGCTCGATCATCGAGCCGAAGTCGCAGGACGTACGGTCGGTGTTCGAGGTGCACCGGATCAGCGAGGTCTTCGCCGGGCTGGTGCGCGACCCGCGGGTGGTGGGTCGCGCTCGGCAGATCCTCGGCTCGGACGTGTACGTCCACCAGAGCCGGATCAACGTCAAGCCGGGCTTCGGCGCCTCGGGCTTCTACTGGCACTCGGACTTCGAGACCTGGCACGCCGAGGACGGGCTGCCGAACATGCGGACCGTGTCGGTCTCGATCGCGCTCACCGAGAACTTCGCGTACAACGGCAGCCTGATGATCATGCCGGGCTCGCACCGCACCTTCCTGGGCTGTGCGGGCGCGACGCCGAAGGACAACTACAAGAAGTCGCTGCAGATGCAGGACGCGGGCACCCCGTCCGACGAGGCGCTCAGCGGCTTCGCCGACAAGCACGGCATCCAACTGTTCACCGGTCAGGCCGGGTCGGCGGTCTGGTTCGACTGCAACTGCATGCACGGGTCCGGCGACAACATCACGCCGTACTCCCGCAGCAATGTCTTCATCGTGTTCAACAGCGTGGAGAACACGGCGGTCGAGCCGTTCGCCGCGCCGGCCCCGCGGCCGGAGTTCATCGGGGCCCGGGACTTCACGCCCGTCCAGTGATGGCATCCCGCCGGGCTGACACCCCCGCGGTGCCGACATCCCCGTGATGCCGGCGTCCGCGCGGTGATGGCATCCGTGCGGTGACGTGACGTCCGTGATCTGAGGGAAGCCGGAGTGCTCCGGCTTCCCTCAGATTGGTCCGGGCCCGGACTCAGATTGGTCCAGGCCCGGGCCGCCTCAGCCGGACAGCGCCTCCAGCAGCCGGTCCACATCGGCCGCGGTGTTGTAGAGGTGGAAGGAGGCGCGCAGGTTCCCGGCCCGCGACGAGACGGCGACGTCCCGCTCCGCCAGCCGTGCCGCGGCGTCCCCCAGCCCCGGTACGGAGACGATGGCCGAGCCCGGGGCGGCGACCGGCCGGTGGCCGAGTTCGGTGACCCCGGCGCGGAAGCGGTCGGCGAGTGCGCGGTCGTGGGCGGCGATGGCCTCGGTGCCCAGCTCCTCGATCAGCGCCAGGGAGTGCCGGCCCGCCAGGTAGGGGTGGAGGGCGGGGCTCTCGTCGAAGCGGCGGGCGGAGTGGGCGAGTTCGGCCACCGGTCCGTAGCAGCTGGCCCAGGGGTCCTCGCCGGCCACCCAGCCCGCGAAGACGGGGGTGAGCCCGCCCAGGTCCTCGGGAACGGTCAGGAAGGCGACCCCGCGCGGGCACAGCAGCCACTTGTAGCCGACGCAGACGGTGTAGTCGGCCTCCGCCGCGTTCACCGGGAACCAGCCGGCCGCCTGGCTGACGTCCACCAGCGTGCGGGCCCCGTGTGCGCGGGCCGCCTCCCGGATGGCGTCCAGCTCGGCGATCCGCCCGTCCGCCGACTGGACCGCACTCACGGCCACCAGCGCCGTACCGGGCCGCACCGCCTCCGCGATCTCCTCCAGCGACACGATGCGCAGCTTGAGGTCGCCGCGGACGGCGAACGGGTTGACCAGCGAGCTGAAGTCGCCGTCGGCGACCAGGACTTCGGCCCCGGGCGGCAGTGAGGTCGCGATCATTCCCGCGAACACGGCGGCGGAGCTGCCCGTGGCGACCTGGCGCGCGGGTACGCCGACGAGCCGGGCGTAGGCGGCGCGGGTCTCCTCGACCGCGGCGTAGGCGGCGTCGGCGAGGCGGCTCCCCGCGGCCGTGGCGTCGAGGCCCGCCTTGATGGCGGTCAGGGAACGTGCGGGGATCAGACCGTTGGAAGCGGTGTTCAGATACGTCGTCTGTGGCGCGAACTCGGCGCCGGCCAGGCTCTCCATGCCCATCAACTATGGGCCGGGCCCTCCTCGGCGTCCATCGCGTTTCCCTGTCGAATGCCCTCAAGCGATCCTTATGGATACCCGCTGACCTGCGGCGACACCCAGGTCCGGCGCGGCGCGCGGGGAGCGGCCTCCGGCGGGCTCAACGAGGCCACCTCCGACATCATCCGCCCCGCGCGGGGAGCGGCCGGCCGTCGGCCGCCGCACGCGCGGGGCGGACCCGCGCGTCCGGCGGCCGGGCCGTCCTTCCGGGTTTCAGCCGCGCTGCTCCCGGACGCCGTTGATCCGCCGGGGCAGCCCGAGCGGGTTCTCCTCGCGCAGCTCCGGCGGCAGCAGGGCGGCCGGGGTGTCCTGGTAGGTGACCGGCCGCAGCCACCGCTCGATGGCGGTGCCGCCGACCGAGGTGGAGGTCGAGGTGGTGGCCGGGTAGGGACCGCCGTGGTGCTGGGCCGGGGCGACCGCGACACCGGTCGGCCAGCCGTTGACCAGGACCCGGCCGGCGAGCGGGGTGAGTTCGGCGATCAGCTCACCGGCCCGGCCCTCGGTGCCCTCGGCCTCGGCGGCGGAGATGTGGACGGTGGCGGTGAGGTTGCCCTGGAGCCGGCCGAGCACCGCGCTGATCTCCTCGTCGTTCTCGTAGCGCGCCACGACGGTCACCGGGCCGAAGCACTCCTCCAGCAGCACGTCGTGCGCGCCGCCCTCGGCGAGCCGCCGCGCCGGGACGGTCAGGAAGCCCGCGCTGACCGTGTGCTCACCGCCGGCGCCCGGGGTGACCGGGGCGTCCACGTCCGCCAGCTCGGCGCGCTCCTTGACCCCGGCGAGGAAGTTGTCCCGCATCCGGTGGTCGAGCAGGACCCCGGCGTCGGTGTCGCTGACCGCGTCGGTGAGGGACTTCACCAGGCTGTCGCCCGCCGGGCCGGCCGGGGCCAGCACGAATCCGGGCTTGGTGCAGAACTGGCCCACGCCCAGGGTCATGGAGCCCGCGAGCCCGGCGCCGATCTCGTCGCCGCGCTCGGCGGCGGCGGCCTCGGTGACCACGACCGGGTTGAGGCTGCCCAGCTCGCCGTGGAACGGGATCGGCGTGGGCCGGGCGGCCGCCGCGTCGTGCAGGGCCCGGCCGCCGCGGACCGATCCGGTGAAGCCGGCGGCGGCGATCAGCGGATGCCTGACCAGTTCCAGCCCCGCGTCGAAGCCGTGCACCACCGCGATCACATCGGTGGACACCCCGACCTGCTCGGCGGCGCGGCGCAGTGCGGAGGCGGCCACCTCGGAGGTGGCGGGGTGGTCGGGGTGGGCCTTGACGACGACGGGGCAGCCCGCGGCGAGGGCGCTGGCGGTGTCGCCGCCGGGCACGGAGAAGGCCAGCGGGAAGTTGCTGGCGGCGTAGACGGCGACGACGCCGAGCGGCAGCTTGTAGCGGCGCAGGTCCGGCCAGGGCGGGGTCTGGGTGGCGTCCGCGTGGTCGATGCGGACGTCGAGGAAGGCGCCCTCGTCCACGACGGCGGCGAAGGCCCGCAGCTGGTAGGTGGTGCGGGCCAGCTCGCCGGTGAGCCGGGCGGGGCCGAGCGCGGTCTCCGCGTCGGCGGCCTCGACCAGCTGGTCGCGGGCCTCGTCGAGCAGGTCGGCGGCGGTACGCAGCAGGGCGGCGCGTACCGTACGGTCGGCGAGGGAGCCGCGGGCGGCGTGGGCCGCGCGCACCACGCGGTCGACCTCCTCCGCCGTGGCTTCGACCGCCACCTGCTCACGCTGCTTTCCGGTTCGGGGGTCGACGCTCCACACTGGTGCTGACACCGCGGATTCCTCCTGCTGTGGTGTTACCGCTGCTTGCGTCTCAGCACAACGACGGTGTTCGATATGCTGAACGCTGTCCCGGGTGATGAATTCTCTCGGGACTCTATGGCTGGTCGAACAGAGGGGTCAAGGCGATGTCAGCTGCCGAGACGGGCGGGGCCCAGGTGAAATCGGCGGTCCGCACGGTCGAACTGCTGGAATTCTTCGCCGGACGGCCCGGAATGCACAGCCTCGCCGCCGTCCAGGAGGCCGTCGGGTACCCCAAGTCGAGCCTCTACATGCTGCTGCGCACCCTGGTGGAGCTCGGCTGGGTGGAGACGGACGCCACCGGCACCCGCTACGGCATCGGGGTGCGCGCCCTCCTCGTCGGCACCTCCTACATCGACGGCGACGAGGTCGTGGCCGCCGCCCGCCCCACCCTGGACCGGCTCTCGGACGACACCACCGAGACCATCCATCTGGCCCGGCTCGACGGCACCAACGTGGTCTACCTCGCCACCCGTCAGTCCCAGCACTATCTGCGCCCCTTCACCCGGGTCGGCCGCCGGCTGCCCGCCCACTCCACCTCGCTGGGCAAGGCGCTGCTGGCCACGTACTCCGACGAGCAGGTGCGCAAGCTGCTGCCGGAGACGCTGAGCCGGCTCACCGAGCACACCATCACCGACCGCGAGAAACTGATCGAGGAACTGCACCTCATCCGGGAGCAGGGGTACGCGGTGGACCGCGAGGAGAACACCCTGGGCCTGCGCTGCTTCGGCATCGCCATCCCCTACCGCACCCCCTCGCGCGACGCCATCAGCTGCTCGGTGCCGGTGGCCCGGCTCACCCCCGCCCATGAGCAGATGATCAAGGACGCCCTGTTCGACGCCCGGGACCGGCTCACCCTCGCGACGCGCCGCCTCTGACCTGCGGACTCACCCTCGCGACGCGGCGTCTTCGACCCGCGGACCCACCCCTTTGAGCCGCGGGCTCACCTCCGCGACGCGCCGTCTCTGACCCGCGGACTCACCCTCGCGACGCGGCGTCTTCGACCCGCGGGCCCACCCCCGGCAACCCGCCGCCTTTGACCTGCGGGCCCATCCCCGCAACCCGCCCATCTCTGACCCACGGGCTCACCCTCGCGACGCGCCGCCTTCGACCCGCGGCTCACCCCCCGAC
>NZ_BBOX01000427.1 GCF_001553455.1 Streptomyces hygroscopicus subsp. hygroscopicus
CCGTGAGGGCGCCGAGCCGAGCAGCCCGGCCGAACCGCCGCCCTGGCCGCCGCCCGCCGCGCCGGGCCCGCTCTGGCCCGCCTTGCCGCCGGGGCCCTGCGGCGCCGGCTTCCGGCCGCCCTGGGCGACATCGACCGGCAGCATGACCAGCGCCGTCGTACCGCCCGAGTCGGACGGCCGGAGCTGGATGCGGATGCCGTGACGCAGTGACAGCCGGCCGACCACGAACAGGCCCATGCGCCGGGAGACCGACACGTCGACCGTGGGCGGGGAGGCCAGCCGCTCGTTGATCGCGGCCAGGTCCTCGGGGGAGAGCCCGATACCGGTGTCGTGGATCTCGACCAGCACCCGCCCGTCGGGCAGGGCGTGACCGGTGACCTTGACCTTGGTCTGCGGCGAGGAGAAGGAGGTCGCGTTCTCCAGCAGCTCGGCCAGGAGGTGCACCAGGTCGTTGACGACCCGGCCGGCGACCTCGGTCACCGGGACCGAGCTGAGCTCGATGCGCTCGTACTGCTCCACCTCGGAGGCGGCCGCACGGAGCACGTCCACCAGCGGCACCGGCCGGGTCCACCGGCGGCCGGGCTCCTCGCCCGCGAGGACCAGGAGGTTCTCGCCGTTCCGGCGCATACGGGTGGCGAGGTGGTCCAGCTTGAAGAGCGAGGACAGCTGGTCCGGGTCGGCCTCGCGGCTCTCCAGCTCGGAGATGAGCGAGAGCTGGCGCTGGATGAGGCCCTGGCTGCGGCGCGAGAGGTTGGTGAACATCGCGTTGACGTTGCCCCGCAGCAGCGCCTGCTCGGCGGCGAGCCGGACCGCCTCGCGGTGGACGTCGTCGAAGGCCGCGGCCACCTTTCCGATCTCGTCCCGGCTGTGCACACCGACGGACTCGACGGAGGTGTCCACATCCTGCGGATCGGCCTCGGAGAGCTGCTTGACCAGTTCGGGCAGCCGCTTCTGGGAGACCTCCAGCGCGGTGTCCTGGAGGCGGCGCAGCGAGCGGACCATGGAGCGGGCGACGACGAAGGCGCCGACCAGGGAGACCCCGAGGACGAGCAGGATCAGCGCGCCGTTGAGGATCGCGTCCTGCTGGGCGGAGTCGCGGAGCTCACGAGCCTTCTGCTGCATCTCGCTGAGCAGCGTCTCCTCGATCTTGCCCATTTCTTCGATCTTGATACTGTCCTGGTCGTACCAGTCCAGATCGGTACGCTTCTCCGCCTTCAGACCCTCCGGGTCGCGCACGGCGCGGTCGGCGTACATGGTCGCCGCCTTGATGTCCGGGCGGCTGTCCAGGGGCTCGAGCAGATCCTCGGAGTTGCCCTGGCGGATCTGCTTGAAGCGGCCGAGCTCCTCGTTCTCCTTGTCCACCGCGGTTCTGGCGAAGCGGCGGTCGTTGGCGGAGAAGTCGGCGCCCTTGGGATCGGCGAGCGCGGCGCTGATGAGCGCGCGCTGGATCGACGCGTACTCCTTGGCGGAGGAGAAGGTGGCGAGCGCGCGGGTGTTGTTGATCATCGCGCGGTTGCTGGTCGCCTGGGCCATGTCCTGGGAGAGCGACAGCAGCGAGTTGATCAGCTCGTTGTAGTCCTGGACGGTCAGCGAGTAGTACTGGTTGTTGTCGTACGCGTTGTCGCGGACCTCGTTGATCTTGCCGAGCTGACGGTCGATGTTGACCAGCGTGGACTGGACGCCGGCCATCGACTGGTCGCCGGGGTCGATCTTGTGGGTGGCGTCGCGGAAGGCCGCGATGGCGCGGTTGGTGTCCTCGCGGGTGGAGACGACCCGGTCGTCCTTGTCGTTGCCCTTGCCCGCCAGCGGCCCGGCCGACTTGTCCCGCTCCTGCTGGAGGGCGCTGGCCAGCTGGGTGGCCTGCTGCGTCATCTCGGTGAGCAGCTTCATCTGGTCGAGCTGCTGGATGTTCTCCAGCGAGCCCTCGATGCGCAGCGCCCCCAGAGTGGTCGCGGCGACCACCGGGAGCGCGAGCAGGGAGACCAGTCGGGTGCTGATGCGCCAGTTGCGCAGGGCCAGGCGGCTGCCCGGCCCGCTGGGGCCGGTGGGGGTCTTCGGCCTGGCCGGCTCGTCCGCCGCTCCGCCGCCACCGGGAGCACTGGTCCGGGTGGCGTTCTGCGGGCCGGGCTCGGGGCCCTGATCGCCCGGCGCCCTGCTGTTGCTGCTCTGGGCGCGCTGGGGCGAGGAGCCACGGTCGGTCCCGCCACGCGGCTCCGGGTCCGCCGCGGCTTCCCCTCGGCCCTGGCGGGCTTGGGGAGCCCCCGCACCATCCCTCTTGAAACGTCCCTGCACTAGCGTCGCAACCTCTGGACCAGGCGCCCCGCCGGCGGAGCGGCGGAGCGGTGTCGAGTCGTGGGGGACCGCGATCCCCCCTGTCGGTCGTGAGTGACCGGCGCGCTTCCTTTCCTGTCGTTCAAGAGGAGCCCCCCGCCGCTCGGCGCCTCTGTGTTGCGCCCCCGTGCGCGCCGGCCGATTCCCGCGGCGGTCCCGGGAATTCCAGCACAGTGCCGGATGCTGCAACAAGGGCAACGGAAAAGGCTGTGATGCGCGTGACGCTCAGTGCGGTCCTTATTACCGGACGTAGAAAGTCATGTCGGCGATAACGGACTTCTCTGTGTGAATCGACGGTGCCGACCTGGTGTCCGGCTAGCGATGATCAAGGGCGGAACGTCAGGTTCGGGTATGCGATGTCCGTTTAGGGCGGTTGGATTGACTGTCTCCTATGTGGCATTTGCCCGATCATTCGTGAGCAATATCACATACTGGCGGCGACTTTTCCTGCGATTCGATGGGCAAGGCCGCCTCTAGCCTGACGCTTTACACACCCGGTACGAACGACAACAGCGAGGCGTGAACCACGTGAAGACGACGATGATGTTCCGTTCCATAGCCAACCCGCGGCGCACCACCCTGGCGCACGTCAAGGACATCAAGGAGCTTTCCGACGCGGCCGAACCGCAGAGCGCGCCCGAGGAGGAGCGGCCGGAGCACCGCGTCGATCTGCCGAACCGGACCGCGAACCCCAAGCGCACCGTGCTGACCGAGGCCCCCGGCCGCTGATCCCCGCCGGCCGTGGTGGACGCCACCACACCCGGCGGGCGGGACGGCGGCGCGCCGGGCGCGGAGCGATAGCCTGGAGCGTCAGTCTCCCCAGTTCAGTCAAGGAGCCAAGGCTTCCCGTGCGCATCGCCAGATTCTCCATCGACGGCAACGTCGCCTTCGGCGTGGTGGAGGGCGAGCCGTCCGACCAGGGCGGCCCCGTCATCGACATCATCAAGGGGCACCCCTTCGCCGAATTCGAGCGCTCGGGCCAGAAGGTCCCGCTGAGCAAGGTCCGGCTGCTGCCGCCCGTCCTGCCGAACAAGGTCGTCGCGATCGGGCGCAACTACGCCGAGCACGCCGCGGAGCTGGGCAACGAGGTCCCCGACGTCCCGGTCGTCTTCTTCAAGCCGTCCACCTCCGTGATCGGCCCCGGCGACCCCGTCGTCTACCCCTCCTTCTCCTCCGAGGTGCACCACGAGGCCGAGCTGGCCGTGGTCATCGGACGGATGTGCCGAGAGGTCCCGCGTGACCGCGTCAAGGACGTCATCCTCGGCTACACCTGCGGCAACGACATCACGGCCCGCGACGCCCAGCGCCGCGAGAAGCAGTGGGCGCGGGCCAAGGGCTTCGACACCTCCTGCCCGCTGGGCCCCTGGGTGGAGACGGACATCGACCTGACGCGCGCCGGCGACCTCGGCATCATGTGCACCGTCAACGGTGAACAGCGTCAGCTCGGCCGGACGAGCGAGATGGTGCGCCCGATCGAGGACCTGATCGTGCACATCACCGAGGCGATGACGCTGCTCCCCGGCGACGTCGTGCTCACCGGCACCCCGGCGGGCGTCGGCCCGCTCTCCGTCGGCGACGAGGTCGCCGTCACCATCGAAGGCATCGGCACTCTCACCAACAAGGTGATCAAGCGTGGCTAGCGCACCCTCCTCCGCCCCCGTGCGGGTTCGTTTCTGTCCCTCGCCGACCGGCAACCCCCATGTCGGCCTGGTCCGCACGGCCCTGTTCAACTGGGCCTTCGCCCGTCACCACGGCGGCACCCTGGTGTTCCGCATCGAGGACACCGACGCCGCTCGCGACTCCGAGGAGTCCTACGCGCAGCTGCTGGACGCCATGCGCTGGCTGGGCTTCGACTGGGACGAGGGCCCCGAGGTCGGCGGCCCGCACGCCCCGTACCGCCAGTCGCAGCGGATGGACATCTACCGCGAGGTCGCGGACAAGCTGCTGGAGGCGGGCCACGCCTACCGCTGCTACTGCACCGCACAGGAGCTGGAGGAGCGCCGCGAGGCGGCCCGCAAGGCCGGCCGGCCCTCCGGCTACGACGGCACCTGCCGCACCCTGACCGCCGAGCGGATCGCGGCGTACCAGGCCGAGGGGCGCGACTCGATCGTCCGCTTCCGGATGCCGGACGAGCCGATCACCTTCACCGACCTGGTGCGCGGCGAGCTGACCTTCACGCCCGAGAACGTCACGGACTACGGCATCGTGCGGGCCAACGGCGCCCCTCTCTACACGCTCGTCAACCCCGTCGACGACGCGCTGATGGAGATCACGCACGTGCTGCGCGGCGAGGACCTGCTGTCCTCCACCCCGCGCCAGATCGCGCTCTACCGGGCGCTCGCCGAGATCGGCGTGGGCCCCGGCACGGTGCCCGCCTTCGGTCACCTCCCGTACGTCATGGGGGAGGGCAACAAGAAGCTCTCCAAGCGCGACCCGCAGTCCTCGCTGAACCTCTACCGGGAGCGCGGCTTCCTCCCCGAGGGGCTGCTCAACTACCTCTCCCTGCTGGGCTGGTCGCTCTCCTCCGACCGGGACGTCTTCTCGCTGGAGGAGATGGTCGAGGCGTTCGACATCGCGGCGGTGAACGCCAACCCGGCGCGCTTCGACCTCAAGAAGGCCGAGGCGATCAACGCGGACCACATCCGCCGGCTGGATCTGAAGGCGTTCATCGAGCGGTGCGAGCCCTGGCTGAACGCCCCGCACGCGCCGTGGGCCCCGGACGCCTTCGACGCCGCCGCCTTCGAGGCGCTGGCCCCGCTGGCCCAGACCCGGCTGACGGTCCTGTCCGACATCACCGCCAACGTGGACTTCCTCTTCCTCGACGAGCCGGTGGCGGACGAGGCGTCCTGGACCAAGGCGATGAAGGCGGGCGCGGACGCGCTGCTGACCTCGGTCCGGGCCCGGCTCGCCGAGGCGGACTGGGACGCCGAGACCCTCAAGGCCGCGGTCCTGGCGGCCGGCGAGGAGCACGGCCTCAAGCTGGGCAAGGCCCAGGCCCCGCTGCGCGTCGCCGTCACCGGCCGCACGGTCGGCCTGCCGCTGTTCGAGTCCCTGGAGGTCCTGGGCCGCGAGCGCACCCTGGCCCGGGTCGACGCGGCGCTGGCGAAGCTGGCCGGATAGGGCGGGGGCGCCGCTCGCGCCCGCGAGGCGGCGCCACTCGCGGTGATACTCGTTTTGGTGGCCCGTCCACCATCGGGTAATGTTCTTCCTGCGCCGGACGGGCGGCCGAGAGGCCGGACCGGAGGCGCAAGCCAAACAAAACCCCTTACGGGGGTGGCGTTTTGGTGGGGTATGGTGTAATTGGCAGCACGAGTGATTCTGGTTCACTTAGTCTAGGTTCGAGTCCTGGTACCCCAGCAAGAGATCCTCTCGGTTTTCTGGCGGATCTCTTGATCAAAGCAGGACCAAGCCCCCGTTGTGTAGCGGCCTAGCACGCTGCCCTCTCAAGGCAGTAGCGCCGGTTCGAATCCGGTCGGGGGTACGGATCTCCAGCGTTGTGGAGATCGCTAGGGCCCCCGTTGTGTAGCGGCCTAGCACGCCGCCCTCTCAAGGCGGTAGCGCCGGTTCGAATCCGGTCGGGGGTACTGGTCTATACCATGGGCTATGGTGTAATTGGCAGCACGAGTGATTCTGGTTCATTTAGTCTAGGTTCGAGTCCTGGTAGCCCAGCGCGGCACATTCTGTGCAGCATGTGCTGATTCAGGCCCCCGTTGTGTAGCGGCCTAGCACGCCGCCCTCTCAAGGCGGTAGCGCCGGTTCGAATCCGGTCGGGGGTACCAGCGAAAAGCCCTCCGCGACAGCGCGGGGGGCTTTTTTCGCGTGCTGGTCGTTTTCCGGAGCGACGGCCGGATTGCCGTTCGGCGCGCCCCGGGTTCTCCATGCCGTGCCGACGCTCGGCCCGAGCGGGGTCACGGGGATCGTTCCGGTCGGCCGCCGCGGGGAGCGCGCGGCCGACCGGCTGTCGCTGAGGCGGGCGTCAGGGCGTCGTGGGCGCCGTAAGGCGGTGATCAATTTCCTCGGCGCAGGGCGTCCGTCAGCCGCGCCGCGGCGTCGATGACGGCCTGGGCGTGCATCCGGCCCGGGTGGCGGGTCAGCCGCTCGATCGGTCCGGAGACCGAGACGGCGGCGACCACGCGGTTGGAGGGGCCGCGCACGGGCGCCGAGACGGACGCCACGCCGGGCTCCCGCTCGCCGATCGACTGGGCCCAGCCCCGCCGCCGCACGCCGGACAGGGCCGTGGCGGTGAACCGGGCCCCCTGGAGCCCGCGGTGCAGCCGCTCGGGCTCCTCCCAGGCCATCAGCACCTGGGCCGCCGAACCGGCCTTCATGGGGAGGGTGGAGCCGACCGGCACGGTGTCCCGCAGTCCGGACAGCCGCTCGGCCGCGGCGACGCAGATGCGCATGTCTCCCTGGCGGCGGTACAGCTGCGCGCTCTCGCCGGTCACGTCCCGGAGGTGGGTGAGTACCGGGCCGGCCGTGGCGAGCAGCCGGTCCTCGCCCGCCGCGGCGGCCAGCTCGGCCAGGCGCGGGCCCAGAATGAAGCGTCCCTGCATGTCCCGCGCCACCATCCGGTGGTGCTCGAGCGCTACCGCGAGCCGGTGTGCCGTGGGCCGGGCGAGACCGGTCGCCCCGACCAGTCCGGCGAGGGTGGCCGGACCGGACTCCAGGGCGCTCAGCACCAGAGCCGCCTTGTCGAGAACGCCGACACCGCTAGTGTTGTCCATGAAACGATACTCGCGTCTCACACTGTGAAACGCAAGTTCAATTTCCTGGGAGACCCGCCACTCTGTAAATGGTGGGCCCGCAGACCAGGGCACGCACTCGACACGAGTTGGGCCGGCACTGGCGCCGGCCGGAGGGAAAGCGATGGGACGGACACTCGCGGAGAAGGTCTGGGACGACCATGTCGTCCGGCACGCCGAAGGCGAGCCTGACCTGCTCTTCATCGATCTGCACCTGCTGCACGAGGTGACCAGCCCGCAGGCGTTCGACGGCCTGCGCAAGGCCGGCCGCACGGTTCGTCGTACCGACCTCACCCTGGCCACCGAGGACCACAACACCCCCACCCTCGACATCGACAAGCCGATCGCGGACCCCGTCTCCCGCGCCCAGTTGGAGACGCTGCGCAAGAACTGCGCGGAGTTCGGCGTCCGTCTGCACCCGCTCGGCGATGTGGAGCAGGGCGTCGTCCACGTGGTGGGACCGCAGCTGGGACTGACGCAGCCCGGGACGACCGTGGTCTGCGGTGACAGCCACACCTCGACCCACGGTGCCTTCGGCGCGCTCGCGTTCGGCATCGGCACCAGCCAGGTCGAGCACGTGCTGGCGACCCAGACGCTGCCGCTCGCGCCGTTCAAGACCATGGCGATCACCGTCGAGGGCGAGCTGCCCGAGGGGGTCACCGCCAAGGACCTGATCCTGGCGATCATCGCGAAGATCGGCACCGGCGGCGGCCAGGGCTATGTGATCGAATACCGCGGCTCCGCCATCGAGAAGCTCTCGATGGAGGCCCGGATGACCGTGTGCAACATGTCCATCGAGGCGGGTGCCCGTGCGGGCATGATCGCCCCGGACGAGACCACCTTCGCCTATCTGAAGGGCCGCCCGCACGCCCCCCAGGGCGCCGACTGGGACGCCGCCGTGGAGTACTGGCGCACTCTGCGTACCGACGACGACGCGGGCTTCGACCGTGAGGTCGTCATCGACGCCTCCGAACTCGCCCCGTTCGTCACCTGGGGCACCAACCCCGGCCAGGGCGCACCGCTGTCGGCCTCGGTTCCGGACCCCGGCTCCTTCGAGGACGCCAGCGAGCGGCTCGCCGCCGAGAAGGCCCTGGAGTACATGGGTCTGACGGCGGGTCAGGCGCTGCGCGACATCACGGTGGACACCGTCTTCGTCGGCTCCTGCACCAACGGCCGCATCGAGGACCTGCGCTCCGCCGCCTCGGTGCTGTCCGGCCGTTCGGTGGCCGACGGCGTGCGGATGCTGGTGGTCCCCGGCTCGGTGCGGGTCGCCCTGCAGGCCGTCGAGGAGGGTCTGGACAAGGTGTTCACCGCCGCCGGCGCCGAGTGGCGGCACGCGGGCTGCTCGATGTGCCTGGGCATGAACCCCGACCAGCTCGCGCCCGGTGAGCGGTCGGCGTCCACCTCCAACCGCAACTTCGAGGGCCGGCAGGGCAAGGGCGGCCGGACCCACCTGGTCTCGCCGCAGGTCGCCGCCGCCACCGCGGTCCTGGGCCACCTGGCCTCGCCCGCCGATCTGTCCGACGCCGCCGTATCGACTCCCGTGGGGGCCTGAGCAGTCATGGAAGCTTTCACCACGCACACCGGCCGGGCCGTTCCGCTGCGCCGCAGCAACGTGGACACGGACCAGATCATCCCGGCGCACTGGCTCAAGAAGGTCACCCGCGACGGCTTCGAGGACGGGCTCTTCGAGGCGTGGCGCAAGGACCCGGAGTTCGTGCTCAACAAGGCCGAGCACAAGGGCGCAACGGTCCTGGTGGCCGGCCCCGACTTCGGCACCGGCTCCTCGCGTGAGCACGCGGTGTGGGCGCTGCAGAACTACGGCTTCAAGGCCGTCATCTCGTCCCGTTTCGCCGACATCTTCCGCGGCAACTCCCTCAAGAACGGGCTGCTGACCGTCGTCCTGCCGCAGGAGACCGTGGACCGGCTGTGGAAGCTGGTCGAGACGGACCCTGCCGCGGAGGTCACCGTGGACCTCGTCGACCGCCAGGTCCGGGCCGAGGGCATCACGGCTGATTTTGAGCTTGACGAGAACGCCCGGTGGCGACTCCTGGAGGGGCTGGACGACATCAGTCTCACCCTCAGGGAGGAGGCGGACATCGCCGCGTACGAGGCGCGTCGTCCTTCCTTCAAGCCGAGCACCGTGGAGGTCTGACCCCCGGTTTTCCCTGCACAGAGCGGGTTTGGCAAGATGCGCCGCCGGTCCTTCGACCGGCGGCGCATCGGCATGTTGAGGCCCCGTGAAGCGACAACTCGCCTCAGATGGCACAATCAGTGCATGGAACGCGACGGCCAACTCGAGCTCTACGGCCTCGTCGCCGACCGGCTCAAGGAAGCGCACGCAAGGGTGCGCGCACTGCAAGTCCCGGAGGGCGTACGGATGGCGCTGTCCCGGAAGCTGCTGGTCATCACCTCAGCAGCGAAACACGATCTCGCAGGCGCGGCAAAGCGTCTGGAACGGTTGATGAACGACCTCGACGAGGGGCGTTTCCCCCAAGATCCCGATGCCGACGGAACTCCGTGACGATCGAGTGCGTTGCGGCACAAGGGTGATTAGCCCGTTTCGTGTTTGATTTGCGGTATATATCTGCCTAACGTGCGAAAAAGCTGGCAAACATTGGTTCTGGCAATGTCTCCGAAGGGGAAGACGTGAACAAGGCGCAGCTCGTAGAAGCGATTGCCGACAAGCTCGGCGGCCGTCAGCAGGCCGCCGACGCCGTCGACGCCGTCCTGGACGCCATCGTCCGGGCGGTCGTCGCCGGGGAGCGAGTTTCAGTCACTGGATTCGGTTCGTTCGAGAAGGTGGAGCGCCCCGCCCGGTACGCCCGTAACCCGCAGACCGGAGAGCGCGTGCGGGTCAAGAAGACCTCGGTGCCCCGTTTCCGCGCGGGCCAGGGATTCAAGGACCTGGTGAGCGGCTCCAAGAAGCTCCCGCGCGGCGGCGAGGTCGCCGTGAAGAAGGCCCCCAAGGGCAGCCTCCAGGCGGCGGCGAAGAAGGCCGCGGCCAAGAAGGCGGCCAAGAAGGCGCCCGCCGCCAAGAAGGCCCCGGCCAAGGCGGCGGCGAAGAAGGCCCCCGCGAAGAAGGCGCCCGCCGCGAAGAAGGCCCCCGCCAAGGCCACGGCGAAGAAGGCCCCGGCGCGCAAGACGACCGCGCGCAAGGCCCCCGCGAAGAAGACCACCGCCAGGAAGCGCTAGCCGGGGCGCACAGGCGCCACACCGTTCACGCGCCGGGCCGGGCTCCCCGAGGGAGCCCGGCCCGCGGTGCGCCGGCGCCCGGTCCCGCGTCGCGGCCCCGGCCGCCCGCCGGGACCTGACGGATCCGGAACGCCCGGGGGAGCTGCCCAGGGGAACGGGGAACGACGCCCGTGGTGCCCGGACCGGCCGCGGTGCCGCCCGGAATCCCCGCGGAACCCCGGGGGCGTCAGGATCTCCGCGTGCCCAGGCCGTCCGCGTGCGCGGAAATTTTGCCCGTCCAGGCCGTCCGCGTGCTCGGGATTTCGCCCTGCCCGGGCCGTCCGCGTGCTCGGAAATCCCCGCGTGCCCAGGCCGTCCGCCTGGTCAGAACGTCTGCAGCGTGACGAGCACGACCCGGCGCTCCTCGCCCTCGCCCGCCACCTCGATCCGCACCCGCTGGCCCGGACGCAGCATCCGCAGCCCCCCGGCGTCGAACGCCGCGGTGTCGAACGGCAGCGGGGTGCCGTCGTCCAGCAGCACGCTGCCGGCGCGGGTCTCGGGGTCGTAGGTGTAGGCGGTTCCTTGCATGTCCGCCAGCCTAGCCCTGGTGTGCGCGCCCACGCCCAGTGCCACTGCCGCGCGCAGATCCCCGGCCGTGTCCACGTCGCGCCGCACCGAGTCCACCCCCGCCAGCTCGATCTCCCGCGCCCCCGAGGCCCGGTGCCTGGCCCGTGAGGGGCCGCCGAAGGCGGGCGCGAGGTCGGCCCCCGGCGCCGCCGAGAGCAGTGTGGTGCCCACCCCCGCCGCGTCCGCCAGAAAGGCGCGTGAGAAGCCGGAGGCGGCCTCGAGCACCAGGTCGAGCTCCACGGTCCGCAGCGCCGGGAGATCGGCGTTCAGCGCCGCCACGGCGGCCTCCGGGCGCTCGGCGCGGACCGCCCGGGCACCGTGCGCCAGCGCCGCGTTCAGACCGTGCCCGGGAGGGTCGGGCAGGATCCGGGCGCCGAGGGCGGACAGCTCACGTCCGGCGAGCGGGTCGTCCGTGACGACGGTCACCCCCCGCACCCACCGGCTCGCCAGCGCCGCGCCCACGGTGTCCTGCGCGAACGCGAGCGCGAGCGAGGCCCGGGGGCCGTCCCCCGCGGCGTCCGAGAGCCTGGTCTTGGCCCGTGACAAGGGCTTCAGCGGCACCACGAGGGTCCAGGTCACACGGGCTCCGTTTCTTCCCACGGGCCTCATTCTGACCTGCTGCCCGGCTCACCCAAGACGTGCGGGGTTACGGTGTCCTCGACAGACGGGGTACCTGGAGCGACACTTGTGCGGCTGCCGGGACGGCAGCAAGCCAGCAGGTCAGCAGGGTCCAAGAGAGGATGTTCCGAGTGTCCGGCCGCAGAATCGGCTTCTGGTACCGCATGGCAGCGGTTTTGGTCAAACCGCCGCTGGTGGTTCTGTTCAAGCGGGACTGGCACGGAATGGAGCACATTCCCGCCGAGGGTGGATTTATCACCGCGATCAATCACAACTCGTATCTCGACCCGCTCTCCTACGCGCACTTCCAGTACAACACCGGAAGGGTGCCGCGCTTCCTCGCCAAGGCCGCCCTGTTCCGGGGCGGTCTCGTGGGCAGCATGCTCCGCGGCACCGGCCAGATCCCCGTCTACCGGGAATCCACCGACGCCGCCAACGCCTTCCGGGCCGCCGTGGACGCCATCAACAAGGGCGAGTGCGTGGCCTTCTACCCCGAGGGCACCCTCACCCGCGACCCCGACCTGTGGCCGATGCGCGGGAAGACCGGTGCGGCGCGGGTCGCGCTGCTCACCAAGGCCCCGGTCATCCCCGTCGCCCAGTGGGGCGCCAACGAGGCCGTACCGCCGTACGCCAAGGAGAAGCGGGTCCGCCTCTTCCCCCGCAAGACCCTCAAGGTGCTCGCCGGTCCGCCGGTGGACCTGTCCGAGTTCTACGGCCAGGAGCCCACCGCCGAGGTCCTCCGGGCGGCCACCGACACCATCATGGACGCCATCACCGACCTCCTTGCCGAGGTGCGCGGTGAGCCGGCGCCCGTCCGGAGGTACGACCGGCCCACCCGACCCCGCACCGACGGCCGACCGCTGCCGGCGGCCGATGAGGAGAGCAAGTGACGCGCTGCGCCGTCTTCGGCACCGGCTCCTGGGGCACCGCCTTCGCGATGGTGCTCGCCGACGCCGGCTGCGAGGTGACGCTGTGGGGCCGCCGGCCCGGTGTCGTCGAGGCCATCAACACCGGCCGCGCCAATCCCGACTACTTCCCCGGCGTCCGGCTCCCCGATGGCGTCTGGGCCACCACCGACCCGGCCGAGGCGGCGCGTGGCGCGGAGTTCACCGTCTTCTCCGTGCCCTCCCAGACGCTGCGCGGCAACCTCGCCGCCTGGGCTCCGCTGCTGCCCGGCGACACCGTGCTGGTCTCCCTGATGAAGGGCGTCGAACTCGGCACGGCCAAGCGGATGAGCGAGGTCATCCAGGAGGTCGCCAAGGCGCCCGCGGAGCGCGTCGCGGTGCTCACCGGGCCCAATCTCGCCAAGGAGATCGCCGCCCGGCAGCCCGCCGCCTCGGTGGTGGCCTGCCCGGACGAGAGCGTGGCCCGCCGCCTCCAGACCGCCTGCCACACCGCCTACTTCCGCCCGTACACCAACACCGACGTGGTCGGCTGCGAGCTGGGCGGCGCGGTGAAGAACGTCATCGCGCTGGCCGTGGGCATCGCCGACGGCATGGGGCTCGGCGACAACACCAAGGCGTCGCTCATCACCCGCGGCCTCGCCGAAACGACCCGGCTGGGCCTGGCGATGGGCGCCGACGCGCACACCTTCGCGGGGCTGGCGGGCATGGGCGACCTCGTCGCCACCTGCTCCTCCCCGCTCTCCCGCAATCACACCTTCGGCACCAACCTGGGCCGCGGGATGACGCTGGAGGAGACCATCGCGGTCACCAAGCAGACCGCGGAGGGCGTCAAGTCGTGCGAGTCCGTGCTGGATCTCGCCCGCCGCCACGACGTCGACATGCCCATCACCGAGACTGTGGTCGAAATCGTGCACGACGGCAAACAGCCCCTTGTCGCACTCAAAGAGCTGATGTCGCGCAGCGCCAAGGCCGAGCGGCACTGACGCCGCGCGGACCGCAAGGTAATCTCGACGCGATATGAGCAGCCAGACCCCTTCCCCAGGCCCTGTTCCGGCTCCCTCCGGAGGCGAGCGGCGCAAGCCGCGCGTCGCCGTCGTCTTCGGCGGCCGCAGCTCCGAGCACGCCATCTCGGTGGTCACCGCGGGCGCCGTGCTGCGCGCCATCGACCGCGAGAAGTACGACGTGCTGCCGATCGGCATCACCGCGGACGGCCGTTGGGCGCTGACCGCCGACGAGCCCGAGCGGATGGCCATCGCGGGCCGCGAGCTGCCCAGCGTCGAACGGCTCGCCGAGTCCGGCGAGGGGGCGGTCGTCCTCCCGGTCGACCCGGGCAACCGCGAGGTCGTCTACAGCGAGCCGGGGTCGGTGCCCAAGGCACTGGGCGATGTGGACGTCGTCTTCCCGATGCTGCACGGCCCGTACGGGGAGGACGGCACCCTCCAGGGGCTGCTGGAGCTGTCCGGGGTGCCCTATGTGGGCGCCGGGGTGCTCGCCTCCGCCGTGGGCATGGACAAGGAGTACATGAAGCGGGTGTTCGTCTCCTTCGGGCTGCCGGTCGGCCCGTACGAGGTGATCCGGCCCCGCGCCTGGGAGCAGGATCCGTCCGCCGCCCGCCGCAGGATCGTGGAGTTCGCCGAGGAGCACGGCTGGCCGCTCTTCGTGAAGCCCGCCCGCGCCGGCTCGTCCATCGGCATCAGCAAGGTCGAGGACGCGGCCGACCTGGACGCGGCCGTCGAGGAGGCCCGGCGCCACGACCCGAAGGTCATCGTGGAGGCGCTGCTGCGCGGGCGCGAGATCGAATGCGGGGTGCTGGAGTACGAGGACGGGCCGCGGGCCAGCGTGCCCGCCGAGATCCCGCCGGTCTCCTCCCACGACTTCTACGACTTCGAGGCGAAGTACATCGACTCGGCCGACGGCATCGTGCCCGCGCCGCTCACCGAGGAGCAGACCCGGCGGGTCCAGGAGCTGGCGGTGGCCGCCTTCGAGGCGGCGTCCTGCGAGGGGCTGGTCCGGGCCGACTTCTTCCTGCTGGACAGCGGCGAGTTCGTGATCAACGAGATCAACACCATGCCCGGCTTCACCCCGATCTCGATGTACCCGCGCATGTGGCAGGAGAGCGGTGTGAGCTACCCCGAGCTGGTGGACCGGCTGCTGCAGGCGGCCCTGCGCCGCTCGACGGGGCTGCGCTAGGGCGCTCCCGCCACGCTAGGCCACACCCTTCGGCACCGTCTTCCGCACCGCGTGGGCGAGGTCGAGCAGGACGTTGACCTCGGGGGCGTACTTCCCGGGCACCGTGACCTCGACGTATGCCCGGCGAAGTACGGTGGTGAAGCGGTAGCCGTCCTTCTGCTTCTCCAGCAGCCACTCGACGCCGTTCACCTCGGCCGAATCGGTCGCGGAGGCCAGCGCCTCCGGCCGGGGGACCCCGCAGCGCAGCCGCACGGCGGGGTCGCCCCAGAGGGCGGTGTAGTCCGAGGCGGGCTCGGCGGTGCGCCGCTCGAGTCCGTTCACGGTCCCGGGCAGTTCCTTGTGCAGTGCCCGGCACACCGCCGCTGCCTGTGGGGACGGGGTGGGAACCGCGGGCGCCCCGGTGTCGTCGGAGTCCCCGGTGGAGGAACAACCGGCCACCGGCACCAGGAGCAGCGCCACGGTGGCGGACAGCGGGACGAGCCTTCGGGTGAGACTACGGTGTGCGGAGTTCACCGGCCGAGCATACGGGGAGCTAGAGATGGACGACCGGGCAGGTCAGGGTGCGGGTGATCCCTTCCACCTGCTGGACCTTCGCGACCACCATACGACCGAGTTCATCGACCGTCTCGGCCTGGGCGCGCACGATCACGTCGTAGGGTCCGGTCACGTCCTCCGCCCGTATCACCCCGGGAAGCTGGGCGATGACGTCGGCCACGGTCGAGGCCTTGCCGACCTCGGTCTGGATCAGGATGTACGCCTGTACCACGGAACCTCCAGGGCGGCTACGAGGATCATGTGGGGAGAAGGGACGCCACGGTACCGCGTCGTCATGCGGCGCGGGGAGACCCGCGCGGGGAGCGCGGCGCGGCGGGCAAGCGGCCACGAGCACGAAGGGGCAATGGGATGAAGGGCACCGTGGGCGAGTTGGGGGAGTTCGGGCTCATCAGAGAGCTCACGTCCCGGCTCACCACCACCCCGGCGGTGAGGCTGGGGCCCGGTGACGACGCCGCGGTCGTGGCCGCGCCCGACCGGCGGGTCGTGGCCAGTACGGACCTCCTGCTGGAGGGCAGGCACTTCCGTCGGGACTGGTCCACCGCCTATGACGTCGGCCGTAAGGCCGCGGCCCAGAACCTGGCCGACATCGCGGCGATGGGCGCGGTGCCGACCGCCCTGCTGCTCGGCCTGGTGGTCCCCGCCGATCTGCCGGTGACCTGGCCGACCGAGCTGATGGACGGCCTCCGCGACGAATGCCAGGTGGCGGGCGCGGCCGTGGTCGGCGGCGATGTGGTGCGCGGGGAGACCATCACCGTCTCGATCACCGCACTGGGTGATCTGCGCAACCACGAACCGGTCACCCGATCCGGTGCCAAGCCCGGCGACGTTGTCGCCGTCACCGGCTGGCTGGGCTGGTCCGCCGCCGGACACGCGGTGCTCTCCCGCGGCTTCCGCTCGCCGCGGGCCTTCGTCGAGGCGCACCGCCGGCCGGAGCCGCCGTACCACGCCGGTCCCGCCGCCGCCGGGCTGGGCGCGACCGCGATGACCGATGTCAGCGACGGGCTGGTGGCCGACCTCGGGCATATCGCGCAGGCCAGCAAGGTCCGCATCGATCTGCGCTCGGCGGACATCGACATTCCCACGCAGATGTCGGACATCGGCCAGGCGGTGGGCGTCGATCCGCTGCAGTGGGTGCTCAGCGGGGGAGAGGACCACGCGATCGTGGCCACCTTCCCGCCCGACGCCAAGCTGCCGGCCCGCTGGAAGGTGATCGGCGAGGTGCTGAACCCCTCGGCGCTGCCCCAGGTGACGGTGGACGGGGCTCCCTGGACGCACGGGGGCTGGGACCACTTCGGCGACGGTGAGGGCACCGAGGAGCGGTAAGGGCGCCGGAGACGCCGGGTGACCGTAAGGGCGCCGGGAAAACGAGCGGTGGCCGTAAGGGCGCCGGGCGGGGGCGCCGTGCGCGCCGGGTAGATTCGGCCCCATGGCCGTACCTCCCCGCGTTCCCCGTTCCTCCCCCGATGGCTCGACGCCCGTGCGCGTCCTCACCGTCGCCGGATCGGACTCCGGCGGCGGTGCGGGCATCCAGGCGGACCTGAAGACGATGCTGGCACTGGGCGCCCACGGCATGAGTGTGATCACCGCGGTGACGGCGCAGAACTCGCTGGGCGTCCAGGGCGCCTGGGAACTGCCCGCCGAGGCCGTACGCGCCCAGTTCCGCAGTGTGGCCGACGACATCGGGGTCCAGGCGGTCAAGACCGGCATGCTGGCGACCGCCGAACTGGTCGAGACCGTGGCCGCCCAGCTGGCGGACCTCTCGGCGCCGGTGGTCGTCGATCCGGTCGGGGTCTCCAAGCACGGTGATCCGTTGCTGGCCACCGAGGCGCTGGACGCGGTCCGTACGAAGCTGCTGCCGACCGCGACTGTCGCCACGCCCAACCTGGACGAGGTGGCCCAGCTCACCGGTGTCCGGGTGGAGTCGGAGGACGACCAGCGGCGGGCGGCCGGGGCGGTGCTGACCCACGGGCCGCGGTGGGCGCTGATCAAGGGTGGTCATCTGCCCGGCGGTGACGCGGTGGATCTGCTCACGGACGGCACCGAGGAGCACTGGCTGCGGGCGCCGCGCCACCGCAACCGCCATACGCACGGCACGGGGTGCACCCTCGCCGCGGCGATCGCCACCTATCTGGCGGGCGGCTACGAGGTGCCCGCGGCCGTCACGGCGGCCAAGGAGTACGTCACGGGCGCCATCGCGGCGGGCTTCCCGCTGGGCGCGGGCATCGGCCCGGTGGACCACGGCTGGCTGTCCGAGCGGACCTGAGCCTCCGGGCGCCGGGTGCTCGGCCGTGGCGGGTACCTCCGGCCGGGGCCGCCGTGGAGCCCCGGACGCTGGATCTTCCGGCCGGGGCACGCCCCAGCGGCGGCGGGGCCGGTCCGAAGGGCGCGGTGGAGCTTCCGGGCGCCGTCCGGCGATGGCCGGGGGCACAGGCGCGGCGGGAAACCTCCCGGCGCTGTGGCCGGGGGAGGGCCGTGGTCCCGAAGACACGTGAGCCGGTCCACACCGTAGGTGGACCGGCTCAGGCGAAACCGGGTCCCGCTCGCGCGGGGAGGCCGTGCGACTAGCGCGAGACCTTACCGGCCTTGATGCACGAGGTGCAGACGTTGAGCCGCTTCGGGGTCCGACCGACCACAGCGCGCACCGTCTGGATGTTGGGGTTCCAACGACGGCGGGTGCGGCGGTGCGAGTGCGAGATGTTGTTGCCGAAGCCCGGCCCCTTGCCGCAGACGTCGCAGTTGGCAGCCACGGGTTACTCCAAAGACGGGTCAGCCTCGCTTCTCGCGAGGAGACAGGACACTGAACGGAACCCCGGACGTTGCCAGGATCGTGGAAGACCGGCGGCGCCTGGGGGAATGGCCCGATTCTCATCGGGCAACCGGAGCAGCATACAACGGCCACTCCCGTACAACGAAACTATCATGGCTGGCCCGGCGCCCGCCGAGGGCGGCGACTACCCTGCGGTGACGCGCTGCCCGGCCCCGCCCCAGAGCCTTCCGAGGAGGACGTTACGTGCCGCACACGCTCGACGCCGATGCGGTACGGATGTGGTGCGGACTGGCGCTGGACGCGCTGGGCCGGGCCCGCGCGGACATCGACGCGATCAACGTCTATCCGGTCGCGGACGGGGACACCGGCACCAATCTGTACCTGACCGTCGAGTCCGCCGCCCAGGCCGTCGACGCCGCCTTCAACGGCCATGCCGCCACGGCCGCCGCC
>NZ_BBOX01000428.1 GCF_001553455.1 Streptomyces hygroscopicus subsp. hygroscopicus
GGGAAACGTCCTGGACCGGCTGCGCGGGCTGCAGCAGCGCGTCCGGCGGGCCTGGGACCGGCCGCTCACCGCGTACTACCTGCTCCTCGGCGGCTCGCTGCTGATCCTGGTGCTCGGGCTGGTCATGGTCTACTCCGCCTCCCAGATCAAGGCGCTGCAATCCGGGCTCTCACCGTCGTACTTCTTCCGCAAACAGCTCTTCGCCGCCGCGCTCGGCGGGGCGCTGATGCTGCTCGCCATGCGGATGCCCATCAAACTGCACCGCGCCTTCGCCTATCCGCTGCTCGCGGTCTCGGTCTTCCTGATGTGCCTGGTGCAGGTCCCGGGCATGGGCATCGCGGTCAACGGCAACCGGAACTGGATCTCCTTCGGCGGTCCCTTCCTGCTCCAGCCCAGTGAGTTCGGCAAGCTCGCGCTCGTCCTGTGGGGCGCCGACCTGCTCGCCCGCAAACAGGACAAGCGGCTGCTGGCCCAGTGGAAGCACCTGCTGGTCCCGCTGGTGCCGGCGGCCGCCCTGCTGCTCGGCCTGATCATGCTGGGCGGGGACATGGGCACCGCGATCATCCTCACGGCGATTCTTTTCGGCCTGCTGTGGCTGGCCGGCGCCCCCACCCGGCTCTTCGTGGGCGTCCTCGCCCTCGCCGGGGTCATCGGCATGCTGCTCATCAAGGCCAGCGCCAACCGGATGTCCCGGCTCGCCTGTATCGGCGCCACCGAGCCCGGTGATCACGACCAGTGCTGGCAGGCGGTCCACGGGATCTACGCCCTGGCCAACGGCGGCTGGTTCGGCTCGGGACTCGGTGCGAGTATGGAGAAATGGGGCGAACTACCCGAACCGCATACTGACTTCATCTTCGCCATTACCGGGGAGGAACTCGGCCTGGCGGGGACGCTGTCGGTGCTCGTTCTCTTCGCGGCTCTAGGCTATGCGGGTATCCGCGTGGCCGGACGCACGGAGGACCCCTTCGTGAGGTACGCCGCGGGAGGCGTGACCACCTGGATCACGGCCCAGGCCGTGGTCAACATCGGCGCGGTGCTCGGTCTGCTGCCGATCGCCGGGGTTCCGCTCCCGCTGTTCTCCTACGGAGGGTCCGCCCTGCTGCCGACCATGTTCGCCGTCGGCCTGCTGATCGCCTTCGCACGGGCGGAGCCCGCTGCGCGGGCGGCGCTGGCCATGCGGCAGCCTGCTTTGCGGAAGAAGCTGGCTCGGGTGAGACGGAAGACGATGAGACGGCCCGTCAAGAGGCGGCCGTCCGGAGAGCGGTGAATTTCGGTGCATGTCGTACTCGCCGGTGGGGGGACCGCCGGCCACATCGAGCCCGCGCTCGCCCTCGCGGACGCCCTGCGCAGGCAGGACCCGACCGTGGGGATCACGGCGCTCGGTACGGAGCGCGGGCTCGAGACCCGGCTCGTACCCGAGCGCGGCTATGAACTCGGGCTCATCCCGGCCGTGCCGCTGCCGCGCAAGCCCACCCCCGAGCTGATCACCGTCCCCGGGCGGCTGCGCGGCACGATCAAGGCCGCCGAGCAGATCCTGGAGCGCACCAAGGCCGACTGCGTCGTCGGCTTCGGCGGCTATGTGGCCCTGCCCGGCTACCTGGCCGCCAAGCGGCTCGGGGTGCCGATCGTGGTCCACGAGGCCAACGCCCGTCCCGGGCTCGCCAACAAGATCGGCTCGCGCTACGCCAAGTACGTGGCGGTCTCCACGCCGGACAGCAAGCTCCGCAACGCCCGCTACGTCGGCATCCCGCTGCGCCGCTCCATCGCCACCCTCGACCGGGCGGCGGTCCGCCCCGAGGCCCGCGCGGCCTTCGGGCTCGACCAGAATCTGCCGACGCTGCTGGTCTCCGGCGGCTCGCAGGGCGCGCGCCGGCTCAACGAGGTGGTGCAGACGGTCGCGCCGTTCCTCCAGCGCGCCGGGATCCAGGTCCTCCACGCGGTCGGCCCGAAAAACGAACTGCCGCATGTGGACCACATGCCCGGAATGCCGCCCTACATCCCGGTATCGTACTTGGACCGGATGGACCTCGCGTATGCCGCGGCCGACATGATGCTCTGCCGCGCGGGCGCGATGACCGTCGCCGAACTGTCCGCCGTCGGGCTCCCGGCCGCCTACGTCCCCCTGCCGATCGGCAACGGCGAGCAGCGGCTCAACGCCCAGCCGCTGGTCAAGGCGGGCGGCGGACTGCTGGTCGACGACGCCGAGCTGAGCCCCGAGTGGGTGCAGAGCAATGTGCTGCCGGTGCTCGGCGACCCGCACCGGCTGTACGAGATGTCCCGGCGCGCCGCCGAATTCGGCCGCAGGGACGCCGACGAGCTGCTGGTCGGCATGGTGCACGAGGCGATCAACACCGCACGCCGCCAGGTGTGAGAAGGCAGGGAGCGTGGCCGGACCGTCGACCGCCGAGCGCGGCGCGCGCAGGACGTCGCCGTCCGGCCCGCCCCCACGCCGTTCCGCCGTGCGCCGCCGGCTCCGGCTGCCCGGCCGGCGCACCCTGCTGCTGATCGCGGTGGCGGTGATCCTGCTCGGAGCCGGCGCCGTCTGGCTGCTCTACGGTTCGAGCTGGCTGCGGGCCGAGCGGGTGCGGGTCACCGGCACCACCGTCCTCACCGCCGAGGAGGTGCGCGACGCCGCCGACGTATCCCTGAACACCCCCTTGGTGACGGTGGACACAGGGGCGATCGAACACCGGCTGCGTGAGCGACTGCCGCGGATTGCGAAAGTGGGCGTATCCCGGTCATGGCCGCACACCATCAGTCTGGCGGTGACGGAACGCAGGCCCGAAGCCATTGTCGAAGAGGGCGGGAAGTTCCACGAAGTGGACGCCGCGGGAGTCCGGTTCTCCACCGTGAGCAAGCGTCCGAAGGGCGTTCCGCTGCTGGAAATGGAGCCGGACCGGTCGCCGAGTTCGCGCCATTTCGGCCCGGTCAGGCTGCGCCGCGCGGCGGCCCGGGTGGTCACCCAACTCCCGGAGAAGGTCCGCCGGGACACCCGTTCCCTGCGGGTCCGTTCGTACGATTCGATCACCCTGGAGCTGACCGGTGGCCGTACGGTGGCCTGGGGCAGCGCGGAGCGCGGCGAGGCGAAGGCGAAGACCCTCACCGCCCTGATGAAAGCACGGCCGGACGGCAGCCACTTCGACGTCACCGCGCCGAGCTCCCCCGCGGTGTCTCGCAGTTGACGTGATAGCGGCAGGCCAGCACCCTGGTTGGCTAGCCCACTGGGTGATCACATAGGGTGAAAAGAAAAGCGGGAGGTTCGGCGTGTTCATTGAACGCGCGCCACTTGTCGACTTAGTGTCCTGTTCCGAAGAGTCCGGGAAACAGAGGCACTGGTAACCCTAAACTTCAGCGTTAGGGTTGGGGTCGGCAATCGGAACCGTCCCATTCGGCATCAGTCGGCGCACCGCGGCAACGGCGGGGTGGCGACACGTAACTCGAGGCGAGAGGCCTTCGACGTGGCAGCACCGCAGAACTACCTCGCAGTCATCAAGGTCGTCGGCATCGGCGGCGGTGGTGTGAATGCCATCAACCGGATGATCGAGGTCGGGCTCAAGGGCGTCGAGTTCATCGCGATCAACACCGACGCGCAGGCCCTGCTGATGAGTGACGCGGACGTCAAGCTCGACGTCGGCCGCGAACTCACCCGGGGCCTGGGCGCCGGCGCCAACCCCGACGTCGGCCGCAAGGCCGCCGAGGACCATCGCGAGGAGATCGAGGAGGTCCTCAAGGGGGCCGACATGGTCTTCGTGACCGCGGGCGAGGGCGGCGGCACGGGCACCGGCGGCGCGCCGGTGGTCGCCAACATCGCGCGGTCGCTGGGCGCACTGACGATCGGTGTGGTCACCCGTCCGTTCACTTTCGAGGGCCGCCGCCGTGCCAATCAGGCGGAGGACGGCATCGCGGGTCTGCGGGACGAGGTCGACACCCTCATCGTGATCCCGAACGACCGGCTGCTGTCCATTTCGGACCGTCAGGTGAGCGTGCTGGACGCGTTCAAGTCGGCCGACCAGGTGCTGCTGTCGGGTGTTCAGGGCATCACCGACCTGATCACCACCCCGGGTCTGATCAACCTCGACTTCGCCGACGTCAAGTCCGTGATGTCCGAGGCCGGATCGGCGCTCATGGGCATCGGCTCGGCGCGGGGCGACGACCGCGCGGTGGCCGCGGCCGAGATGGCGATCTCCTCGCCGCTGCTGGAGGCGTCCATCGACGGCGCCCGGGGCGTGCTGCTCTCCATCTCCGGCGGTTCCGACCTGGGTCTGTTCGAGATCAACGAGGCCGCCCAGCTGGTGAGCGAGGCCGCCCACCCGGAGGCCAACATCATCTTCGGCGCGGTGATCGACGACGCGCTCGGCGACGAGGTCCGGGTCACCGTGATCGCGGCGGGCTTCGACGGCGGTCAGCCGCCCGCGAAGAACCGCGACAAGGTGCTCGGCTCCTACAGCGGCAGCCGCGACGAGAGCTCCGGCACCTCCGCGAGCAGCCCGTCGTCCCGCTCGGAGAACAGCCGCCCGTCCTTCGGCGGACTGGGCAGCGTCACCCCGCGCGAGGAGGAGCCCGCCCCGGCGGACCCGGCCCCGGTCGCCGAGGTGCCGCCGCCCCCGGCGCCCACCCCGCACCCCCAGGTCCCCCCGGCTCGCCCCTACTCGGACAGCCAGGCCGAGGAGCTGGACGTCCCGGACTTCCTGAAGTGAGCCGTCCGGTATGGCTCGACGGCGACTTTGAAGCGAACCCGACGTGATAGCGCAACAGCACGACGTGAGCGGCGCGCACTTCGCCTTCACCGACCGGTGGGGCGGGGTGAGCGCCGCTCCGTATGACGAGCTCAACCTCGGCGGCGCGGTCGGCGACGACCCCCAGGCCGTGCGGACCAACCGCGAACTGGCGGCCAAGGCGATCGGCCTTGACCCGGCGGCGGTCGTATGGATGAACCAGGTGCACGGCCGGGACGTCGCGGTGGTCGACGGACCGTGGGCCGGCGCCGAGATCCCGGCGGTGGACGCGGTGGTGACGCGGCGTCGGGGGCTCGCCCTGGCCGTCCTCACCGCCGACTGCACCCCGGTGCTGCTGGCCGATCCGGTGGCCGGCGTCATCGGTGCCGCCCATGCCGGCCGGCCGGGTCTGGTCGCCGGAGTGGTCCCGGCGGTGGTGGCCGCGATGACCGAACAGGGCGCCCGGGCTGCCCGGATCGTCGCCCGTATCGGGCCCGCGGTCTGCGGCCGCTGCTACGAGGTTCCCGCGGACATGCGCGCCGATGTCGCCGAGACGGTGCCCGAGGCGTGGGCCGAGACCCGTTGGGGTACTCCGGCGGTGGACGTGGCGGCCGGGGTGCGGGCGCAACTGGCCCGCTCCGGTGTGCGGCCGGACGGGCCTGCTGGGACGGACGGGACGGATGGGACGGATGCCCAACCTCACATCTGCACCCTGGAGTCGGCGGACCACTTCTCGTACCGGCGCGAGCACACCACGGGGCGGCTCGCGAGCTATGTCTGGTTGGACGGCTGAGCTGTGACGGATCGCAAGACGGAACTGGCCGCGAATCTGGCCCGGGTGGAGGAACGTATCTCTGCCGCCTGCGCCACGGCCGGTCGCAAGCGCGAAGAGGTGACCCTGATCGTGGTCACCAAGACCTACCCGGCGAGCGACGTCCGTTTGCTCGCGGAACTCGGCGTACGGCATGTCGCCGAGAACCGTGATCAGGAAGCCGCCCCCAAAGCCGCGGAATGCGCGGATCTGCCACTGATCTGGCACTTTGTCGGGCAATTGCAGACCAATAAGGTGCGTTCCGTATCCAGTTATGCCGATGTGGTGCAATCTGTCGATCGTAAGCGATTGGTTGACGCACTCTCCCGTGCGGCGGTGGGAGCCGCACGGGAGTTGGGTGTTCTGATTCAGGTCGCGCTCGACGCGGACTCCAGTGAACGGGGAGCGCGCGGAGGCGTCGGACCGGACGGAGTGGAACGGCTCGCCGAGGACGTGGCCGAGGCGGAGGGGCTCCGGCTCGACGGCCTGATGACCGTCGCCCCGCTGACGGGTCCTTATGAAGGGCGGCCGCGGGCGGCGTTCGACCGGCTGGTGGAAATCTCATCCCGCCTGCGCGTGGCCCATCCGGCTGCCACCATGGTTTCGGCGGGGATGAGCTCGGACCTCGAGGAAGCCGTGGCGGCGGGAGCGACACATGTGCGCGTCGGCACTGCGGTACTCGGAGTCCGACCCAGGCTCCGGTAACGTCGCGAAGAAGTCGGACCACAGCAGAAAATATGGTCATTCCCGTCAAAAGGCGGGCGGGCCACGTGGATCCATGGCATCCGGTGGCGGAGCCGATCCACCACAGAGCGGAGGACGCAGAGAATGGCCGGCGCGATGCGCAAGATGGCGGTCTACCTCGGCCTCGTGGAGGACGATGGGTACGACGGCCGGGGATTCGACCCCGACGACGAGTTCGAGCCCGAGCCGGAGCCCGAACGGGAGCGGGACCGTCGGCGGCATCAGGTAGTGGAGACCGAACCGCGGCCGGAAAGGGGCGAATCCGTGCGAGTCGTCCACCCTCCCGCACAGCGTGAACCGGCTCCTCTTGCGGTAGAAACCGGACGACCCGCGCGAATTGCCCCCGTGGCATCCATCACACCTGAACGTCAGAACTTGGAGAAGAACGCGCCCGTGATCATGCCCAAGGTTGTGTCCGAGCGGGAGCCGTACCGCATCACCACACTGCACCCCCGGACCTACAACGAGGCCCGTACTATCGGGGAACACTTCCGTGAGGGCACTCCCGTGATCATGAATCTGACGGAGATGGACGACACGGATGCGAAGCGACTTGTCGACTTTGCCGCCGGTCTGGTGTTCGGCCTCCATGGCAGCATTGAGCGGGTGACGCAGAAGGTGTTCCTGTTGTCTCCTGCTAACGTCGATGTCACGGCGGAGGACAAGGCCCGTATCGCAGAGGGCGGGTTCTTCAACCAGAGCTGAGACGCAAAAACGGCAAACCGGCAACACCGAGTCATCCGAGGCCGCAAGGCCGAGTACGAACCAGGGGAGAGGGACGCGCGGGATGGGCATCGCACTACAGGTGATCTACATCGCGCTCTACTGCTACCTGATCGTGCTGATCTTCCGGCTGGTTATGGACTATGTCTTCCAGTTCGCGCGCTCGTGGCAACCCGGTCGAGCGATGGTGGTCATCCTCGAGGCCACCTACACTGTGACCGATCCGCCACTCAAGCTTCTGCGGCGGTTCATTCCGCCGCTGCGTCTCGGGGGTGTGGCGCTCGACCTGTCCTTCTTCGTGCTGATGATCATCGTCTGGATCCTGATCACCGTCGTGAGCAATTTTGCGAGCAGGGTGTGAACGATACGGTCTTGCCGATTGCCGACGACTACGTTGAGGTGAAGTAGAGATGCCGTTGACCCCCGAGGACGTGCGGAACAAGCAGTTCACGACCGTCCGCCTCCGAGAAGGCTATGACGAGGACGAGGTCGATGCCTTCCTCGACGAGGTCGAAGCCGAACTGACCCGGCTGCTGCGGGAGAACGAGGACCTGCGCGCCAAGCTGGCCGCCGCGACCCGTGCCGCCGCCCAGAGCCAGCAACAAGGCATGCGCAAGCCTCCAGAACAGCAGGAGAGGCCCGGCGCACCCGTGCCCGCCGCCATATCTGGACCGCCGCAGCCGGTGCCGCCCGGCCAGCAGCAGCAGATGGGTGGTCCGCCCCAACTTCCGGGCGGCGCCCCGCAGCTCCCGGCCGGTCCGATGGGCCAGAACGGCCCCGGCCCGATGCAGCAGGGCGGCCCCGGCCCGATGGGGCAGAACGGCCCCATGGGTCCCGGCGGTCCCATGGGTGGCCCGATGGGCGGTCCCGGTGGGCCTGGTGGCCCCGGCGGTCCTGGCGGCCCCGGCGGTCCGCAGCTGCCGCAGCCGGGACAGGGCCCGGGCGGCGACAGCGCCGCACGCGTGCTCTCGCTCGCACAGCAGACCGCCGACCAGGCGATCGCGGAGGCCCGTTCCGAGGCCAACAAGATCGTCGGCGAGGCCCGTAGCCGCGCCGAGGGCCTGGAGCGGGACGCCCGCGCCAAGGCCGACGCGCTGGAGCGGGACGCGCAGGAGAAGCACCGTGTCGCGATGGGCTCCCTGGAGTCCGCTCGTGCCACGCTCGAGCGCAAGGTCGAGGACCTGCGCGGCTTCGAACGCGAGTACCGCACGCGACTGAAGTCGTACCTGGAGAGCCAGCTGCGCCAGCTGGAGAACCAGGCCGACGACTCGCTCGCCCCGCCGCGCACCCCGGCGACCGCCTCGCTGCCGCCGTCCCCCTCGATGAGCGGCTCCATGGCCTCGGCCGGTGCCGGCTCGATGGGCGGCCACACCATGGGCGGCAACCAGTCCATGGGCGGCCACGGCCAGAACGGCGGAGCGCCGTCCTACGGCGGACAGCAGCAGATGTCCCCCGCGATGACCCAGCCGATGGCACCGGTGCGGCCGCAGAGTCCGCAGCCGATGCAGCAGGCGCCGAGCCCGATGCGGGGCTTCCTCATCGACGAGGACGACAACTGACGCGGGCCGCGTAGCGCGGAGCGTTCGGCAATCACAAGGGCCGGGCCCCAGGAGCGTGCTCCTGGGGCCGGGCCCGTCGTCGTCGCGGCGGGGACGGCCGGGTCCGGGTTCCCTTCCGCCGGCCCCGTCCCTTCGTCCCGTTCCCCGTTCCGGTCCGGGGTTCCGGTAC
>NZ_BBOX01000429.1 GCF_001553455.1 Streptomyces hygroscopicus subsp. hygroscopicus
GCCCCGGCCCTTGCCGTGCGGGCGGGGACGCCCGGGGGTCTTCCCCTGCCCGGCCCTCCTTGCCCCTTCCCGTGGCCGGGGTTCAGCCCCGGCCCCCGGCCCGCAAACGCCCAACGGGGCAACGGGGCTGACCGCGCCGTAACCCCGGGGCTCGCGTCGGGGCTGGGACGGGGGTGTCGGGTGGGCCGGACGGCCGCGGGGGGGGTGACTCCGGGTGCGGGTGCGGGTGCGGGGTGTCGGGTGGGTTGGGGGGACGTCACGCGGGATCGGTCCCGGGCCTTTGACCCGAAGGGGGCCGGGCGGGCTGGGCCGTCGTCACGCGGGGTCGGCTCGGCCCCTGTCCACGGGCCCGGGCAGGGCGGACGGCCACAGTCCGGGGGCCCTCCCGGCTCTGGTCCGGGGGCACCCCGAGCAGGACGGGCGGCCATAGCCCCAGAGCCCCGGGTCTGGTCCGGGGCATCCCGGGCAGGGCGGACGGACGTGACCCGGGGTCCGGCTCCGGGCGCTGGTGCCGGGGTGCCGGGCGGGCTGAAGCAGCCCGCCCGGCGCATGAGGTCACGCCCGTAAGGCGTCCGGACCAGGGGCGGGGCCCCTGGTCCGGGACGGGGCGGATCGGGGGACGGACACCTACGCCGGAGCGCTACGCCTTGCGGAGGCGGAACGTCAGGCCCAGGGGGGCGTCCTCGAAGGGGGTGCCGTACGCGGCGTCGGCCTCGCCCGCGGCGAAGTCGGTCGCGAGGACCTCGTCCGCGATCAGCTCGGCATGGTCGGTGAGGGCCTGGCGGAGCTCCTCGTCGGCCGACTGCCAGCGCAGCGCGATCCGGTCGGCCACGTCCAGCCCGCTGTTCTTACGGGCCTCCTGGATCAGGCGGATCGCGTCACGGGCGAGCCCCGCGCGCCGCAGCTCCGGGGTGATCTCCAGGTCGAGGGCGACCGTGGCGCCCGCGTCGGAGGCGACCGACCAGCCCTCGCGCGGGGTCTCGGTGATGATGACCTCGTCGGGGGAGAGGGAGACCTGCTCGCCGTCCACGGTCACCGACGCCGTGCCCTCGCGCAGCGCCACCGACAGCGCGGCCGCGTCCGCCTCCGCGATCGCCTTGGCGACCGGCTGGGTGCCCTTGCCGAAGCGCTTGCCCAGCGCGCGGAAGTTGGCCTTCGCGGTGGTGTCGACCAGCGAGCCGCCGACCTCGCTCAGCGACGCGAGCGAGGAGACGTTGAGCTCCTCCTCGATCTGGGCGCGCAGCTCGGCGTCGAGGGCTTCGAAGCCGGGCGCCGCGACCAGTGCCCGCGACAGCGGCTGGCGCGTCTTCACACCGGACTCCGCGCGGGTCGCGCGCCCCAGCTCCACCAGGCGCCGCACCAGCGTCATCCGCTCCGAGAGGACCGGGTCGATCATGGACCGGTCCGGCTCCGGCCAGGTGGCCAGGTGCACGGAGACGGGGGCCTCGGGGGTCACCGGGACCACCAGGTCCTGCCAGACCCGCTCGGTGATGAAGGGCACCAGGGGCGCCATCAGCCGGGTGACCGTCTCGATGACGTCGTGCAGGGTGCGCAGCGCGGCGGCGTCGCCCTGCCAGAAGCGGCGGCGGGAGCGGCGCACGTACCAGTTGGACAGGTCGTCGACGAAGGCCGACAGCAGCTTGCCGGCGCGCTGGGTGTCGTACGCCTCCATGGCCTCGGTGACCTGTTCGGTGAGCGTGCCCAGCTCGCCCAGCAGCCAGCGGTCCAGCAGCGGCCGCTCGGCCGGAGCCGGGTCCGCCCCGGACGGCGCCCAGCCCGAGGTGCGGGCGTACAGCGCCTGGAAGGCGACCGTGTTCCAGTAGGTGAGCAGCGTTTTGCGCACGACCTCCTGGATGGTGCCGTGGCCCACCCGGCGGGCCGCCCACGGTGAGCCGCCCGCGGCCATGAACCAGCGCACCGCGTCCGCGCCGTGCTGGTCCATCAGCGGGATCGGCTGGAGGATGTTGCCCAGGTGCTTGGACATCTTCCGCCCGTCCTCGGCCAGGATGTGACCGAGGCAGACCACGTTTTCATACGAGGACTTATCGAAGACGAGCGTGCCGACCGCCATCAGCGTGTAGAACCAGCCACGGGTCTGGTCGATGGCCTCGGAGATGAACTGCGCCGGGTAACGCTTCTCGAAGAGCTCCTTGTTCCGGTACGGGTAGCCGTACTGCGCGAACGGCATCGAGCCCGAGTCGTACCAGGCGTCGATGACCTCGGGCACCCGTTCGGCCGTCAGCGAGCAGCCGTCGGTGGCGCAGGTGAAGGTGATCTCGTCGATGTACGGCCGGTGCGGGTCCAGGCCGCTCAGGTCGGTGCCGGTCAGCTCGGACAGCTCGGCGAGGGAGCCGACGCAGGTGAGGTGGGACTCGGCACAGCGCCAGATGGGCAGCGGGGTGCCCCAGTAGCGATTGCGGGACAGCGCCCAGTCGATGTTGTTATTGAGCCAGTCGCCATAGCGACCGGTCTTGACCGATTCGGGATACCAGTTGGTCTTCTCGTTCTCCCGCAGCAGCGCGTCCTTGATCGCGGTGGTGCGGATGTACCACGACGGCTGGGCGTAGTAGAGCAGCGCGGTGTGGCAGCGCCAGCAGTGCGGGTAGCTGTGCTCGTACGGCACGTGCCGGAACAGCAGGCCGCGCTCCTTGAGGTCCGCCGTCAGCGCCTCGTCGGCCTTCTTGAAGAACTGCCCGCCGACCAGGCCCAGCCCCTCCTCGAAGGTGCCGTCCGGGCGGACCGGGTTGACCACCGGCAGACCGTACGCCCGGCAGGTCCTCAGGTCGTCCTCGCCGAAGGCGGGGGACTGGTGGACCAGACCGGTGCCGTCCTCCGTCGTCACGTACTCGGCGTTGACGACGAAGTGCGCGTCGGGGATCTCCACCAGCTCGAAGGGGCGCCGGTAGCTCCAGCGCTCCATCTCGGCCCCCAGGAAGGACTCCCCGGTGACGGTCCAGCCCTCGCCGAGCGCCTTGGCCACCAGCGGCTCCGCGACGACCAGCGACTCCTCGCCGTCGGTGGCGACCACATAGCGCACCTGTGGATGCGCGGCCACGGCGGTGTTGGAGACCAGGGTCCACGGCGTGGTCGTCCACACCAGCAGCGACGCCCGGCCCGCGAGCGGTCCGGAGGTCAGCGGGAAGCGGACGAAGACCGAGGGGTCGACGACCGTCTCGTAGCCCTGCGCCAGCTCGTGGTCGGACAGCCCGGTGCCGCAGCGCGGGCACCAGGGGGCGACCCGGTGGTCCTGGACCAGCAGCCCCTTGGTGAAGATCTCCTTCAGGGACCACCACACCGACTCGACGTACTCGGGGTTCATGGTCCAGTACGCGCCGTCGAGGTCGGTCCAGTAGCCCATCCGCGTGGTGAGCTCGGCGAAGGCGTCGGTGTGCCGGGTGACGGACTCGCGGCACTTGGCGTTGAACTCGGCGATGCCGTACGCCTCGATGTCCTTCTTGCCGTTGAAGCCCAGCTCCTTCTCGACCGCCAGCTCGACCGGCAGGCCGTGGCAGTCCCAGCCCGCCTTGCGGTCGACGTGGTAGCCCCGCATGGTGCGGAAGCGCGGGAAGACGTCCTTGAAGACGCGGGCCTCGATGTGGTGGGCGCCCGGCATGCCGTTCGCGGTCGGCGGGCCCTCGTAGAAGACCCACTCGGGCCGCCCCTCGGACTGCTCGAGGCTACGGGCGAAGATCTTGTTCTCCTGCCAGAAGTCGAGCACGGCGTGCTCGAGGGCGGGCAGGTCGACCTGGGCGGGCACCTGGCGGTACTGCGGCGTCATCGGGGCTCTTCTTCCTCCGGCGGACACGTGCTCTTTCCGTTTCCGTCGGAGGGACGAGAGCCGTGCGCTCCCGCGGTACCACCCTCCTTGACCGGCAGCGGGCGAGCGGCCGGCCCCCTCATTGGGTTCGCGATGCCGGTTCTACTGACCCAGTGCGGGGGTTCTTCCGGCGGCTCCGGGGTGATCCTTCACATCGCGCTCGCCCCCGGGCTCACACCGTCCCCGGGTCGCTCTGGGCCGCCTACGACGCTACTCGTCCCCATCCACGCCTTTCGCTGCGCCCAGTGTACGGGGCCGGGGAGACCGGGGCCGACCGAATAAGGCGCTGCGCCGAGTGGGGGATGTCCGGCTCCGCGGGTTGACCCGAACGGCGCTGCGCCGGGCGTCCCGGTTCCGGTCGTCACGCTGGGTCACTCCCGGGTGCCGGATACCGGACGGATTACCGCGTGCCGAGCGGGGCACAACGGTGGAGACCGGGTTGTCGTACCGGCAAGCCGGGCGAATCGGGCGGCGTGCCCCGTTGCCGCCCGCCCGGAGTCGATTTATCGTTCCGGAACGATTCGCGCGCAAGATCACAATATGTGAAGGGGCCGCGGCCATGGTGGCTAGGAAGACCGCCGTGCAGAAGAGCACGGCGAAGGCGACGAAGGCCGCGCCCGCCGGGAAGAGCGCCTCGGGCAAGAAGGCCGCGAACAAGACCGCGACGGCCGCCGGGGCCGCCGCGCAAGGCCCCGCCAAGGCCGCGAAGAAGAGCGCACCGAGGAAGAAGGCGGCCACGCCCGCCAGGAAGAACGCATCCGCCGAGACGGTCGCGCCGGCCCGGAAGGGCACGGCCGGACAGACCGTGGCCGACCAGGCCACGGCTGGGAGGACCGAGGCCGGGAAGACCGCGGCCAGGAAGGCCGCGCCCGCCGACGAGGCGGTGCCCGCGAAGAAGACGGGAGCCAGGAAAGTGGTTGCGAAGAAGACCCCGGGTGGTGCGCCGAACGACAAGAAGGCCACGGCGACCGCGTCCCCGCTGCCCAAGGCCCGTGCGGCGGGCGCGCCCGTAGACCCCGGTGAGCTCGCGGTACGTCCGGGCGAGGACCCCTGGTCGGCCGAGGAGGTGGAGCAGGCGCGCACCGAGCTGCTGACCGAGGCCGGACGGCTGCGCACCGAGATCCTCGCCTCCGAGGAGGCGATCACCGGCCTGATGCGCGACTCCGGTGACGGCGCGGGCGACGACCAGGCCGACACCGGCACCAAGAACATCACCCGCGAGCATGAGATGGCCCTGGCCGGGAACGCCCGCGAGATGCTGCTGCAGACCGAGCGGGCCCTGGAGCGGCTGGACACCGGCACCTACGGGCTGTGCGAGAACTGCGGCAACGCGATCGGCAAGGCCCGGATGCAGGCGTTCCCCAGGGCCACCCTGTGTGTCGAGTGCAAACAGCGCCAGGAGCGGCGCTGACGCCCGTACGTGTGTGCCGTACCCTCGTCCCTCACAGGGGGAGACTGGCCCGGACAAGGTTGAGGGACTCACGTGACAGAGGCGGAGCAGGCCATCGGTACGCCGGACGCGGGGAAGGCAGAGGAGGGCGCCGGGACCAGCGCTGCCGGAGCCGGATCCGATGAGGCCGCTGCGGGCAGGGGGAGGCGGCGCGTCGGGGTGCTCCTCGCGGTCGCCGCGCTGGCCTATCTGATCGACCTGGTCAGCAAGCTGGTCGTGGTCGCGAAGCTGGAGCACCACGCTCCGGTCGAGGTGATCGGCACCTGGCTGCAGTTCGAGGTGATCCGCAACCGGGGCGCGGCCTTCGGCTTCGGCGAGGCCATGACCATCGTCTTCACGGTGATCGCGGTCGGGGTCATCGTGGTGATCGCGCGGCTGGCCCGCAAGCTCTACAGCACGCCCTGGGCGGTCGCGCTCGGACTGCTGCTCGGCGGGGCCTTCGGCAATCTCACCGACCGGATCTTCCGGGCGCCCGGCGATCTCCAGGGGGCGGTCGTGGACTTCATCGCCCCCTCCCACTTCGCGGTCTTCAACCTCGCCGATTCGGCCATCGTGTGCGGTGGCTTCCTGATCGTGATCCTGTCCTTCCGCGGTCTGGACCCGGACGGCACGGTCCACAAGGACTGACCGGGCACCGGTCCGGTCCGGTCCGGACCCGGCCCGGACCCGGGGCGGGCGGCCGGTGTCCGACGGGCGTGCGAACCGGTGTCCGCGGTCCGGCATACTCGTCTGGTGAGTACGATTCCCGAGATCCGCACCCTGCCCGTACCGGACGGTCTGGAGGGCGAGCGCGTCGATGCCGCGATCGCTCGTATGTTCGGTTTCTCCCGGACCAAGGCGGCCGAGCTGGCCGCCGCCGGAAAGGTGCAGCTCGACGGCAGTGTCGCCGGGAAGTCCGACCGGGTCTCCGGGGGCGCCTGGCTCGAGGTCGAGATGCCGCAGGCCGCGCCGCCGGTGCGGGTCGTCGCCGAACCCGTCGAGGGCATGGAGATCGTGCACGACGACGAGGACATCGTGGTCGTCTCCAAGCCGGTCGGCGTCGCCGCCCACCCCAGCCCCGGCTGGACCGGCCCCACCGTGATCGGCGGGCTGGCGGCCGCCGGCTTCCGCGTCTCCACCTCGGGCGCCGCCGAGCGCCAGGGGATCGTGCACCGGCTGGACGTCGGCACCTCCGGGCTCATGGTCGTGGCCAAGTCCGAGCTGGCGTACTCCGTGCTCAAGCAGCAGTTCCGCGAGCGCACCGTGGACAAGCGCTACCACGCGCTGGTCCAGGGCCATCCGGACCCGCTGAGCGGCACCATCGACGCCCCGATCGGGCGCCATCCGCAGCACGACTACAAATGGGCCGTGACGGCGGACGGCAAGCCGAGCGTCACCCACTACGACCTCATCGAGGCGTTCCGGGCCGCGAGCCTGCTGGACATCAAGCTGGAGACGGGCCGCACCCACCAGATCCGGGTGCACATGGCCGCCCACCGCCACCCCTGCGTCGGCGATCTCACCTACGGCGCGGACCCCACGCTCGCCAAGCGGCTGAAGCTGACCCGGCAGTGGCTGCACGCCGTGCGGCTGGGCTTCGAGCACCCCGCGCACGGTGGATGGGTGGAGTTCGCCTCCGCCTACCCGGACGACCTGCGGGGGGCGCTGGAGACGGTGAGGGCAGAGAGCTCGTGATCCAGGTCGTGACCGACGGGGACCTGACCGGCTGCTTCGCGGTGCGCCGGGAGGTCTTCGTGGTGGAGCAGCGGATCCCCGAGGAGGAGGAGATGGACGCGTACGACGCGCACGCCGTCCACCTCCTCGCCACCGACGCCGAGGGCGCACCGGTGGGCACCGTCCGCTTCCTGCACGGCGCCGCCGCGGACAAGAAGTACGCCCACGCCGGCGTTGACGGCGCCACCACCGCCGTCCTGGGCCGCCTCGCGGTGACCCGGGCGGCGCGCGGCACGGGGCTGGGGGCCGAGCTGGTCCGGGCCGTCGAGGCGGAGGCCCGCCGGCGCGGTCTGGCCGAGGTCTATCTGGAGGCCCAGACGCATGCGCTCGGCTTCTACGAGCGGCTGGGCTACGAGGCGTACGGCGCCGAGTTCGACGAGGGCAGCGGCATCCCGCACCGGGCGATGCGACGGCCGCTGTAGCGGTGCGGCCCCAGGGGCGCGGCGGCGTAGGGGCTTAGGGGCGTAGGGGCGTAGCGGCGGTTCCGCGCGGGCTGCCCTTCGCCGGGGGCTTCGTCGCGCGGTCCGCCTTTCGCCGGGGCGTCGCGCGGCCTCAGCGGCCCTGCCACGGCCCCGGGGCGTCGTAGCCCTGCTTCGGGGGCTGGGCGTCGTAGTGGGCGTCGTAGCCCCCCTGCTTCGGGGGCTGGGCGTCCTTGTGCAGCCCGTCCTCGAAACGGGCGAACGTGGTCCTGCGCTCATTGCCCCGCTCATGGGCGCGCTCGCGCTCCAGGGGCGTCTGCGGGGGCTGGGCGGCCGGGGCGGTCGCGATGCGCGGCAGGGCGTGCGGATGGGTCTCCCGCAGCCATGTGATCATTTTCTCCCGCACCTCGCAGCGCACTGTCCAGGCGTCGTCCGGGTCCCGCGCCGTGATCAGCGCCCGGACCAGCATGGTGCTGGGGGTGGTGTCCGTCACCACCAGGTTCCAGTCCCGGCCGTCCCAGGCCGGGGACTTCTGCACGATCTCGCGCAGCCGCTCCCGCATCTCCTCGATCGGCGCGCCGTGGTCGAGGTGGAAGAAGACCGTGGCCACCTTCTGGGTGCCGCCCCGCGACCAGTTCTCGAACGGCTTGCTGGTGAAGTACGAGACCGGCATGGTGATCCGGCGCTCGTCCCAGGTCCGTACGGACAGGAAGGTCAGCGTGATCTCCTCGACGGTGCCCCACTCGCCGTCCACGACCACCGTGTCGCCGATCCGCACCATGTCGCCGAAGGCGATCTGGAGCCCCGCGAAGAGGTTCCCCAGTGTGGACTGGGCGGCGACACCGGCGACGACACCGAGGATCCCGGCCGAGGCCAGCATGGAGGTGCCGACCGTGCGCATCGTCGGGAAGGTCAGCAGCATCGCGGAGGCCGCCACCACGCCGACGATCGCGGCCACCACCCGCTGGATCAGCGTCACCTGGGTACGCACCCGGCGCACCCGCGCGGGGTCGTGCGCGCTGGAGGCGTAGCGGGAGTAGGAGGACTCCACGATGGCCGACGAGACCCGCACCGCGAGCCAGGCCGCCGCCGCGATCAGCACCAGTGCGAGCAACTGGCCGATGGCCGACCCGTGCTGCTGGACGACCGACGCCTGAGTCTTGTCGTAGGAACCGCTCAGCAGCGCCGTGCACACGGTCACCTGGAGCGGGAGCCGGCAGCGGCGCAGCCGGTCCCACAGCGGGGTCTCCGGGTGCCGGGCGTCGGCCCGCCGCAGCAGCCAGTCGACGGCCCAGCCGATGACCAGCGTGATGGCCAGTGAGCCGCCGATGACGACGAGCGGACGCAGCACGTCCTCCATGGACACCTACCTCATCCTTCCTGCGGGAGACTCCCGGGTGTCCTGTCCCGCCTTCCCCGGAACGGGTGTCCTCAGACCGCGACTGGCACGATGGGAGAGGCGAATCACAGGAAGGGAAGTGACAGCGGTGGCCGGTACCTCGACGATTGTTCTGTTCCACTCCGCGTACGGGCTGCGGCCCGCCGTGCAGGAGGCGGCCGACCGGCTGCGCGCGGCCGGGCACGAGGTGGTCGTGCCCGATCTGTACGAAGGGCAGACCGCCGACACCGTCGAGGACGGCATGGTGATCAAGGAGCGGATCGGCCGGGACGAACTGCTGAAGCGGGCCGTCACCGCCGCCGCGCCGTACGCGGACCGCGGGCTGGTCTACGCCGGCTTCTCGCTCGGCGGCTCCCTCGCGCAGAACCTGGCGCTGGCCGACGACAAGGCGCGCGGGCTGCTTCTGCTGCACGGCACCTCGGACATCGCCGACGACGCGACGGCCGACGAGCTGCCGGTGCAGCTGCACGTGGCCGACCCCGACCCGTTCGAGCCGCACGACTGGCTCAACGCCTGGTACCTGCGGATGCGGCGGGCGGGGGCCGATGTGGAGGTCTTCCGCTACGCCGGGGCCGGGCACATCTTCACCGACCCCGAGCTGCCGGACTACGACAAGGAGGCCGCCGAGGCCGCCTGGCGGGTGGCGCTGGGCTTCCTGGCCGACCTCTGAGCGGGTGGCCGGGTCGGCGCGCCCGGGGCGTCGGGCCGCCAGGTCAGCCGGGCCGGGG
>NZ_BBOX01000430.1 GCF_001553455.1 Streptomyces hygroscopicus subsp. hygroscopicus
TCCGCGGGCCCTCCCCGCGCTGCGGCGCGACCGGAGGGCCCCCGCCCGGCGGCGCGGGCCGGTGCCCCGGTGCCGGTGGCGCTGAGCCACGAGGTCCACGGCGACGGCCCCGCGCTGGTGCTGCTGCACGGCGTGGGTCTCGACCGCCGGATGTGGGACCGCTGTCTGCCGGCTCTCGCGGCCCGGCACCGGGTGACGCTGGTCGACCTGCGCGGCCACGGCGCCTCCCCGGCCGCGGCGCCCGGGGTGTCCCTGGCCGAGCTGGCGGCGGATGTCGGGGCGCTGCTGAGCGGCCCCACGCATGTCGTCGGCTTCTCGCTGGGCGCCCTGGTCGCCCAGCGGCTGGGTCTTGACCGGCCGGAGCTGACCGCCTCGCTCACCCTGGTCAGCTCGGTCGCGGACCGGTCGGCGCGGGAGCGGGCCGCGGTGGCCCGCCGTCAGACACTGGCCGCCGAGGACTTCGGGGCGTCCGCGCGGGCCGCGGTCGACCGCTGGTTCTCGCCCGCCTGGCGGGCGGAGGAGCCCGGTCTGGTGCGGAACGTGCTCGACACCCTGCTGGCCACCGACCGGGCCTCCTACCTCGCCTGTTACCGGGTCTTCGGAACGGCCGACACCGAGCTGTGGCAGAGCCTGCCCCGGATCTGCGCCCCCACCGTGGCGGTGACCGGCGAGGGGGACCCCGGTTCGACCCCGGCCATGTCGCACCGGCTGGCCGAGCGGATCCCCGGCGGCCGGGCGGTGATCGTGCCCGGAGCCCGCCACCTGCTGCCGCTGGAATGCCCGCAGGAACTCGCCGAGGTGATCCTCACCCACACCGGAACCCACGGAAGCCACTCCGGAACCCCCACCGGAACCCACGGAAGCCACACCGGCACCCACCCCGGAAGCCACCCCGGAACCCCCACCGGACAGGAGTCCCCCCGCTCATGAACCCCCTGCCGCGCCATGACCACTACATCGCGGGCGAGTGGACCGCCCCCGCCGACGGCGGCTATTTCGCCAGCGTCAACCCGGCCACCGCCGAGCCCTGGTACGAGGCGGCGAGCGGCACCGCCGCCGACGTGGACCGTGCGGTGACCGCCGCCCGTACCGCCTTCGAGGACCCGCGCTGGCGCGATCTGAGCCAGACCCGGCGCGGGCGGCTGCTGCGGAACCTGGGCGATCTGATCGGTGAGCACGCGGAGCGGCTGGCCCGTACCGAGACCCTCGACAACGGCAAGCTGCTGCGGGAGATGCGGGCCCAGCTCGCCGGGCTGCCCGAGTACTTCTACTACTACGCGGGGCTCGCCGACAAAATCCAGGGCGACGTGATCCCCGGGGCGAGCCGCGAACTGCTCAACTACACCCTGCGCGAACCGGTGGGCGTGGTCGGCGCCATCACCCCGTGGAACTCCCCGCTGCTGCTCACCGCCACCAAGCTGGCCCCGGCCCTGGCCGCAGGGAACACGGTGGTGGTCAAGCCCTCGGAGCACACCTCGGCCTCGCTGCTGGCGCTCGCGCCGCTCTTCGAGGAGGCGGGTTTCCCGCCGGGGGTGGTCAACGTGGTCACCGGGTACGGCCCGGACGCGGGCGCGCCGCTCGCGGAGCACGCGGACGTGGCCAAGGTGACCTTCACCGGCTCCAGCGGGACCGGCCGCCGGATCGCCCGCGTCTGCGCCGACCGGCTGATCGGCTGCACCCTGGAACTCGGCGGAAAGTCGCCCAACATCATCTTCCCGGACGCCGACCTGGGCTCGGCCGCCATGGGGGTGATCGCGGGGATCTTCGCGGCCGCCGGCCAGACCTGTGTGGCGGGCAGCCGGGTGCTGGTGCACCGGGAGGTGTACGACGAGGTCCTGGAGCGGGTGACGGCGCGGGCGGCCACGATCCGGATCGGCGATCCGCTGGCGGAGACCACCGAACTGGGCCCGCTCGCCATCGCCGAGCAGCTGGCGAAGGTCGAGTCGTACGTCGAGCTGGGGCAGGCCGAGGGCGGGAAGGTGGTCTGCGGCGGCAGGCGGCCGGAGACGGGCCTCGCCGGGTACTTCTACTCCCCCACCGTCTTCACCGGCACCGACAACGGGATGCGGATCTGCCAGGAGGAGATCTTCGGGCCGGTCGCGACCGTGATGCCCTTCGGCTCCGAGGAGGAGGCCCTGGCGATCGCCAACGACTCCGCGTACGGCCTGGCGGCGGGGGTGTGGACCCGGGACGTGAACCGGGTGCACCGGATGGCCGCCCGGCTGGAGGCCGGGACGGTGTGGGTCAACACCTATCGCTCGATGTCGCCGATGTCGCCCCGGGCCGGGTTCAAGACCAGCGGGATGGGGACCGAGCACGGCACCGAGGTGATCCGGGAGTACACCCGGCTGAAGAGCGTCTGGATCAACACCAGCGAGGAGCCCGCCGGGGATCCGTTCATTCTGAGGTCCTGAGCCGGGCCCCGGCCGACCGGAGGGTTCTTGTATGGCACAACGCCCGAGTGCGTCCGTGGTTGACGGAAAGCGACGGCCACATCTAGGGTCACGTGCCATGCAACGACCCACCGGAAAGCGGCTTCAGCAGACCAGCATGCAGGCGAGGGTCGCCGAAGAGCTGCGGCAGATGATCATCAGTGGTGAGCTGCCGCCCCGCTCCAGCCTCTCCGAGATGGCGCTGTCCGAGACCTTCGGCGTCAGCCGGACGCCCATCCGCGAGGCCCTCAAACAGCTCCAGATCGAGGGGCTGGTGGAGGTCAGGCCGCGGGTCGGCACGTTCGTCGCCGTACCGTCCCGGCGCGAGCTGACCGAGCTGTTCCAGATGAAGGAGCTGCTGGAGGGCGCCGCCGCCCGGCTGCTGGCCTTCCGCGGGAACGTCCCCGAGGTGGAGCGGCTGGAGGCCACGATGAAGGCGGCCGACGCGGCCGTCCGGGACGGCGACACCGAGCAGTACGCGGCGCTGGTCCACGAGTTCCACGACCTGATCGTGGTGGGCGCGGACAACACCAAGCTGGAGGCGCACTACCGCACCCTGATGAACCAGCTGGCCTACGCCCGGCTGGTGCGCACCTCACTGTCCCGGCCCGGCCGGCTGCACGAGTCCGACGGCGAGCACCACCGTGTCCTCAGCCTGATCCAGGCCAAGGACGGCGACGGTGCGGAACGGGTGATGCGGGAGCATGTGCGCATGAGTCACCAGGCCCTGATGGCGGGCATGGACGAGCACCGGACCTGACGAGCACCGGACCTGACGAGCACCGGACCTGACGCGGACGGGGCCTGACACGGTTCGCGCCCGACCAGCACCGGGCCTGACACGGTTCGCGCCCGACCAGCAGTACGCCTGACACGGACCGCGCCCGACCGGCACCACGCCTCACGAGCACCGCGGCGCCCGTCCGCCGTCACGACGCCGAGTCGGCCAGGGCGTGGCCGATGTGCCGGGTCGCCTCGTGCAGCTCCCGGTACAGGGGGTACCGGGCGTCGTAGACCGCGCGCCACTCCTCGTCCGGTGCGACGGTCGCGACGACCGGGTTCCAGCCCTCGGCTTCGGCGCCGAGGGCGCGGGCCACCAGGACGGCGTCACCGAAGCAGGCGCCGACGGTCTCGGCGGGGATCCGCTGCGGCAGGCCGATCGCCGCGGAGACGACGGCCGTCCACAGGCCGCGGGCCCCGCCGCCGACCGCGACCAGCCGGTCGATCCGGGCACCGGCGTCGGCGAACGCCTCCAGGTTGTGGCGGACCCCGAAGGCGGTGGCCTCCAGCGCCGCCCGGTACAGCTCCGCCCGCCCGTGGCGCAGGGTCAGCCCGATGACGGTGCCCCGCGCCCGGGGATCGAACAGCGGGGTGCGCTCCCCGGCGAAGTACGGCAGCATCAGCAGCCCGCGCGCCCCGGGCGGCACCTGTTCGGCCTCGGCCAGCAGGGTGGCGAAGTCCGAGCCGGTGAGGTCGCGCAGCCAGTCGGTGAGGCTGCCGGAGGTGGCCATCCCGGCCGCGAGGCAGTAACTCCCGGGCCGCACACCGGTGGTGCCCCACAGCGCGGGGTGGCGCATCGGCCGCTCGCCCATGACGGTGAGGAACATGGTCGAGCCGTACATCACCATCGCGTCGCCGGGGGCCAGCGCGTCCACGCTGGCGGCCTCCGCCCACGCGTCGATGGTGCCCGCGGTCACCGGCGTCCCCTCGGGCAGCCCGGTGGCCTCGGCGGCGGCCGGGTGCACGGTGCCGACCACCTCACTGGGCCAGGCGAGCGCCGGGAGGTCCAGGCCGGGGGCGACCCGCTGGGCCCAGGCGCCGTTCCAGCGCCGGGCGTCGAGGTCGTAGAGCGGATCGCACTGGCTGGCCGAGTGGTGGTCCAGCCGGTACTCCCCGGTCAGTCGGTGCACCAGCCAGCTGGAGGCCATGAAGAAACGGCGGGTGCGCCGCCACACCTCCGGTTCGTGGCGGGCGAGCCAGCGCAGCTTGGGGCCGACCGCCTGGCTGGTGAGCGGGGAGCCGCCGCGGGCCAGGATCTCCTCCGCGCCGAGTTCGGCGGTGAGTTCGGCGATCTCGGCGGTGGCGCGGGTGTCGACGCCGTAGAGGATCGCGGGGCGCAGCGGACGGCCGGCCGTGTCGGCGGGCAGCAGACACGGGCCGATGCCGGACACGCCGACCCCGGCCACCGCCCGCGCGTCCACGCCGTCGGCGGTCAGCAGGTCCCGGACGATTGAGGTGAAGTCGGCCCACCACACGGCCTCGGCGTCGTGCTCGAACCATCCGGGCCGGGGGGTGGCGGTGCGGTGCGGGCGTATGGCGCGGGCGAGCACCCGGCCGTCGGCGCGGACCGCCACCCCCTTGGACGACCCGGTGCCGATGTCCACCCCGACGAAGAGCGGCTCACTCATCGCCGGCCGCCGCACGGGTGGGGCGCGGCGCGGGGCGGAGCCGGTTCCCGGCGCCGGTCAGGGGTTCGCGCGGGGTGGCACGGCCGTCTCCGGATCGCCGTCGCGCCCGCTCGTCAGCAGGTCGGCGCGGGCCTCGGCGGAGGGGTGCGGAAGCGGCTCCCCGGGCGTCGGTGAGGCCGGGGAGGGACTGCTGCCGCAGTGAGGTGATGGGCACCGGCGGGCTCCTTCCGACGGGTGGGACCGGCACTCTGGCGGATCGGACCGACACGGGTCAACCGTTGACGGTTAAATCTCATTGTCACTCTCCGGCGTCCGCCCGGAACACAGAACACCCGGAACGCAGACACCCGGAGCGCAGAACACCCGGAGCGGAGAGCCCCCGGAGCGGAGAGCCCCCGGACGAAGCGGGGCACCCAGAAGTACCGGGGACAGGCCCGCGATCGTGGCGTACGTTGGCAGAAGACCCAACGGCGCAGGCGGTTCCCCTCCCGCACCCGGCCGTGACCGGCGTGGTTCCGCGGCCGGCGGCGGCTCCGCACGGCGCTCGGGACTCTTCGAGGGATCACGACCATGAACGATGTGCGCAGACGTACGGTGCTCGCCGCGGCCGGCGGGACGGCGGTCGCGGGCAAGGCCGCGACCGCCCGGGCCCAGTCCCCCGCCGCCTCCGACGCGGCCCGGCGGGCGGGAACGGAGCCCGGCCCCCATGAGGCGGAGGTCCGGGCCCTGCTGGGGCGGATGACGGTCGACGAGAAGCTGGGGCAGTTGCAGCAGCTGGCCTGGACCGGCGCCACCGGACCGGGCGGCGGGCAGACCGCCGCGGCGGAGCAGGCGGCCCGCCGGGGCAGGCTCGGCTCCGTGCTCAATGTCTACGGGGCGCGGACCACCAACACCCTGCAGCGGATGGCCGTCCGGGAGTCCCGGCTGGGCATTCCGCTGATCTTCGGGCTGGATGTCATCCATGGCATGTGGACCACCTTCCCCATCCCGCTCGGCCAGGCGGCGGCCTTCGATCCCGCGGTGGCCGAGCGGGACGCGGAGGTGTCGGCGAGGGAGGCCCGCTCCAACGGTGTGCACTGGGCGTTCTCCCCGATGATGGACGTCACCCACGAACCGCGCTGGGGGCGGATCGCCGAGGGCGGCGGCGAGGACCCGTATCTGACGGCGGCGCTCGCCGTCGCCAAGACCCGCGGCTACCAGGGCGAGGACCTCCGCTCCCGGGACCGCCTCGCGGCCTGCGCCAAGCACCTGGTCGCCTACGGGGGCGTCGAGGGCGGCCGGGACTACAACACGGTGGACGTCTCCGAGGCCCGGCTGCGCAACCTCTACCTGCCACCGTTCCGGGCGGCCGTGGACGCCGGGGTGGCCACCGTGATGGCGAGCTTCAACACCGTCAGCGGGGTCCCCGCCCACGGCTACCGGCATGCCCTGACCGAGATCCTCAAGGAGGAGTGGGCCTTCGGCGGCTTCGTCGTCAGCGACTACAACGGCGTTCAGGAAATGACCGTCCACGGCTACGCCGCCGACCGCTCCGACGCGGCCCGGCTGGCCTTCGTCGCCGGGATCGACATGGAGATGGCCAGCACCACCCTCAACGAGTACGGCAAGCGGCTGCTGCGCAGCGGGCGGATCACCACCGACCGGCTGGACGACGCGGTGGCCCGCATCCTGCGCCTGAAGTTCCGGCTCGGGCTCTTCGACCACCCCTACGCGGACGAGGACGCGGTGATCGCCGGGCCGACGAAGGCGTCCCGGGCGGCGGCGCGCGAGGCGGCCGGGCGCACCATGGTGCTGCTGAAGAACGAGAAGTCCACGCTGCCGCTGGGCAGATCCGGCTCCATCGCCGTGGTCGGTCCGTTCGCCGACTCCACCGACCTGCGCGGCTCCTGGGCCGGGACCTGGGCGGACGCGTTCCGCCCGGTGACGGTCCTGGAGGCGGTCAAGGACGCGGCCCCGAAGGCGCGTATCAGCCATGTCCGGGGCGTGGACGCGTCCGGCCGGAACACCAGGGGCATCGCCCGCGCGGCCTCGGCGGCCAGGGCGACCGATGTGACGGTGGTGGTGGCCGGTGAGGCGGCGGCGCTCAGCGGGGAGGCGTCGGTGCGCGGCGACATCACACTGCCCGGCGAGCAGGAACGGCTGATCACCGCCATCGCGGACACCGGCGCGCCGTTCGTGGTGGTGCTGCTGAGCGGGCGCCCGCTGACGATGGAGGGCTGGCTGGACCGCACGCCCGCCGTGCTCCAGGCGTGGCATCCGGGGCTCGAGGGCGGCCACGCCATCGCGGATGTGCTGTTCGGCGCCGTGAATCCCGGTGGCAAGCTCCCGGTGACCTTCCCGCGCGCCGTCGGGCAGATCCCCGTCTACTACAACCACGAGAACACCGGGCGTCCCTACGACCCGCACAACCACTACACCTCCGGGTACCTCGATCTGGCCGACGGCCCCCAGTTCCCCTTCGGCCACGGCCTCAGCTACACCACCTTCGACATCGGCGAACCCCGGCTCGGCGTCAGCCGCGTCCGGGCCGAGGCGCTGCGCAAGGGCGACACCGTGGAGGTGGCGGTCCCGGTGCGCAACACCGGGCGCCGCAAGGGCGATGAGGTGGTGCAGCTCTACATCCGCGATCCGGTGGCGAGCATCGTGCAACCGGTCCGCAGGCTCAGCGGGTTCCGCCGGGTCACCCTCCGCGCCGGGGAGGCCACCACCGTCCGGTTCCGGCTGGGCGCGGAGGAGCTGGGCTTCTGGACCCAGGACCGGCAGGGCCGGTTCCTCCTGGAGAAGGGCGAGATCCAGGTCTTCGCGGGCAACAGCTCCCTGGCGAAGCGCGAACGCGTTCTGACCATCACCTGAACGTCCCGCTGGTGCTCCCCGGGCGGGGCGCGGAGCGGGGGCCGGTGCTGCTGTCGGTGGCGCTGAAGTCCTTCGCCCAGCCGGTGGTCGCCTGGGCCATCGCGGCGGGGGTGTTCGAGCTGGACGGCCCGGCGCTCTTCGCCGCCGTCGTCACCTCCGCGCTGCCGGCGGCCCAGAACCTGTTCACCTATGCCTCACGGTATGAGACCGCCACCGTCCTGGCCCGTGAGTCGATCCTGCTGTCCACGCTGCTCGCGGCACCGGTGCTGATGACGGTCGCGGCGCTGCTGGGCTGAGACCGTCCCCTGTGGCGCCGCGGTGACCAGGGCGTTCGCACCGGCGCGAGGCGTCGTCAGCCCCTGGGGAGAAACCTTGGTTTACCCCCAGGGGCCCCGGGCAGGCGGATACTCGTGCTTCGGACCGCAGGCACGCACCGCGGGAGCAGTCTGTACCGCTCCAGACCGCGGCGGCGCGCCGGTCCGCACGTCTCCGTGAGCCTTCCGCGAGGCAACCCCCGGTCCCAGGCGACCCGTCAGCCCATCGCAGGAGGTGTGTTCCGTGACGACCGCGACGCAGCACATGGCCCGGCCCCGGACCGGCCCCACGAAGCACTCGCACGACGACGCGCCCGACACCAGCGCCGAGTTCGCGGAAATGGCCCAGCTCCCCGAGGGGCCGGAGAAGGAGGAGCTGCGCCGGCGGGTCGTGGAGGCGTGGATGCCGATGGCCGAACGGCTGGCCCGGCAGTACCGCAACCGCGGCGAGTCCCTGGAGGACCTGCAGCAGGTGGCCGCGCTCGGCCTGGTCAAGGCCGTCAAGCGGTACGACCCGGAACACGGCACCGCCTTCGCCGGATTCGCGGTGCCCACGATCGTCGGCGAGATCAAGCGCCACTTCCGGGACCATCTGTGGGTGCTGCATGTGCCCCGCCGGGTCCAGGAGCTGCGCAACCGGGTGCGGGCCGCCCACCGGGAGCTGTCCCATTCGCCGGACGACCGGCCGCCGCGGATCCAGGAGATCGCCGAGCGCACCGGTCTGACCGAGAAGGAGGTGCGCGCGGGCGTGGAGGCCATGGGCAGCTTCACCCCGCTGTCCCTGGACGCCCAGCTGCCCGGCGCGGACGACGGCTACTCCCTGGCCGACACGCTGGGCGGCCAGGAGCCCGCGTACGACCGGGTGGTGGACCGCGAGGCCGTACGGCCCGGTCTCACCCGGCTCCCCGACCGCGAGCGGCAGATCCTCTATCTGCGTTTCTTCTGCGACATGACGCAGGGCCGGATCGCGGAGCAGCTGGGCATCTCCCAGATGCACGTCTCACGGCTCATCAACCGCACCTGCTCGACGCTGCGCGCCCAGGCGCTGGCCGAGGCCGGCTGAGCCGGAGCCGCGTTGCGCCGCTGGAACGATGTGCGTCACCTCAGCGGGTGATGCGGCGCCGTGGAAGCCGTGGAAAGGGACGGCTCATCCCGTGGACTGCCAGGGTCGGTGCCGCGGGTGACGGAAACCCGAGCGAAGGAGAGGGAGCCAGTGAACACCAACCCCGATCGTCCTCCTCCGGTGTACGCCCCGGAACTCCTCAAGGGGCAGAAGGCGCTGGTGACCGGGGCCAACTCGGGGATCGGAAGAGCGACCGCGATCGCCCTGGGGCGCTCCGGCGCGGATGTGGTGGTCAACTACGTCAGCGACCGGCCGGCCGCCGAGGCCGTCGTCGCCGAGGTCCGAAGCCACGGTGTGCGCTCCTACGCGCAGCAGGCGGACGTCTCCCAGGAGGACCAGGTCATCGACATGGTGTCCACGATGGTCGACCGCCTGGGCACGATCGACATCCTGGTCGCCAACGCGGGGCTGCAGCGTGACGCGCCGACGACGGAGATGACGCTGGCGCAGTGGGAGAAGGTGATCTCCGTCAACCTCACCGGCCAGTTCCTGTGTGCCAGGGAGGCGATCAAGGAGTTCCTGCGGCGCGGGGTGGTGCCGGAGGTGTCGCGCTCGGCCGGGAAGATCATCTGCATGAGCTCGGTGCACCAGACCATCCCGTGGAGCGGCCATGTGAACTACGCGGCGGCCAAGGGCGGTGTGGCGATGCTGATGGAGACCCTGGCGCAGGAGTTCGCGCCCCAGCGGATCAGGGTGAACTCCATCGCGCCCGGCGCCATCAAGACCCCGATCAACCGCGATGCCTGGGAGACCCCCGAGGCGCGGTCCGCGCTCTTGCAGCTCATCCCCTACGGCCGGATCGGCGCTCCGCTGGACGTCGCCAACGCCGCCGTCGTCCTCGCCTCCGACCTGTGCGACTACCTGGTGGGCAGCGCCCTCTACGTGGACGGCGGCATGACCCTCTTCCCGGGCTTCGCCACGGGCGGCTGAGCCGGGACCGGGGCGCGGCGGGCGGGACTTGCGGAAGACTGTGCGCATGGCCGTAGACCTGGTACCGATCACCCATCCCGTTCCCTACTACGCCCAGTGGGAGTCGCCCGCGCTGGTGCCGGACATCATCGCGGGCACCCTGTCGGCGGCCGACGATCCGCTGTGGCAGAAGTCCGGGGCCGCGAGCCCGGACGAGTACGCGTTCTGGTCGTGGCGGCTGTGCGGGATGGCGTGTCTGCGCATGGCCCTGGACCACTGGCGCGGCACCGCGCCCCCCGCGGTGACGCTCGCCGAGGAGTGTGTCGAGGCCGGGGCCTACGTACGCCATCCGGACCGGGTGGACGGGCTGATCTACGCCCCGTTCGCCGCCTATGCGCGGCGGCGCTGGGAGCTGTTCGCCGAGTCCCGGCCGCGGCTGCCGGCCGAGGAGCTGCCGGGGCACCTCGCGGCCGGGCGGCTGGCGATGCTCTCCGTCCATCCCTCCCTGCGCACCCTGGACCCGCGACCGCCGCACCGGGGCGGCCATCTGGTGCTGGCCGTGGGCGCCACCCGGGACCACCTCCTGGTGCACAATCCGTCGGGCTTCCCGGACGGCTCGCAGCGGTTCGCGGAGGTCCCCTGGGCCGACCTCGGGCGGTTCTACGCGGAGCGCGGTGTCCTCCTCGGGCCCGGCGGGCACCGGCCGTAGGGCCTGCCGTCGAAGGGGCGCCCGGCCGCGCCGCGTCACTCGTGCGCACCGTTGCGGTTCCCGCGCGGCCGGGTACTCATGTGGTTCCCGCAGACATCGGCGCATCTTCCAGGGAGCCGCAGTGAAAATCGGCGTATCGACGTTCGTCACCGACCAGGGCATCCGGCCCGCCCCGCTGGGGCGGGCCCTCGAGGAGCGCGGGTTCGAGTCGCTCTTCATCGCTGAGCACAGCCATATCCCCGTGGAGCGCCGCACCCCCTACCCGGGGGGCGGCGAGCTGCCGGAGATGTATTACCGCACCCTCGACCCGTTCGTCGCGCTGAGCGCGGTCGCCGCGGTGACCCAGTCGCTCCGGGTGGGGACGGGCATCGCCCTGGTGGCGCAACGGGACCCGATCACCACCGCCAACGAAGTGGCCTCCCTGGACCTGATCTCCGAGGGGAGGGCCGTCTTCGGGGTCGGGGTCGGCTGGAACCGCGAGGAGATGGAGAACCACGGGACGGATCCGTCCACCCGGGGCCGGCTGGTGAACGAGCGGCTGCGTGCCATCCGTGAGCTGTGGACGAAGGAAAAGGCCGAGTTCCACGGGGAGTTCGTGAACTTCGACCCCGTCTACCAGTGGCCCAAGCCGGTCCAGCAGCCGCATCCGCCGATCTATGTGGGCGGCGGTGAGGGCGCGTTCCGGCGGATCGCCGACCTCGGCGACGCCTGGCTGGCCAACAGCGAGTCCCCGGAGAAGCTGCACCCGCAGATCGAGCGGCTGCGCGAGGTGGCCGGGCGCGAGGTGCCGGTGACGGTGTACGTGGTGCCCGAGGACCCCGACGTGGTCGAGGGGTACCGGCGCATCGGTGTGGAGCGGGTGCTGTTCTATCTGCCGACGCTGCCGGAGGCGGAGACGAACGCCCGGCTGGACGCGATGGCACAGCTCGCCGACCGGTTCCGGTGAACCGCCGGGAACCTCGATGCCGAAGCTGACGAGCGCGCAGGCGCGCGAGCGTTTCGCACGGGCCAGGGTGGCCCGGCTGGCGACCGTCGGCGCCGGGGACCGCCCGCACCTGGTGCCGGTGGTCTTCGCGCTGACCGGCGACACGGTGGTGATGGCCGTCGACCACAAGCCGAAGCGGACGACGGCGCTGAAGCGCCTGGCCAACATCCGCGCACACCCCGAGGTGTGCCTCCTGGTGGACGGCTACGACGAGGACTGGGACCGGCTGTGGTGGGCGCGGGCCGACGGCACGGCCCGCGTCCTGCCCCCGGCGGACGAGTCGGCGGTGTCCTCGGGCCACGTCCGGCTGCTCGTGGAGACCTATCCGGCCCAGTACGGGGACCGGCCGCCGCGCGGGCCGGTCGTGGAGGTCGCCGTCGGCCGGTGGAGCGGCTGGCGGGCCGTATGAGCCGGGGCCGCCGCGGAGGCGTCAGCGCGTGCTCTCCGCCATCCTCGCGAACTCGCCGCCCAGCTGGGACATGGCGTGGTCGTACTCCTCCGGGGAGACGGCCTCGCGCAGCGTGGCGAGGACCGCCCGGACGCCTCGGCCGGCCTCCGGCTCGGACAGCCCGGTGCGCTCGCGCACTCTGCGGATCGACTCACCGGGATCGAAGATCTCCATCTCCTCCGGCCCCCTGCGGAGGGATTCCCGGAGGTGTTCGGGCAGCTCCAGGGCGAGATCGCGGGCCTCGCCCGCGCTCAGGCGGGCCGCCAGGGTCTCGAGCGTGGCGCGGGTGACATCGGCCGCCTCCTGCCGGGAGAGCTGGGTGCGGTCCGCCACCGTCTGGAAGAACTCCCTGTCGTCCATGCGGGCCTCCCTGCGACGCACACCAGCACACGGCCTCATCCACCACCTTGCCACGCGCGTGGGCCGCCCGCGAGGGGCCCCCGGAGCCGCCGGGACGCGCCGGCCGGCCTTGGCGCACCGGCCGGCGCCGGGGCCGTCATCGGGCGCCGGGGCGGTGTACCGGACGGCGTCTTCAGGCGCCGGGACGGCGTCACCAGGCGCCGGGACGGGTGCGGAGGGACGATGGTTGTTGTGGGCTTCGGCCCTCCTGTTCCCCCGAGGAGGTGGACGACCATGACTTACCCCTCCGACCGTCCTCATGGCGCCGGAGCGCCCGGGGAGGAACCCTTCGGGCACACCGGAGAGCGGCCCTCCGGCGAGGCCGGCCCGTACACCACGGCACAGAACATGCTGTCCAACGCCGCCTGGCAGGTCCTGGTGACCGCGGGTCTGGTGGCGATCGCGCTGGGTGTCATGGTGCTGGTGTGGCCGGGGCCTACCCTGGCGGTGGTCGGCGTCCTGTTCGGCGCGTACCTGCTGATCACCGGGATCTTCCAGCTGGCCGGGGCCTTCGGTGGGCATATACCGGGACATCTGCGGGTGCTGAGCTTCATCACCGGGGCGCTGAGCGTGCTGCTCGGACTGCTCTGCTTCCGGGGCCCGGCCCAGTCGATCCTGCTGCTCGCGCTGTGGATCGGCTTCGCCTGGCTGATCCGGGGCGTGATGCAGACCGCCGGCGCCGTCTCCGGTGAGGGCATGCCCGCCCGGGGCTGGCAGCTGTTCCTCGGTGTGCTCACCATCCTGGCCGGGATCATCCTGATCGTGGCGCCCTTCGGCTCGCTCCTCGCGCTCACCGTGGTGACCGGTATCTGGCTGCTGGCGCTGGGCATCATCGAGGTCATCCACGGCATCCAGCTGCGCGCCCACTTCGGCGGCCACGGCGCCGCGCGCAGGGAACACCGGGGTGTGCACTTCCCCTTCCGCTCACAGCCGCATCCCCAGGCGTAGCCCGGCCGTCGCGGCGGCCGCTCACGGCCGTCGCGACGGACTCACGGACGGTCAGGGGCTCCGGCCGGGACACGGTCAGGGGCTCCGGCTGGGACGGGGCCGCAGGGCGGGGGCGGGTCAGCGGGTCTGCACCCACCACGCCATCAGGCCGATGGCCGCGGTGCCGCACGCGTAGGACGCGCCACGGACGAAGTTGGCGGCGGCGAGCCGCCCGTATCGACGCCATCTACTGCTGGAACGGCTGGGTACCGGTGGGCGAACCTCCATCGTGTGCATATGGAGCCCCTTTCGTGAGCGTACGGACAGTGACTGTCCGACAGGGGGGAACGACGCGCTGGAGAAAGCATACAAAAGTGTGAACTTGTCTCAGGTGTCGGACTCGCCGAAAAAATTCCTTTCGACACGTTTTCAGGACACGGCCGTTCAGCAGTGCTCGGAGCCGCGGGAATGGTACGGGTGGCAGCTGATCCAGCCCCGGATCCGGGCCGAGGGCCCGCACCGCCCAGGCCCGCCGTGCGACAGGGGGCGGTGAGCGGCCCCGACTCCCTGGCCCACGGGCTCGCCGCGTCGCCCGGGCGGCGAACGGGCGGTACGGGCAGCCATGTTCACTCGGGCGAAAGGCGGCGGCCACATCGATCCAGCCCGAGCCGCCCGGCGCGGCAGACACCGGACAGCACGCACACCGGCCCAGAGGAGATGTACGACGGCCTCGCCCCCGATCCCGCGGGAGCCGCCCGGCGCACCGGACGCCGGAGGTCGGCCGCGCCACGGCGTCAGGGGTCGGCGCAGCGGACTCAGGGGACGCCGCAGCGGGCTCCTGGTCAGCGCAGCGGGCTCCGCGGCGGGCTCAGGTGTCGGCGCGCCGGGCGGGCCCGCACCTCGTCAGGCGCAACCGGGCACCGAGGGGCACCCGCACCCGGCGGCAGCGCGTCACGCGTGCCAGCGCAGCACCGCGCCCAGGCCCCCGGCCGGTCCCGGCATCCCCTCGGGCACCAGCAGCACCTCGGTGTCGGCCACCGCCGCGGACCGCATCAGCGCGTCGTCCGCCCGCGCCGGTTCGGGCGTCCTGACGCCCATGGCCCGCGCCTGGGACCGCTGCACGGCGACCTGGTCGGCGCCGGGGCCGATCCACACCTCGTGGCGCATATCGCCTCCCGTGTGCCCCAGCAGCAGCGTGGCCGCCTGATGGCTGCGCATGACCTCCACGACCGCCGGTACCCCCTCCGCCGCGCCGCTGCTCGGCGGCGCGGTGTCGTCGTGTCCGCCCGCGCCGGGCCCGCCGGGGCGGCCCCGGCCGGCGCGGAAGAGATCGAGAACCGACTCCAGATGGGCGCGGGCCTGTTCCGCCCGGGCATGGCAGATCTCCGCGTCCAGCAGCTCGGAGCAACTGCCGGCCCTGCTGCCGTGGCGGATCTCGGCCGCCTGGTCCCGCAGCGGCTCGGGCAGCCGGTCCCGTACCGCCCGGCGCCCGCGCGGGTCACCAGCCAGGATCAGCAGCTCGGCGTCGCTGTCGGCCCACCGTCGCACCAGCTCGTCGGCCACCCGCTCGGCGGTCTGCTCCCAGGTGTTCCCGATCCGGTTGCGGTAGTGCCACTCGTGGCGGTCGGCGGGCACCGACCGGTGGCCCCGGCCGTGCGGTCGGCCGCCCGGTGCCCGGCCCGCCGGGCGGGTACCGGTGGCGTCCCGCAGCTCCAGATCGGCGCCCGCCTGGTCGACGAACGCCACCAGACAGGCCGGCCACTCGCCGCGCAGCGAGGCCAGCGGCGCCACCCTGGGCAACGTGGACCAGGACGTCACCACATCGAGCGGGGAGGTGGCCAGCGGCAGGTCGAGCACCACCTCACCGTGCGCCGCGAACAGCGCCCTCCCCGCGGAGGCCCTGGCCTCCTGCTCACCGGCCAGCCGCTCGACCACCGCGTCGCAGGTGGCGCGGTCGGCGCCCTGGCCGGTCAGCTGATCCGCCACGAACCGCTCCCGCAGCCTGCGCCGCCTGGGCGCGTCCTCCATGGTGCGGGAGGTGTCCATGTACACACCCGCCCACGGACCGGGGCGTTCGAACAACGGCTTCAGGAATCCAACGTCCATGACCTCCCCCAAACCCGGGGAACCAGACGGCGGAACCGGTCGACCCGGCCTGCCGGGATCGCCGATCCGCTCCTGCCACCAGGATCCCTCCACCTCACCGGGAGCGCCAGAGACGACTAGAATCGCTGGCATGGCTCGCTCCAACGAGGAGGTCGAAGCCCTCCTGCGCGAGTACGCCGATCTCCTCCTGATCACGGGCGGGGACGCGTACCGGGCGCGTGCTTATGAGAAGGCCGCCCGGGCGATCGGCGGCCATGCGGCCGACATCTCGCAGTTCGACGCCAAGGCGCTGCGGGAGATCCCCAATGTCGGCCGGTCGATCGCCGACAAGGTGGTCGAGTACCTGCGCACCGGGACCATGCCCGCCGTCGAGGAGGCACGCGCCGCGATCCCGGCGGGGGTGCGGGAGCTGACCGCCATCCCGGCGCTCGGCCCCAAGAAGGCCATGATCCTCTACGAGGAGCTGCAGATCTCCTCGATCGACCAGCTGGCGGACGCGATCGAGGACCACCAGCTGCGCGATCTCAAGGGGTTCGGGCCGAAGTCCGAGGAGAACATCCTCCACGGCATCGAGCTGATGCGCGCCGCCGGGCACCGCATCCCGCTCGACGAGGCCATGGAGGTGGCCGACGACATCGTGGCCGCGCTGTCCCGGGTGCCCGGCTGCCGGCGGTGTGCGTACGCCGGGTCGCTGCGCCGGATGAAGGAGACCGTGGGCGATGTGGACATCCTGGTCGCGGCGGAGGAATCCGGCCCGTTCATGGAGGCGTTCACCCGGCTTCCGTTCACCTCGGAGGTGATCGCGCACGGCCAGAAGAAGACCTCGATCCGCACCACCAAGGGGCTCCAGGTGGACCTGCGGGTCCTGCCGCTGGACTCCTGGGGCGCGGGACTGCTCTACTTCACCGGCTCGAAGGCGCACAACATCCGCGTCCGCGCGATCGCGGTGCGCCATGGCCTCAAACTCTCCGAGTACGGCCTCTTCGAGACCAAGAGCGGGAAGACGATCGCCTCGCGGAGCGAGGAGGACGTCTACGCCCGGCTGGGCATGGACTGGATCCCGCCGACGCTGCGCGAGGACCGGGGCGAGGTCAAGGCCGCTCTCGAAGGCCAACTCCCCCGGCTGGTCACGGAGTCCGACCTCCGGGGCGATCTGCACACCCACACCGACCTCACCGACGGGCTGGAACCGCTGGAGGCCATGATCGCCAAGGCGGAGCGGCGCGGATACGCGTACTACGCCGTCACCGATCACGCCCCCAAGCTGTACATGCAGCAGATGACCGAGGAGAAGATGCTGGCCCAGCGGAAGCGGGTGCGCGCGCTCGACCGGGGGCGCGGGCGCCGGGACACCCGGCTGCTGCACGGTGTGGAGCTGAACATCGACCCCGACGGGGACGTGGACTGGCCGCCTGAGTTCCTCGACGACTTCGACCTGTGCGTGGCCTCGGTGCACACGCAGTTCGGTCAGCCCCGGCAGGCCATGACCCGGCGGCTGGTGAGGGCCTGCGAGAACCCACACGTCAACGTCATCGGCCATCCGACGACCCGGCTGATCGGCAAACGGCCGGGGATCGACGCCGATGTGGACGAGGTGTTCGCCGCCTGTGCGCGCACCGGCACCGCGCTGGAGATCAACGCCCACCCGGACCGGCTCGACCTGTCGGACGAGCACATCCTGCGGGCGAAGTCGTACGGGGCGGTGTTCGCCCTGGACAGCGACGCCCACTCGACCCGGGACCTGGACAACATGCGGTACGGGGTGGGCATGGCCCAACGCGGCTGGCTCACCCCGGACGACGTCATCAACACCTGGCCGCTGACCCGGCTGCGGCGTTTTCTGCGCAAGGACACGGGGCACCAGCCCCACACATGAGCACCTTCGAACCCGCACGCTCCTACCCCGCCCGTCAGGCCCCCGGCGCCGGAACCCTGGCCGAGCTGGACGAACGGCTGGTGCACTGCCGCGCCTGCCCCCGGCTGGTCCAGTGGCGCGAGGAGGCCGCCCGCACCAAGCGCCGGTCCTTCGCCGACTGGGACTACTGGGGGCGGCCGGTGCCCGGGTTCGGGCCACCGGACGCCGCGGTGGCGATCGTGGGTCTCGCCCCGGCCGCCCACGGGGCCAACCGCACGGGCCGGATGTTCACCGGCGACCGCTCCGGCGACTTCCTCTACGCGGCGCTGTACGACCTCGGGCTGGCCAGCCAGCCCACCGCCACGCACCTCGGCGACGGTCTGGAGCTGCGCGGGGTCAGGATCACCTCGCCGGTGCACTGCGCCCCGCCCGCGAACCGGCCCACCCCCGAGGAGCGGGACACCTGCCGCTCGTGGCTGGCCGGCGAGCTGCGGCTGCTGCGGCCGACGCTGCGGGCCGCCGTGGTGCTCGGCGCGTTCGGCTGGCAGGCCGTGATGCCCGCGCTGGCGGAGGGCGGATGGGCCGTGCCCCGGCCGCGTCCCGTCTTCGCGCACGGCGCGCGGACCACGCTGCCGGCGGCCGACGACGGGGCGCCGCTCACGCTCTTCGGCTGCTACCACGTGAGCCAGCAGAACACCTTCACCGGCCGGCTCACCCCGGCCA
>NZ_BBOX01000431.1 GCF_001553455.1 Streptomyces hygroscopicus subsp. hygroscopicus
GGGCTGGGGCCGGGGTCGGGACCGGGGTGGCCGGTGAGGCGTCCCACCGCCGCCGAGGGGCGTGCGGGGACATCGTCGCGCGTCTCCTGCTCGGCTGCACCGGACACATCGGCCTCCGCGGCTCGCGGCCAACCGCCGCACGGCGGGCAGCGCCTGATGGCGGGCCGGCGCACCCCGCGGCGTCCCGTGCCGCACGGACCCGGCCCGCCCCCCTCAACCGTGTTCTGCCCCCAAACCCGCCGACTCGCACGTTTCCCGCCGCCCCGGCGGGCACCGGCCGCGGCCGGTCTTCCCGCGACCGCTCCCACCTGCGACTGAACCGTGACATGCGCGGGGAGCCCAGCGCCGGAGCGCCGTGTGATTATCTGTCGTCACGCGTGTCTGCGCGTGATCGGGGTTGCCGCGGGGGCGCGGCCCTGGGGAGGGGAGAACAGTTGTGACGGTGCGGCGGATACCGGAGGCGGCGCGGGGCGGCCGCAGGACGCTTCTCGCGTTGCTGCTCGGGGTGTCGCTGATGGCGGTGGCCGCGTGCGGCGGGAGCGGTGGCTCGGGAGACGGTGAGAAGGGCGGGGACGGCAAGGGAGAGGGCCGGACCAGGACATCGCGGGCCGTGGTGACGATCGCGCCCAAGGACGGCGCGAAGGGCGTGGACACCACCGGTGCGCTGAAGGTCACCTCGGCCAGGGGCACCCTGTCCTCGGTCAAGGTCAAGGACGCCAAGGGAACTCCGGTCGCGGGGAAGGTCGCCCGGGACGGGAGGAGCTGGCGGCCCGAGGCCCATCTCCGCTCGGACACCACCTACACCGTGGACGCGGTCGCCAAGGACGCCGACGGCCTGGCCACCACCAGGCACGCGACCTTCACCACGCTGCGGCCCAAGGAGACCTTCCTCGGCGTCTACACCCCGGAGGACGGCTCCACGGTCGGCGTCGGCATGCCCGTCTCGCTCCGCTTCAGCCGCGGCATCACCCACCCGGCGGCCGTGGAGAAGGGGATCGAGGTCAGCGCATCCCCGCCGGTGCCGATCGCGGGCCACTGGTTCGGCAACGACCGGCTGGACTTCCGGCCGGAGAAGTACTGGAAGCCCGGCACCAAGGTGACGCTCCGCATGGACCTGGACGGGGTCGAGGGCAGGCCGGGGGTCTACGGCGAGCAGCGGAAGTCCGTGACGTTCACCATCGGCCGCAGCCAGATCTCCGTCGTCGACGCCAAGTCCAAGAAGATGACGGTCAAGCGGGACGGCAGGACCATCAAGACCGTCCCCATCACCTCCGGCGCGCCCGGCCACGAGACCTACAACGGCAAGATGGTGATCAGCGAGAAGCTCCCGGTGACCCGGATGGACGGCGCCACGGTCGGTTTCGACGGCGAGTACGACATCAAGGACGTGCCGCACGCCATGCGCCTGTCGACCTCCGGCACCTTCATCCACGGCAACTACTGGGCGGGCCGGGCCACCTTCGGCTCGGCCAATGTCAGCCACGGCTGTGTGGGCCTGTTCGACCAGCGCGGCGGCGGGGACTCCACCGCCCCGGCGGCCTGGTTCTTCCGCGAGTCGCTCATCGGCGATGTGGTCATCGTGAAGAACTCCGATGACGAAACCATTCAGCCGGACAACGGACTCAACGGCTGGAACATGTCCTGGGCGAAGTGGAAGGGGTGAGCCCGGGGCTCCGCCGCCGTGGCCGCCCCACCCCTGCGCTCTCGTGTTAGCGGGCGCTAACCTGCGCTCATGACTGTGAACCTCGAGGTCGCCGACGGCGTGGCCACCTTCCGCCTTGACCGCCCCCCGATGAACGCGCTCGACATCGCCACACAGGACCGGCTGCGGGAACTCGCCGCGGAGGTGACCCGCCGCGACGATGTGCGCGCCGTGGTCATCTGGGGCGGTGAGAAGGTGTTCGCGGCGGGCGCGGACATCAAGGAGATGCGGGAGATGGACCACGCCGCGATGGTGGTCCGTTCCGGGGACCTCCAGGAGTCCTTCACCGCCGTGGCCCGGATCCCCAAGCCCGTGGTCGCCGCCGTCACCGGCTACGCCCTCGGCGGCGGCTGCGAGCTGGCGCTGTGCGCCGACTTCCGGATCGCCGCCGAGAACGCCAAGCTCGGCCAGCCGGAGATCCTGCTCGGCCTGATCCCGGGCGCGGGCGGCACCCAGCGGCTGGCCCGGCTGGTCGGTCCGGCCAAGGCCAAGGACCTCATCTTCACGGGCCGTCAGGTCAAGGCCGACGAGGCGCTCGCCATCGGCCTGGTGGACCGGGTCGTACCGGCCGAGGAGGTCTATGACCAGGCCCACGCCTGGGCGGCGCGGCTGGCCCGGGGTCCGGCGATCGCGCTGCGCGCGGCCAAGGAGTCGGTGGACCGCGGGCTGGAGACGGACCTCGACAGCGGCCTGGCCATCGAACGCACCTGGTTCGCCGGGCTGTTCGCCACCGAGGACCGGGAGACCGGGATGCGCAGCTTCGTCGAGGAGGGTCCGGGCAAGGCCACGTTCCGCTGACGCCCGAGCGATTCCGGTGTCCGATCGCGGCGGCCGGGGGCGCGGCGGGGCGGTTGCCGCGCCCCGGCCACGGGTGGGCCGGTGGTGGCCGCGCGAGGCCACGGGTGGCCCGGTGGTCGCCGCGCCCCGGCCGTGGGTGGGCCGGTGGTGGCCGCGCGTGGTCCGGCGGTCGCGACACAAGGGCCACGGGGTGACCGCCGCGCGTGGCCCGGCGGTCGCCCCGTGTGCCCTTGTGCGGTCCGGCGGTTGCTCCATGCGGCCCGGTGGCTGATGCGCGCGGCACGGCGGTCGCTGCGCGAAGGCCCGGTGGCTGGACCGGAGCGTTCCGTGGATGCCCCGTGCGAGCGAATTTTCTTCGCCATCGGTCGACCGGTGGATGATCGGTTCCGGTACGCTGGGTGACCACGCGTACGCGCGGTGACATCGCTGGTGGGGTGGGGTACGTGAGTGCTCCAACTGCCTTTGGCATATGTCGGATCGGGTTTATGGAGCCTGGGGCTCCGGTGTTCGGGATCCCATGGTTCCGCCCCGGATGGCCTTTTTGGCGGCCATGATGGGGGGCATGGCGGGCTTGGAGGGAATGGAGCAGCCGCAGCCGCGCAGTGGTACGGCTGCGGTGCGGGGGGTGCCGACCGCCGAGGACCGGGCCCTCAAGGCCCTTGATCTCTTCGGGAACCCTGCGGCCGAGGAAGTCCGGCTGCCCTCCCGCCCCGAGTCCGCGGGGACCGCCCGCCGGCTGGCCGAATTCGTCGTGGTGCACGACTGGGGGCTCGGCCTCCAGCTCGCCGAGCACACGGTGCTGCTGGTCTCCGAACTGGTCGGCAACGCCGTACGGCACACCGGCGCCCGCACCTTCGGGCTGCGGATGCTGCGGCGGCGTGGCTGGATCCGGGGCGAGGTCCGTGACCCCTCCCGGGGGCTGCCGTGTCTGATGCCGGTGGGGGAACTCGACACCAGCGGACGCGGGCTGACGCTGGTCGATCAGCTCTCCCAGCGGTGGGGGGTCGATCTGCTGCCGTGCGGCAAGACGACCTGGTTCGAGATGCGGGTGGCCGAAAGCTGACCGCGCGAAGGGATGTGCGGATCCCGGCACGATGTGCGAAAGCGGTGTGCCGAAGGGGCGCGCGGAACCGGACGCGGAACGGATGCGCGAAACGCGATGCGCGCATCCGGATACGGAAGGGATCGTGTGAACGGGGCGTGCGAGAGGGGCCCGTGTCGTCGCGCGTCGACGGCATGGGCCCCTTCCGCCCCCGGGGCATGGCGCGAAAGGGGTGTTCGCCATGGCATCCGGGGGAAGCGACCTCGCTCGGGTCAATGGGGGTCGCGGCCCCGACTATCGCAGAGACGGAAGGGGACTACCAGGCCAATCCAAGGTGAGGTGCAACACTTGCCTTGTTAACGTCGGGTAGATGGGTAAGTTTCCTTCGTTGTCCACTTCCTTCGAACGAATTTTCAGTGGTTCGGACCGTGACGCGAAATCTTTCTTTGCCTGGCGGTCCTTGGCATGGCCCTGCCCAACGTCCACCATGGAACGGCGCTACGCGCGTCACACCCCACGCGTCACATCCCCTTGTCCCGCTACGGCATTCGGGAGACCCCCCATGGAAGCGCACGGCCGCACCCCCACCCGGCGCACCCTGCTCCGCACGGGCGCCTACCTCGCCACCGCCGCCACCGGACTCGCCGCCACGGCGGCCACCGCCGCCACCGCCCACGCCGACGACAGACGCGGCCGCCGCGCGGCCGCCTATCCGCCCACCCACTGGATCCCGGCCTCCACCGCCAACTACCGCGTGTCCAGCCGCCCGACCTCGTATCCGATCGACTTCGTCGTCATCCATGTGACGCAGGAGACCTTCCAGGACGCGATGAAGATCTTCCAGGACCCGGCCAAACAGGTCTCCGCGCACTACATGGTCGCCTCGGCCGACGGCTACGTCGGGCAGTTCGTCCGGGAGAAGGACGTCGCCTGGCACGCGGGCAACAAGGACTACAACAACCGCAGCATCGGCATCGAGCACGAGGGCTGGGTGGACGAACCGAAGTGGTTCACGGACGAGATGTACGCCTCGTCCGCCGCCCTGACCGCCGCCGTCTGCGACCGCTACGGCATCCCCAAGACCCGCGACCACATCATCGGCCATGTGGAGGTCCCCGGCGCTGACCACACCGACCCCGGACCGCTGTGGGACTGGGACCGCTATATGGCGTTGGTGGCCGGAGCCTGATGTCCCCGGCCGACGGAGCCTGAGCCGCGAACACGGCGGCACGACCGCCGGGCCGTCCGCCGCCGACCGCTAATCTGTGCGGGTCAAGCACACGCACGGAAGGGGCGGAACAGGTGGCGGACATCGAGGCGGCGCGCAAAGCGTTCGAGCGGTATGACCTCAACGGTGACGGTCAGATCACCGCGACCGAGTACAAGAGCGTGATGGCGCAGCTGGGGGACCCGTATGTCACGGAGCCCGTCGCCCAGGCCGTCATCAACGCCCATGACTCCAACGGTGACGGGCTGCTCACCTTTGACGAGTTCTGGGCGGCCCAGAACAAGGACGACAAGAAGAACGCCTGAACGGGGCCCCACACCGGGGCGGGGCGGCACCCACCGGACGGGCCGGAACGTCTCGGCCGGCCGGAACGTCTCGGCCGGCCGCAACGTCCGAACGGGCCGTAC
>NZ_BBOX01000432.1 GCF_001553455.1 Streptomyces hygroscopicus subsp. hygroscopicus
GGCCGGAACGTCTCGGCCGGCCGGAACGTCTCGGCCGGCCGCAACGTCCGAACGGGCCGTACGGCGGCGCGGCCGGCGCGCGTCAGCGCCAGCCGCGCCGCTGCGCGCTCGCCCGCCGTCTGCGGTCGTTGCACAGCAGGCAGCGGCCGTAGCCGGGCGGCAGCGGGTCCTCCGGATCCCCGTAGAGCGGATCGACGGCTCCGCGCGGATGCTGGGCGCAGCCCGTGGCACCGTGCTCGGCGGTCAGCGACCCCGCCGCGGCGAGGGCCCGGCGCAGGGCGTCGGTGAGCAGCTCGGTCTCCGGCCCGGAGGGTGCGGCATCCAGTGAGAAGGCGATGTCCGACGCGGTGGTGAGCGCGCTGCGGAGTTCGCGCAGGTCTGCGTAACTCATACCGGGCAGCGTAGGCGCACCCACTGACAACGCCCCGGGCGGCCGGGGCGCGCCCGGTGACGACACCTGGAACGGCCGGGGCGCACCCGGCGAGGACGCCCCAAAGCGGCCGGTCAGTCCGCGCTCTGCCGCGCTTCCTCAGCACCTTCGGCCCGGACGTCCGCCGCGTCTGCCGCGTCCACCGCATCCGTCGCGTTCCCCGCGTCCCCCGCGTTCCCCGTGCCCCCCGCGTCCGCCGGGTCCTCCGAGCCCTCGGCGGTGAGCGCTGCCCGGCTGGGGTCGGCCCATGCCTGCAGGGCGGCCTTGCTGGAGAAGTTCGCCACGTCCTTGTCCACTGGCCGGTCGGTGTACTGGTGGATCCGCCATTTCGCCTTGATGCGCGGCTTGCCCGCCGTCACGTAGTCCGCTATCCACAGGCCGTCCCCGGCGTAGGACGTGGTGTCGTGGTTGAGCCAGAAATTCCGGTTGCAGTAGAGCATCACACGGTGCGTGGGCCGCAGCTTCTTGACCTCGCGGATGAACCGGTCCTTCTCGGCATTGCTGGCGCGGGTGCCGGAGCCGGTGGTCTCCCAGTCCACGGCGAGCAGATCGTGCTTCTGGGAAGCGCACTTCTCGACGAAGTAGCGCGCCTGCGCCGAGATGTTGCCCGGCCACAGGAAGTGGTAGAACCCGACGACACACCCCGCCTTGCGGGCCCGCGACGCTTGCGACGTCTGCTTCGGGTTGATGTACGACCGTCCTTCGGTGGCCTTGATGAAGACGAAGGCCAGCCCGTCCGTGTCGAAGCTGGACTGGTGCGAACTCACGTCGATGCCGTGCAGCATGGTGCCTACCTCGGGTCAAGAACGGGTGAATACACGGGTGTTATTCCCCCTCTCGTACCGAGGACCCTACTGGGCGGCGAGCGGCCTCCGCAGGCGTTCGGCCGCACGCGAAGCGCGGCGGATCCGGCTACGGAGAGAAGCGGACCGGGGACGGAGAGAAACGAGTCGAGGGCGAAGAGAAGCGGACCGGGGACGGTGAGAAAAGAGCCGAGGGCGAAGAGAAGCGGACCCGAGGGTTTGGCCATCCCCCGGGCCCTGTGATGCCGCCCAACTGCGCACGCCCACCCGGAGGGGAACGGGTCAGTCTGATGTCGTCGTGTTCTTCCGTTGAACTACCGGGGTTCCGGCTTCCGGCCTCGCAGCGGGCGGGTCGTCCGCGCGTACCAGGCCGACGAGGCCACCGCCGGCCCGGCCGCGAGACCGGCCACGGCCACCAGGAAGACCACGATGAGCCAGGTCAGCAGCGTGAAGACGGGACCGAGCGGGCCGAAGTCGGCGAGGCTGCGGGCCATGGCCACGGGCATGAGCAGCCGGGAGAGATAACCGAGCAGAACGGTTCCGGTGCCGGCGAACACGGCGCCCGGCAGCAGATGCTCCCAGCTCACGCGGCGGCTCAGCAGCAGATGCTGGGTCCACCACCACAGCAGGACGGCCGACAGCAGCGACAGCACCAGCCCGGAGATGACGCCCGTGCCGAACCCCCTGCGCAGCGGAGCCTGGACGAGGAGCACCGCGAGCCAGACGAGCAGCCACAGCAGCCAGCGCCACGCCGCCACCCGCACCGCCGCCCTGGGCAGCCCCCAGCACCGTTCGCAGACCGCCTGGAGCGCCCTGCTGAACGCCGTCGCGGACACCAGGGTGACCAGCAGTCCGACGGCCCCCGAGGGGCTCTTGGCCGCTCCCTGACCGGTGAACGTGCGACGCACCTCGTTGAGGACGTCACCGCGCACGCCCACCACCGAGCGCAGCGAGTCAGCCAGGAGGTTTTGCAGCGTATCGGGGACGAAGGCCGCCACGGCCATCAGCAGGGGCAGGGCGGTGAGGAACGCCTGGGCCGCCAGCCGGGTGGCGGCTTCCAGCACGTTCACCGTCGCCAGCCGTTCCAGGAACCGGGCGGCCGGGCCGTGGCCGACCGCGGTACCGACGCGCTGCCACAGTCCTCGTGGCGCCCTCATGGCACACCGCCCCGGCCGTCAGGGAAACCTCTGACGGCCGCGTGCGGTGGCGCCGGACCCGGGGCCGGCGGACCGGGGGTCGCCGGAGCCGGGGCCGCCGGAGCCGCCGGACCCGATCGCGCCGGTCGGGCCGGTCGGGCCGGGGGCGTCGGGGACGTCGGCGGGTCCTTCAGGACCAGTGGGGCCAGTGGGGCCGGTGGGCCCGGTCGGGCGGGTCGGGCCAGTGGGGCCGGTGGGCCCGGTCGGGCGGGATGGGCCGGAGGTGCTGACGGGGCCGGCGGGGCCGGTCGGGCCGGACGCGCCGGCGAGGATGCCGAGCAGCGCCAGGGCTCCCACGACGATGCCGAGGACGAGCCCGACGGACGCCGGGGTGGGGTGGTTCCACAGCAGCAGGGCCAGCGCGCCGCCGGTGATCACGACGCCGGTGGTCCAGGCCCGGTGGGCGTCCAGCCAGCGTCCGAAGCCCCCGGTGCGGGCTCCGACGCGGGCCAGACCCCGGCCGATGGCGCCGGTGCCGCGCGCCGAGGCCGAGCGGACGGCACGGGCCCCGCGCCCGGGGCCGTACAGATAGGCGGTGAGCGCGGTGACGATCGCGATGACGAGAAGCGTGCGGGTGCTTTCGCGCAGGAAGCGTACGAGCGTGTCGAAGATGAAGGCCGCCGGGGCCCGGGGCAGGGTCGCGGGCGGGACGGAGTCCAGGTAGACGCCGCGCACCACGGCCAGGCCGACCAGCAGCACGGCCATCATCACCGCCGTGCCGATCCCGATGGCCAACAGCGTGATCCGGTGCGCGGGGGAGGTCCATACGGCGAGCGCGGCGAGCACGATCGTCACGGCGGGCAGCCAGGTGCCGAGGACGTTGAGCAGACGCATCGCGCCCTGTGCCTGGTCGAGCTTGTCCGTCCGCAGCAGCGTGAACTGCCGGTCGATGTGGGGGATCTTGGCGGCCTTCTCGTAGCCCGCCTGGACGAGGCGGTGTTTGACGTTGTCGATGAGGGTGCCGAGGTCCAGGACGACGGCGTTCCCGCGGGCCTGGACCGCGCTGCTGCCCTCCCCGGTGAGGACCTTGACGACGGCGGCGTGGGCACGGCGGTTGGCCGCGTCCCAGACCAGCGGGAACTGCTCGCTGGCGATCACCTTGTGGATCACGTGGTGCACGGCGTTGGTGAGGGCGCTCTCCAACGGCCCGCCGAGCATCCGGGTGCCGTTGACGACGGCGGACGGGGCTCCGGCCTTGTCCAGGTTCTTGGCGAGCTGTGCGGCGATGGCGGGCACGTCGACCTGGTCGACCACGCGTGTGGTGAGCCGGTTGGTGACGGCTGACTGGACGGACGGGTTCCTGGCGATCGGGGCGACGGTCTGGACGTACCGCTGAGGGTCGACGACCTCTTCGTGCAGCCAGGTGGCGACGACGGCGAGCGGGGAGAGCAGGACCGCCAGGACGAGCAGCACACACGCGCCCGCGTGGCGGAGCCGCCGGTGGCGCACGGCCGCCGCCCCGCGCAGCCACTCGTACTCCCGTCGTTCGCTCCCGCTCAGCGGGGGCGGCTCGGCGGGGCCCGGGGCGTCGGCGGACGGATCCATGGGTCCTCCCTCGCGCGGGACGGAGGGATGCGCCATCGGACGGGTGCCACTTCTGCCACTGGTGCCACTGGAGAGTGGCGGTGCCGCGGCGCCGATCGGTGCTGATCACGTCGGCGCTCGGCGGGCGGCGCATCTCCTCGATCCGCGGTCCGAGGTTCTGGAAACGCGGCGGCGGGCCGTTTCGATTCGCGCCGGAAGCCGGAAGCCGGAAGCCGGAAGCCGGAAGCCGGAAGCCGGAAGCCGGAAGCCGGAAGCCGGAAGCCGGAAGCCGGAAGCCGACGTGGCGGCATGGCGGCGCGATGACGCGGCGGCACGGTGACGCACGCGAATGGCGCGGTGACGCGATGACGCACGCGATGCGCTGGTTGACGCATGCGATGACGCGGCGGCGCGATAACGCACGCGATGACCCGGCGACGCACCCGGTGACGCGGTGACGAGCCCGGCGCGTGCGGGGTACCCGCATGCCCGTGGGGGGTCCCCTCTGTTCCCCTTGTTCCCCTTTCCGGCGCCTCACGCAGCCTGACCCCGGGAGGTCCCATGACGTCGTCGGCGGCTCCCTGGACGGCACGCCTGGCCTTCGTCGCGGGTGCCGCGGCGGTGGTGGTCCTGCTCCTGTTCGCCGGGGTGCGGAGCGTGGTGCTGGTCGCGGTGGGGGTGGCCGGGACGGCGGTCGCGCTGGCGGGTGTGTGGTGGGCGCTCGCCCGCAGGGGGCCGGCCAGGGTGCTGGCCGCCGTGCTGGCGGTGGTGGCACCGGCCGCCGTCCTGGTCCTGTACGCGCTGGCCGGGCTCTTGTGGGTGGTGCTGGTCTCCCTCGCGCTCTGGGCGCTGGCGGTCGCCTCGGGGCGGTTGGCGCTGGCGGAGGAGGCCGGGCCGCGGCGCCCGGGGGAACGCCGGGTCGCACCGCCGGAACGGCCGTTTCTGATCATGAATCCGCGTTCGGGCGGCGGGAAGGTCGGCCGATGCGGTCTGCCGGAGAAGGCGGCGGCACTGGGCGCGCGGGTGGCCGTCCTGGATCCGGACCACCCCGCCGACGTGGCCGGGCTCGCGCGCCGCGCCGTCGAGGAGGGCGCCGACCTGCTGGGCGTGGCGGGCGGCGACGGTACACAGGCGCTGGTGGCGGGCGTGGCGGCCGAACGCGGCGTTCCCTTCGTGGTGATCCCCGCCGGGACCCGCAACCACTTCGCCCTGGATCTCGGACTGGACCGGGACGACCCGTCGGCCTCCTTGAAGGCGCTCACCGACGGGGTCGAGTTCCGCGTGGACCTGGGCCTGATCGGCGACCGCGTGTTCGTGAACAACGCCTCGTTCGGCGCCTACGCGGCCGTCGTGCAGAGCCCCGCCTACCGCGACGACAAGGTCCGCACCACCCTCGAGCTCCTCCCCGGCCTGCTGACCCACGAGGCGGGGCCGGATCTCGTGGTGCGCGCGGCAGACCTCGTCCTGCACCGGCCCCAGGCCGTCCTGGTGAGCAACAACCCCTACCGCACGGAGGACCCCGCGGGCCTGGGGCGGCGCGAACGGCTGGACTCCGGAGTCCTCGGCGTCCTGAGCGTCACGGTCGACTCGGCGGCACAGGCGGCCGGGCTGCTGCGCGGCCGCAACGCGCCCGGACTGGTCTCCGCGACCGCCGGGGAGGTGTCCATCGACGCGCGGGAGCCGACCGTCCCGGCCGGCGTCGACGGCGAACCCCTCACCCTGCGGACCCCGGTCCACTGCCACATCGCGCCGGGCGCCCTGCGCGTACGGGTCCCGCGACACCGCCCCGGGGTGCCGGCCGGCAGACCGGCCATGGACTGGCGCGGGGTACGGCGACTGGCGAGGCTGACCACGGGCCGTCCGGCGGCGGTGCGCCGCGCATCGCACTGACCGGGTTACGCGGCGAGCGCCCGCCGCGCGCCGTTCCCCCTCGTGGGGACTACCTCGCCCAGGCGAAGGTGGCGGTTCCGCTGATCCCCTCGAAGACGACCGCATCGCCCACCCGGTGGGCGCCGTGGCCCGCGTTCCCCGCCGGGTGGCCATCGCGCCAGGCGATCCGGCCGTTCACGGCGATGGTGCGATCCTGGCCGAGGAGCGGTACGGCGACCCGTCCCGCCGTGCCGTCCGGTGCCCGGACCGTGAGGACGAAGGAGTCGTCCCCGGCCCCGCGCCGCCACCGTGACGACACCGTGCCCGCCGGTACCGGCACATCGCCCTGGGCCCAGGCCAGGTCGACCGGATCGGGTTCCACCGCCCAGGTGCGGTAGCCGTCACCGAGCGGCCGGACGCCGAGCACGGCCATCGACAGCGCGGGCACCGCGGTGCTCCAGGCGTGGGCCATGCCGACGTGCCCGCCCCAGGCCAGCGATGTGCCGGGGCGGGGCACGGCCGGTTCCCCGTCGGCGCCGACCTCCTCCCACGCGGTGCCGGGGCCGTTGCGGATCATGTGCCCCCAGGCGGCGCGGATCACCCGGAGCGCTCCGGCGCCGTCGCCGTAACGGAACCGGCCCAGGCTCTCCTGGGCCATCACATAGGGGGAGACGTACCGCGTCATGTACGGGTTGTCGGCGAGCCGTGTGGTGAGCGTGCCGTACGGGCCGCTGAGCCGGGTGTCCAGGTGCGTGATGGCGCGGCGGGCCCGCGCGGAGTCGAGTACGCCGAAGGCGAGGGCGGCGGCGTTCGCGTCGGCGGTGTGGTCGCGGCGCGGGTCGTCGGTATTGAGCGTCATGGCCCCGGCCGCCGGGTCCCACAACCTGGCCAGGAGCGCCGACCGGACCCGGACCGCCCGGCGCTCGAGCGCCGCCGCGGCCCGGCGGTCGCCCGCCACGGACCGCGTCAGCCGGGCCAGCGAGCGCAGGGCCGCGTAGTACGCGGCGTTGGTGGTGGCGTCGACGCCGGCGGCCCGGTCCGGGGTGTGCCAGTTCTGGGCGGGGAGTCCGTCGTAGTCGGCGGTCCGGAACAGCCCGCCGTCGGCGTGCGAGGCGCGTTCGTCGAAGAACCGCAGGGCGCGGCGCGCGACGGGCAGCAGCGGCCGCACGAAGGCCGAGTCCCCGGTGAAGCGCAGGTAGTCGGCCACGCTGACGACCCACAGGAGGGTGAAGGCGTCGAGCCTCACCTTCGCGGCCTCGCCCGGTGGCTCGAACCCGGCCGGTGACCCGTCCGGCGGGCCGGGGTCGCAGGGGTCGCACGGGACATCGGTCCGGCTGGTCACCGGAAGCGTGCCGTCGGGCAGCTGCTGGCAGGCGAACAGGCTGATGGTGTCGCGCAGCACGCGGCGGTACGCGCCGCCCTGCTGGTACGCGGCCAAGGCCACGAGCTGGACATCGCCGGCGTAGACGGTCCGGTCCCGCTTGGGGCCGTCCATGACGACCCAGGGCCCGGTCCGCCCGGCGCCGGTACGGGGTCCACGGGCCGTTGACATATCCAGGCCGTACGCGCTGGCGTACCAGGCGCGGTTGAGCACCGGATCACTGGAGAGGAAATGCCCGTCGTACGCACCGCGGAAGGTGGTCTTCCGCACCCGTACGAAGTCCAGGACGAGCGAGCCGGGCCCGTCCAGCGTGATCCCCACGTACCGCTGGGAGCCGCGCAGACCGGCGCTGCGCAGCACGGTGGGGGCGCCCGGCGGGGGGAAGACGTCGGCCCGGCCGTCGGGATCGTCATCGGTGCCCAGGGAACGGCCCTGGTGGAAGAAGCCGCCGGGGTCGGGATCGGCGTCCCCGTCCGCCGTGAGGTACCGGCGCGCCTCCGCGTACGACGCTCGGATCGGCGCGCCCGACGCCCGCCGGACCCCCAACTCGACGTACCCACCGGCCAGTACACCGAGGTCGATCACCATGCGTACACCCCGGGGCGCGGTGGCGGTGAGGGTCGCCGCGGGGCCGCCCTCCCGTAACACCCCGTCGGCGCCGGTCACGGTACCGCCGTCGCCCTCGACGGTGACCGACACGGGCCGGACGAACGGGCCGGGGGCGTCCAGCACCTGCTGCCGCCAGGCCGGATCCGGGCCGACCGGTTCCCGGGACAGGGCCACCGCCCGGTCCCGGGAACCGGCGGCGAGCGTTCCGGAGAGGGTGGCGGCGAGGCAGACGAGGACCATGAGCGAACGAGTCGTTCGGTTCGATTTCATTGTTTATGCTGTACGCACACGCTGAGTGACGGTCAATGTCGGGCGGAGTGGGGGCGGATGGAAACCGGCCACGGCGGGAACGGGAGCGCGGTGCGCGGCCTGGAACTGCTCTGGGGGCTGGGCGAGCGCCCGAAGCAGGGCCGTCGTCCCGCCTTCACCCTGGAGCAGATCGTGCGCACCGCCGTCGGGATCGCCGACGCCGAGGGGCTCGCCGCCGTGTCCATGCGCCGGATCGCCGAGCGGCTGGGCTGCACCACGATGTCGCTCTACCGCTATGTGCCCGGCAAGGCGCAACTGCTCGACCTCATGACGGACTGCGTCATGGGCGAGGTCCCCCTGGCCGGTGCCGCGCCCGGCGGCTGGCGGACCGGGCTGGAGCGGTCCGCCCGCGCCGACTGGGCCCTCTACCACCGACACCCCTGGATCCTGCGGCTCCCGGCCGGGCGCCCCGCTCTGGGCCCCAACGGTCTCGCCTGGTACGAATCCGTCTTGCGGGTGCTCACCATGACCGGGCTGCCCCCGGCGGCACTGGTCAACGTCTTCGACCTGGTCGACGCCTATGTCCGCGGCGCGGCCCGCGACTCCCTCGACGCCGCCGCCGTGGAGCGCCACTCCGGCGTCACCGACGAGCAGTGGTGGGCCGCCCGGGCCCACATCTGGGACGCCGTATTCGTCCCAGCCCGCTACCCGGTGGTGGCGAGCCTGCGCGCCGCCGGTGTCCTGGCCCACCCCCGCGACCGCGGTTTCGAGTTCGGCCTCCAGCGCGTGCTGGACAGCGTCGAGGCGTTCGTCCGGAACCAGCCCCACGGGCGTGACGAAACCGTGAAGCGTGACGAAACCCGCTGTGCGCAGTGCGGCGACCCCGTGCCCCGCCCCACCCCCACCGGCCGGCCCCGCGTCTACTGCTCCGGCGCGTGCCGCCAACGCGCCTACCGCGCACGCCGCGCCGCCGGCTCGCCGGGAACGCGTCACTGACCGCGCGGCTTATCGCGTACGTGTCGCCTCTCGCCGACCGCCCCGTACGCCGAACGGCCGTTGGGGCGGGAGACGGCGGGTGTGGCGTCGTGCAGGGCCGCACCGGTTACGTCGTCCTGGGTGCGCCGCCGGGTGCCGGATGGGGTGTGGCGCCGGGTGTCGGATGGTGTGCGGCGCCGGGTGCCGGACGGGGTGTGGCGCCGGGTGCCGGATTCGGTCTGCTGGAAGCCGTGGCACGGTACGGCCGGGTGCGGGACGGGCCATCCCGCATCCGGCCGACAGCTGGGCGCGGGGCGGCCATCCCGGCATCCGGCCGACAGCTGGGCCGTCCCCGACAGCCTCCGCGTCGCGTCCATCCCGGGCCCCGAACAGGCCCCTCTCCGCCTGGTTCCCCACCCCGCAGGGGACGTTGGGAACCAGGCGACCGCGCCCCGGGCGTGGGCACCGGCCGCCCCCTGGCCCACAGCCCACACAGCCCACACAGCCCACACAGCCCACACAGCCCACGCGGCCCTCGCGGCGCTCGGCGGCGCCGCCCTCCTGGCCCGGGCACCGAGCAGGCCGCCACCGGCGTGCCGCTCTGGTATGCACCGCCGTGCCGGACCCCGCGAGCGGGGTGCACCGCTGTCCCCGACCCCGCGAGCGGGGACTGCCGGGAGAGAGGTGCTCACCGGCGTGGCGAAGATCGGGGGTCCGTCGCCGTGGAAAGCGGTCCCGGCCTGATCTGAGCGGGACTTCGGGGATACAGTCCGGCCAAGGACCGAGCCGGGACCAGGGGAGGGGGCTGTGTGTTCGAGATCGTGACGGTGAGCGCGCTCACCGCGTTCCTCACGGCGGTGGGGAACGGCGCCGCCGGAGAGGCCGGCAAGCAGGTGCTCGTGTCGACGGGCGCGCTGGTACGGCGGACCTTGGGGCGGGAGACGCCGCTGCCCGCCACCGCGGAGGGGTGGGAGCTGCTGGCGCGTCAGATGCACGCGCGGCTGAGCGAGGACCCCCGGCGGGCCGACGAGTTCGCCGGCCTGTTACGGAGTCTGCCCCAGGTGGCGCTGCGTCCCGGGCCCGGACTGCCGCCCGCGACGCGCGACTTCACCGACCGGCAAGGCGTGCTGAAGCGGCTCAGGCGGGAGGCGGCCCGTGCCGCCGCGGGGCGGCCACGGGTCGCGTTGCTGTACGGGCCGCCGGGGATCGGCACCAGCGCGGTGGCGCTGCACTGGGGCGCCGGCCAGATCGCCCGGTACCCCGACGGGCAGTTCTACGTCGACGCGCGCACCGCCCCCGGCGAGAACGGGCTCGAACCGGCCGCCGTCCTCCTGCGCCTGCTGCGGCAGATGGGGGTCGAGCCCGACCGCATGCCGCCGACCGAGACGGGGCGTGAGGATCTGTATCGGCGGTTGACGGCGGGCCGCCGGGCGTTGGTGGTGGTCGACCACGCCTCCTCGGCCGCACAGGTCCGCGGTCTGATCCCGGCCACGCCGGAAGTGTTCCTGCTGGTCGTCGCGTCCGGACCGGCCTTCCTCCTGGAGGCGGAGCGCATCGCCGTACCTCCGCTGAAGGACCGGGACGCGGTGCGGATGCTGAGGAAGGTGGCCGGGCCGGAGCCGGTCGCCCGCGCCAAACCGCAGCTGTCGACCCTGCTGAACGGCTGCGCGGGCAACGCGTTCGCTCTGAAGGCCGCGGCGCTGCGGCTGCTGACCGGGGAACCGTCCCTGCCGGACGCGTCATCGAATCCGGTGGGCGGCGTGGTGCGGGACGCCTGTGGCCGGGTCGGGCCCGAGACGGCGCGGCTCTGCCGGCTGACCGCGCTCGGCGGCTGGCCCGCGATCAACGCCCGCCTGGCCGCGGACGCCGCGGACGTCTCCCGGCAAGAGGCCGCGCGGATGCTGGGCGAGGCGGCGGACGTCCAATTGGTGGAGCCCGTGGGGGACGGCCGTTACCGTTTCCGGCCCGAGGTACGCCGTCACCTGGCGGACGACGCGGGTCCGGAGCACGGCATCGCGGAATGTGCCGCGGCGGTGTCCCGAGTGCTCGACGGTCTGCTGAACCGGGCCCTGCACGCCGCGCACGCCGCCCTGCCGCAGAGCTGGCGCACCGAGGCCGCACCGGCGCGGGGAACCCCCTGCGCCGACGAGGCCGAGGGCATGACGGTGCTGCTCGCCGAGGCGGGAAACCTGGTCCGGGCGGTTTCGGTGGCCGAGGAGTACCAGCACATCGACACCACACTGCGACTGGCCCGCGCGCTGTGGCCCCTGCAACTGAAGGCCGGGCACTGGGACGAGACGCTGCCCGCCCTCCGCCTCGCGGCCCGGTGCGCCGACGAGCACCACCCCCGTACCCGCCTGGCGGGCGCGCTGCACTTCCAGCTCGGCCACTGCCTGGGCGAGCTGAGACAGTGGGAGGAGGCCGAAGGCGCGGTGCGCGCCGCCGCCGCGTGCGAGCGCGCGGCGGGACATGTGCGGGGCGAGGCGTCGTCCGTGGAGATGCTGGGCCTGCTGCGCCTGTACCAGTGGCGGTACGAGGACGCGTACGAGCGGTTCGTCGAGGCCGAGGGCATCTACGGGCGGATCGGCCCCGGTCAGGAAGGCGCCGACGACCTGCCGCGCGCCCTCGCGCTGGTCAGGCGTCACCAGGGCCGCGCCCTGCGGGGCATGGGCGATCTCGCGGTGTCCCGTATCCGGCTGGAGACGGCGCGGGAGTTCTTCGCGGACCGGGGAGAGGCGTACAACCAGGCCCGTACCCTCACCGACCTCGCCGAGACGCTGCATGACGCGGGAGAGAACGCCGAGGCGCTGACGAAGATCGCCGAGGCGGAGCGCCTGCTCGCCCCGGAGAAGGCGGCTCCGCACCTGGCGTACCTCGCCCGTCTGCGGGAGCGCTGCGAGGCGTAACGCGCTCCCTGCCCGGCGCCCCGGCCATCGGCGGGCAGAGCGCGGGGTCGCAGGGGCGGGGGTCTGGGCGGTGTCGCATATTCATGGCGCCGGGCGGCCCCAGGGCCCCATCACGCTTCCGGGCCCGGTGTCGTACAGGCGCGGTCCGGGGCCCCGCCCCCACGCTCCTCGCCCCGCAGACCCCGCGCCCCCCAGGCC
>NZ_BBOX01000433.1 GCF_001553455.1 Streptomyces hygroscopicus subsp. hygroscopicus
GCACGGGCCGCGGCCGCCGCCCTCGCCGCCGTGACCACCGCAGCCGGTCCCGGCGGCGGCGCCTACGTCCGCGCGGTGCGCGGGCAGCGTCGTCGTGTCGGTGTCCTCCACCTCGAAGCCCGCGTCCGCGATCATCGCCAGGTCGTCCTTGCCGGCCTGGCCCTCGGTGGTCAGGTAGTCGCCCAGGAAGATGGAGTTCGCCAGGTGCAGGGCCAGCGGCTGCAGCGTCCGCAGATGGATCTCGCGCCCGCCCGCGAGCCGCACCTCCACGTCCGGGCAGACGAACCGCACCATGGCCAGGATCCGCAGGCAGCGCTGGGGGGTGAGGTTCCAGTCCCCGGCCAGCGGGGTGCCCTCGATGGGGATGAGGAAGTTGACCGGCACCGAGTCCGGGTCCAGCTCGCGCAGCGAGAAGACCACGTCCACCAGGTCCTCGTCGGACTCGCCCATGCCCGCGATCAGCCCGGAGCAGGCGGACATCCCCGCCGCCTGGGCCCGCTGCACGGTCGAGACCCGGTCGGCGTAGGTGTGGGTGGTGGTGATGTCGCCGTACGTCGCCTCGGAGGTGTTGAGGTTGTGGTTGTACGCGTTCGCCCCCGCCTGCCTCAGCCGCTCCGCCTGACCGTCGGACAGCAGCCCCAGACAGGCGCAGATCTCGACGTCCTGGTGCTGCTCCTTGATGGCGGCGATGGTCTGCGAGACCCGGTCCACGTCCCGGTCCGTGGGGCCGCGTCCGCTGGCGACCAGGCACACCCGCTTGGCGCCGCCCGCGACCCCGGCGCCCGCCGCGGCCGCCGCCTGCTCCGGCTTCAGCCAGGTGTACTTGAGGATCCCGGACGTCGAGCCCAGCCGCTGCGAGCAGTAGGAACAGTCCTCCGGGCACAGTCCGGACTTGAGATTCACCAGATAGTTGAGCTTCACCCGCCGCCCGAACCAGGCGCGGCGCACCTTGCCGGCCGCGGCCACCACGTCGAGCACCTCGTCATCGGAGGTCGCCAGCACGGCGAGCGCCTCCTCGCGGGTCGGCGACTCACCCCGCAGCCCCTTGTCCACCAGCGTGTTCAGCAGATCCATGGCGACGATCCTTGCCTACCCCACCGCCCCGGGCCAAGGAGGGACCGCACAAGACGCGCTGATCGGAATGTGGGTATCGCCACACCATGACCGGGCATCGCGGGGGGCTACGTTATCCGGACCCGACAGTCGGTGCTCGTGACGAGGCCACGGAAGGCGAGGCAGCCGATGCCCCAGGACCGCGCGTTCGCATGGATCGACGTACAGCGGGAGCGGCGTGAGCGGGCCGGGCTGGTGCGCCGGCTCAGCCCCCGGCCCGCCGACTCCCCGCTGCTGGACCTGGCGAGCAACGACTATCTGGGGCTGGCCCGGCATCCGGAGGTGACGGCCGCCGCGGCCGGGGCGGCGAACCGCTGGGGCGCGGGTTCGACCGGATCGCGGCTGGTCACCGGCTCGACCGAACTGCACGCCACGCTGGAGCGGGAACTCGCCGACTTCTGCGGGTTCGAGGCGGCCCTGGTGTTCTCCTCCGGCTACGCCGCCAATCTGGCCGCCGTCTCCGCGCTGAGCGGCCGGGACGCCCTGGTCGTCTCCGACGCGGGCAACCACGCCTCGCTCATCGACGGCTGCCGGCTCTCACGGGCCGAGATCGCCGTCGTCCCGCACGCCGACCCGGACGCCGTCCGCAAGGCGCTGGGCGCGGCCGAGGGGGGCCGCGGGGACGAGGCCGCCGGCGGGACCGGAGCGGCTCCGGCGGGCCGCCGCGCCCTGGCCGTCAGCGACGCGGTCTTCTCGGTCGACGGCGACGCCGCCCCGCTGGCCGCCCTCGCCGGGGCCTGCCGTGCGTACGGCGCGGCGCTGGTGGTGGACGAGGCGCACGGCCTGGGGGTGCTCGGCGACGGCGGGCGCGGCGCGGTGCACGGGGCCGGGCTCGCCGGTGCGCCGGACGTGGTGGCCACGGCCACCCTCTCCAAGTCGCTGGGCAGTCAGGGCGGGGCGGTGCTCGGGCCCGCCCGGGTCATCGAGCATCTGGTGAACTCCGCCCGCACGTTCATCTTCGACACCGGGCTCAACCCGGCGGCCGTGGGCGCCGCCCTGGCGAGCCTGCGGCTGCTGCGCCGGGAGCCGGAGCGGGCCACCCGGGTCCGTACGGTCGCCATGGGGCTGTACGGGCGGCTGACCGCCGCCGGGCTGGCCGCGGTGCGGCCGGACGCGTCGGTGGTGTCGGTGCGCGCCCCGTCGCCGGAGGCGGCGGTCCGCTGGGCCGCGGCCTGTCGCTCGGCCGGGCTGCTGGTGGGCTGCTTCCGCCCGCCGTCCGTTCCGGACGGCGTCTCCCGGCTGCGGCTGACCGCACGCGGGGACCTGACGGAACCGCAGCTCGACGAGGCGGCCGGCGTGATCGTGAGGACCGCGCCGACCGCCTGACGGATCACCGGCGGGACGGTGGACGGGCCACCGGCCGGGCGGTGAACGGGAGGGTGACGAGGTGGTGAGCGGGATGGTGAACGGATCAGCCGCTCACCGGCGGATCAGTCCCCGGCCGGGCGGGAGGTGCCGGAGCCGGGGCCGTCGTCCTTGAGCCCCTCGAGGAAGGAGGCCCAGGACGACGGGGTGAACAGCAGGACGGGGCCCGCCGTGTTCTTCGAATCGCGCACGCCGAGCCGGTCAGGCCCCAGCAGGGCCGTCTCGACGCAGTTGTTCATTCCGACGCTGTAGCTGCTGCGCAGCCATTCGACGGAGTTGGCGGACATACTGGACATGGTGCCCCCTCAGGCGCCGCCCCCGATTTTCTGGATGAAGGTCAACGATTCCTCAGGTGCCAGGGCGTGGGTCCGCAGTACCTCGAACGCGGCGCTGTACGCCCGGAGGTCTTCTTTCCGCTCCAGATAGAGGCTACTCGTCAGGTGGTCGAGAACTACCACGTCCAGGTCACTAATGTGCGGAAAAGAGAAAATAATGAAAGGACCAGTCATACCAATGGGCATTCCAGCGGAATATGGCAGCACCTGCAGCCGCACCTGGGGCAGGGCGCAGATCTCGGCCAGATGGCGCAACTGAGCCGCCATCACCCCGGGCCCGCCCACCTCCCGCCGCAGCGCCGCCTCGTCCAGCACCGCGTGCAGCCGCAGCGGCCGCTCGCCGTGCAGCACCGACTGACGGGCGATCCGCACCTCCACCAGCGAGTCCACCTGGGCCGGCGGCAGATCCGGAAGCGCCGCGAGGGTCACCGCCCGGGCGTAGTCCGGGGTCTGCAGCAGACCGGGCACCACCGTGGTCTCCAGGGTGTACGCGTCCGACGCCTCCGCCTCCAGACTGATGAAGTCCCGGTAGGCGGGCGGCAGCAGATCGCGGTAGGCGTACCACCAGCCGCGCCGCGACCCCTCCGGATCCGATGCGCCCCCGCCGCACAGCGCCTCCAGCAGGGCGCGCAGCTCGGGGTCGGCGACCTGGTAGACCTCCAGCATCCGCGCCACGTCCGAGGGCTTGGCCCCGCTCCGGCCGGTCTCGATCCGGCTCACCTTCGACTGGTGCCAGCCCAGCCGGCCGGCCACCTCACCGCTGGTGAGTCCGGCCAGATCCCGCTGGCGGCGGAGCTCGGCGCCGAGCTTGCGGCGGCGCACCGCCGGGCCGTACCGCATGAGTTCTCCCCTCCCGCCTGGTCCGTCAGACGTGCGCCGCGCGCACGGCGCGTGGCGCACCAGTGGCCCAGTGTGCCTGCCAAATCCGGTCTTCCGTAGCAGAGTTCACCGCTTTGGGCGACAGATATATGCATAACTCCGTGGATCGCCCCCGTTACGGAGGGCATCGGTGGCAGTCTGACGCGTAGAGCCGCCGGGGCAGCCCACGACTTCACTGGCTTCGCAGCACCCACGTCGAACACGTCCGCAGCCGCGCCCCGCGGGAAAGGGACAGGCCGTCATGGCAGACCATCAGGAAGCATCCGTCACTCTGCCGAGCGCACCGGCATCGGTTCCCGCGGCACGCGCCTATGTCACGGACGTACTCGCCGAATGGGGGCTCGGGGAGGGAGCGGAGGCCGCCGACACCGTGCGGCTGATCGTCTCCGAGCTCGCCACCAACGCCGTGGAGCACACCGTGGACCAGTCGCCCACCTTCACCGTGGACCTGCGGCTCGACCGCGAGCAGCGGCTGGAGATCGGGATCACCGACAGCCATCCCCAGTGGCCCAGATGGCTGCCGCTGGCCACCCAGCAGGACAGCGGGCGCGGGATGGTCATCGTGCGCTGTCTGGCCGCGGAGTCGGGGGGCGAGGTGTTCGTCACCTCCACCGCGGACGGCGGCAAGACCGTCTGGATCGCCCTGCCGTGGACCGTGCCGGTCCGCTGAGCACTCCCCGGCCGCGGGACCGGGGGCGGCCGGGCGCGCCCGGCCGGGGCCGTGCGGAGCGCGGCACCGGACCCCGCTCACAGCACCCGCTGGACCCGCCCCGCCGAGGCACGGGCCTCGGCCAGCTCACGGATGCGGGCGAAGACCCGCCCGGCGGCCGGGCCGATCAGATAGTGCGGCATGTCGCCGCGCTCGATCACCCCGTACCGGCCCGTGCCCGTCAGGTACGAGCAGTACAGGATCAGCCCGCCCGGCCGGCGCACATCGACGCCGAGCGCCGAGAACCCGGGGAACTCGTCCGTCTGGTAGACCCGCAGACCCTCGGCCTCCGCCCCGTAGCGCTCCTTGAAACGGCCGAACCGCTCCAGCGAATCCTTGATCTTCCGCGCCATGTCCTCCTGGTACTGGCGGGAGAGGGTGGCCGCCGCGTCCGAGGACGGGTCCAGCACATAGCAGCGGTAGGTGCCGCCCCGGCGCAGCAGCCCGAGGACCGCGTCCCGGTAGCGGGCCGGGCGCTCGGTGGTGACCAGCCGGCTGGAGGAGGTGCGCAGCGCGGTCCCCATGTCGAGGACCTCCTCGGCCGCCGCGTCCAGCAGCCGCGCCTTCTCCTGGGGGCTGGGCCGCTCCGGATACGCGTGCACGGGGGCGCCGTCCGCCAGCCCCCGGCCCGCCAGCCACGCCTTGGCCGCCCCGTCCGGGCCGCCGTCCCCCGCCATCAGATAGATGTCCTTGCCCTCATGGCTTCCCACGTGGGCGAACAGCTCCGCGTACGGCCCCGCGGTGCGGTACACGTCCTCCGAGACCGCCAGGCAGTCCGCCGGAGTCGCCTTCTCCAGATGCGCCGCCAGATTGATGTCGGGGGAGTGGATGGTGCCGGTGCGGCCCTCGCCGGTGTGCCGTATCGCCCCCTTGTGCACCGCCATCCGCACATGCAGCTCCCCGGCCACCCCCGCCTGGGCGAACTCGTCCCGCAGATGGCGCAGATCCAGGGTGAGGAAGGCGCGGGCCGCCTCCAGCACGACATCGCGGGCCACGCTCTCGCTCTCGTCGTGGACCGCGAAGAAACCCCCGTCGCCGCGCCAGCTCCACACCTCGCTGCGGGCACAGCGGTGCCGCGCCGCCAGCTGCCCGATCCGGGCGCGCATCCGTTCGCGCAGCAGATCGAAGGCGTGCGCGGCCCGGTCCCTGGGGTTCGAGCGGACGATCGTCGAATACCCGGCGGTGTCGACGAAGAGGAGATACACCTGGTCGTAGGTCCGGTCCGGCTGGAACGGCTCGCTCATGAGCTCACCGCACCGCGCTCGACGGCGCCGCGTTCCACACAGAACTCATTGCCCTCGATATCGGCCATCACCACCCACCCCAGCCCGTCGTCCGTGCGCCGGTCGTCCACCACCGACGCGCCGAGCCCGATCAGCCGCTCCACCTCGGCGTCCCGCGTGCCCGACGGCGGCTGGATGTCCAGGTGCACGCGGTTCTTGACGGTCTTGGTGTCCGGGACCCGCAGGAACAGCAGCCCCGGCACTCCTGGCTGCCCCGGGCTGATCAGCACCTCGTCGTCGTCCGGCCCGGAGTCCTCCAGGGGGTAGCCCGTCAGCCGGGACCAGAACCGGGCCAGGGCGTAGGGGTCGTGGGCGTCGAAGGTGATGTGCCGGACCGGGTTGGGAAAGGACACGCGTGCCTCCGGTGGTCGACGGGACCGGTCCACCCCACGGTGTCCCGGCCCCGTCAACCTACCCATGGCCACTGACACCTACAGCGGTCAGCGCACGTGTCCGTACCAGACCTTGCTGGTCCAGATCCGCTCCAGCCGCACCACCTCGCCGGTCTTGGGGGCGTGCCAGATCCGGCCGCCGCCCGCGTACACACCGACGTGGTACACCCCGCTCCCGGAGTGGAAGAACACCAGGTCCCCGCCCTTGCGGGCGGCGGCCTTGATGTGACGGGTCCGGTTGTACTGCGCGGCGGCGGTGCGCGGCAGCCGCTTCCCGGCCCGCTTGTACGCGTACTGCGTCAGGCCGGAGCAGTCGAAGCGTTTCGGCCCCGCGGCACCGTACCTGTACGGTGCGCCCTTCTTCGAGGCCGCGATCCGCAGCGCCTTGGCGGCGGCGGTCGCCGCCTCGGCCTCCGGTGGAGACCCCGGCGTCGCCACGGTGCCTCCGACGGCGGCGACGGTGAGGGCGGAGACGGCGCTCGCTCGGGAGAACATCCTGGGGATATGTAGAGGCGCGGACATCACGCACCACCCTTCGTGAGCCGACCCCGCCCCGGTGCGGCGGCGGAGTCCTGTCGTCCCCAGGGATGGTCACGCAGGCGCGCCCTCGGTTCCGACTCGAGCGGGCGCGGTGTGACGGTGGTCACGGCTGGTCCGTCCGGGTGACGACGGCCGCCCCGCCGCACCCCGTGAGCCGGCCGAACGGCCGTGCCGGGGCGTGGTGGGCCGTGGTGAGGCGGACGGCCGCACGGACCTGGGCCACCCGCGGGGCGCAAGCCGGCCGCGCCCGGAGCGCCGTCATCCGGCTCCGCCGTCCGGGTGACGGCCCCGGGCCCGGGAGGAGACGGCTCAGGCCCGCAGCGCCGGGGGCAGGGTGACCCGCTCCGCGCGCCGCTCCCCGTCCAGCACCCGCAGCGCCCGCGCCAGGGTCGCCGTGTGCAGCTCGCTCTCCCCGCGCTCGTGCATCAGCGTCAGCGCGTCCCGCAGCGCGGTGGCCCTCCCCACCAGGGCCTGGGCGGCCCGGAGGCTTCCATAGGTGTCACGGCCGCGCGCCGGATTGATCCGGCCCAGCAGATCGACCACCTCCAGATAGCCGTCGACGACTCTCCCCTCGGCGCGGGTGAGCGAGGGCAGCGGGGGCAGTTCGGGTGGCAGCACCGCGCTCACCTCGCCCGCAGCGGCGCGCCCGGCTGCTTGCGGCTCTGGGTGATCTTGTCCACCAGCCCGTACGCCACCGCGCCCGCGGCGTCGAAGATCTTGTCCCGGTCGAGGTCGGCGCGGATCCGCTCGGCGCTCCGGCCGGTGTGCCGGACCAGCATCTCCTCGAGCGTCGCCTGGGTCCGCCGCAGCTCCTCGGCCTGGATCTGCAGATCGGAGGTGGTGCCCTCGACCGGCTCGCCGAACGCGGCCTGGCGGATGAGGATGCGCGAGCCGGGCAGGGCCAGACGCTTGCCGGGGGTACCGGCGGCCAGCAGCACGGCGGCGGACGAGGCGGCCTGGCCCAGGCAGATCGTCTCGATGTCGCAGGTGATGAAGCGCATCGTGTCGTAGACCGCCGTCATGGCCCCGAACGAGCCGCCGGGCGAGTTGATGTAGAGCGAGATGTCCTGGCCGGGTGCGGCGTGCTCGAGATGGATCAGCTGCGCGATCACGTCGTTGGCGGCGGTGTCGTCGATCGGGGTGCCGAGGAAGACGATGCGCTCGGAGAGCAGCTTGGAGTAGGGGTCCATGGTCCGCGTCCCCGAACTGGTGCGCTCGGTGAACTCGGGCAGGACATAGCGCGCGGTCGGTCGTTCCATCGCGTCACCTCTCGGCATCGGTGGCTCCGTAAAAAATGTACAGGACGTACGTCCAGATATGATGTGGAGCATGGCTTACGAGATTCCGGTGACGCAAGCCCGCGCAGAGCTGGCGGAGCTGATCAACCGCGTGGTGTACGGCGGCGAGAAAGTGGTCGTCACGCGCCACGGGAAGCCGCTCGTCGCCCTGGTCTCCGCTGCTGACCTGCAGCGACTCGAGGAGATCGAAACGGACGCGGAGGAGCGGGTGATCAGCACCGTCTCATCGGTGCGCCCCCTGTCGTCGTCCGCTCAGGGCGAACGGGGCCGCTTCGGCATCGCGGCGGAACACCGCGGCCCGGACGCCGGGGACCGGCGTCCGGGCCGCGAGGAGTGACGGACCGGGCCGGACCGGCTCGGCGCCGGTCCGGTGCGGACGGGTACTAGGAGCTGAGCTCCCAGATCGCGTGGGCGATGGCGTCGGTGTTCAGGTCCAGCGCCTTGTCGTCGATGTTCGACACCGTGTCGCACGCGGAGTGGTAGCACGGGTCGAACGCCTCGCCCGCCGTACCGCCCCACTGGTCGGCCTGCGCCTGGCTCTTGGTGGTCTCGGCGCCGCTGAACAGACCACCGACCCGCACCCCGGCGTCCTTGAACGGGGCGTGGTCCGAGCGGCCGTCGCCCTCGGTCTCCGGCTCGGTCGTGATGTCCTTCGCCGCGTACCAGTCGGTGAAGACCTTCTCCAGCTCGGGGTCGTCGTCATAGACGAAGTAGCCCGGGTTGGGGGAGCCGAGCATGTCGAAGTTGAGGTAGGAGTCGATCTTCGACGCCTCGTCGGAGGCCAGGCTGTCGACATAGTGCGTCGAACCGACCATGCCGTCCTCCTCGTCGCCCCACCACGCGAACCGCAGGTGCTTGGCGGGCTGGAGATCGGCCTTGGCCACGGCGAGCGCGACCTCGAGGATCGCGGCCGAACCCGAGCCGTTGTCGTTGATACCGGGACCGGCCTGGACCGAGTCGAGGTGGGAGCCGGCCATCACCACCTTGCCGTCGTCGCCGCCGGGCCAGTCGGCGACGAGGTTGTAGCCCTTGGCGCCCCCGGAGGTGAACTCCTGGACCGAGGTGGTGAATCCGGCCTCGTCGAGCTTGCCCTTGATGAAGTCCAGGGACTTTTCGTAACCGGCCTCGCCGTGGGCGCGGTTGCCGCCGTTCTCGTCCGCGATGGACTGCAGTTCTCCCAGGTCTGCCTTGACGGCCGCGATGTCGATGTCGGGGGCCGCGGCCCGGGTGGGGACGGTGGCATCGGCGGCCGAGGCGCCGCTCAGCAGGGCCGCGGCGAGCGCGGCACCGGTTCCGGCCGCGAGCATGCCACGGCGGAATGACGCTATTCGCTTCACAGTTGGGCTCCGTTGTGATGTGGGGGGTTGGAGCGGAACAGATGAATCATGGTCTTGCGGAGACGAGAATCGGGGGTACGCGGTGGGGCCGTCAAGCGCGTTGGCCGGACCCGGGTCCGCCGAGCGGCGGGTGGCCTGGTCACCGCCGTGGGCCCGGCCGCCCTGCGGCTGCGCCGGACCCTGGGCGAAGCGGCCGTCACCGCCCGGCTGATGTTCACGTCTTGATAAAGAAACGGCGGTTTGCCCTGTACTCGGCGGTAAGCGAGCCAGAAGAATCCTCCTGACACTCTGTGATCATCGTCGCGTCGGCGGCGCAACCAAGCAGGGGGATGACTACGTGAGACGCACAGCACTCTTCGGCGTGGCCGGCGGTGTGATCACCGGTGCGCTGATAACCGGTGCGCTGGCCGCCCCCACGGCCGGGGCCTCGGAGCGGACGCCGGGAGGGGCCGCCGAGGCGCGCGGAGTCGCGGTCGCCGCGGCCAAGGCCGCGAAGAAGGGCATCGACTGGACGGACTGCCCGGCCGACTGGGGGCTGGCCAAGCCCATCCAGTGCGGCTACGTCACCGTGCCGCTGGACTACGCCAAGCCGGACGGCCGCACCATCAAGCTGGCGGTGGACCGGATCGGCAACACCGGTACCGCCTCCGAGCGACAGGGCTCGCTGATCTACAACCCGGGCGGGCCCGGCGGCTCCGGGCTCCGCTTCCCGACCCGCGTCACCACCAAGAACCCGCTGTGGACGAAGGTTTCGAAGGCGTACGACTTCGTCGGTTTCGATCCCCGCGGAGTGGGCCACTCCACGGCCATCTCGTGCGTGGATCCCCAGGAGTACGCCAAGGCCCCGAAGCTCGACCCGGTGCCCGACAGCGAGGCGGACAAGCGCGTCCAGCGCAAGCTGGCCCGCGATTACGCGTCAGGGTGCAAGGAGCGCAGCGGCTGGATGCTGCCGCATATGACGACGCCCAACACCGCCCGTGACATCGACGTCATCCGGGCCGCGCTCGGCGACAAGAAGCTCAACTACCTGGGCGTGTCCTACGGAACGTACATCGGCGGCGTCTACGCGACGCTCTTCCCGACCCATGTGCGCCGGCTGATCGTGGACAGCGTGGTCAACCCCTCGCGGGAGAAGATCTGGTACCAGGCCAACCTGGACCAGGACGTCGCCTTCGAGACGCGCTGGAACGACTGGAAGGCGTGGGTCGCCAAGCACGACGCCGCCTATCACATCGGCGACACCCCCGAGGAGGTCCAGAAGCAGTGGGAGACGCTGCGCGCGACCGCCAAGAAGAGCCCCATCGGCGGCGTCGTGGGCCCGGCCGAGCTGCTCGGCTTCTTCCAGAGCGCCCCGTACTACGACTCGTCGTGGGCCACGGTCGCCCAGGTGTGGAGCGACTACCTGGCCGGTGACGAGCAGGCGCTGGTCGAGGCCGCGGGTCCCGATCTGTCCGACACCGCGGGCAACATCGCCTCGGAGAACGGCAACGCCGTCTACACCGCCGTCGAGTGCGCCGACGCCAAGTGGCCGGCCAGCTGGGCGAAGTGGGACCGGGACAACACCAGGCTCCACCGCGACTATCCCTTCCTCACCTGGTCCAACGCCTGGATGAACCTGCCGTGCGCCACCTGGGGCGCCAAGCAGCGGACCCCGCTGGAGGTGGGCGCCGCCAAGGGGCTGCCCACGACGCTGATCGTGCAGAGCACCCGTGACGCCGCGACTCCGTACGAGGGCGCGGTGGAGCTGCACAAGCGGCTGAAGGGGTCGCGCCTGATCACCGAGCGGGACGCCGGTTCGCACGGGGTCACCGGTCTGGTCAACCGCTGCGTCAACGACCGGGTGGACGCCTACCTGCTCGAGGGCACGGTGGACGCCACGGACGTGACCTGCGCCCCGCACGCCACGCCGGTGCCCGCGAAGGCCGGTACGGCCGCGAAGGACGCGAAGGCGGCCAAGGAGGCGGCCGCCGCCGCGGTCGTCAAGTAGCGAGCCGCGGTGAGCCGGGCCCGCGCGGACCCCGCGCGGGCCCGGTGCCGTTTCCCCGGCCGGGCACCCGCCGGACGGTCCCTACGACGGGAACGCCGCCGCGAAGGCCGCCCGGTGTGCCCGCCGCGCGCCGGGTAGCCGCCGGACGCCACGATCCGCTCGGTCTCCCGGGCGAGTTCGCGCAGCCGGGCGCTCATATCCGTACCTCGTTCATGGCCGCGTGAGACTACGGGCCGCACCGGTCAGGACGCGAGGGAATGTCCGCCGCTCCGCAGCCATGCGTCCTCGGCCGCGTAGTCGAACAGATCGGCCATCGGGTCGTAGGCCGCGGCCATGTCGGGGAAGGCCGCGCGCCAGTCCGGGGTGTCCGCCAGCCGTTCGGCCAGCCAGGCGACGGTCGCGGGCAGCGATTCCAGGTAGCCGGTCACCGGACGGTAGCCCAACTCGCGCTCGGCGGCCGACATGTCGCAGACGAGGGGGTGGGCCAGGCTCCAGGGGGTGCTGCCGACGTGCGGATGCGGCGGCGCCCCGTCGATCAGCACCAGCTCGCCGCGCACCCCCAGCACCGCGTCCACGGCGGCGGCGATGTCGGCGACCGTGGGGGCCTGCGGATCGCCCGCGTTGAGCACGCGCGAGCCGGGCCGCTGGGCGGCCAGCCGCACCAGCTCCGCGATATTGTCGACATGCACCGGATGGAACCGGCTGCGGCCGCCGTACGCCAGGATCCGCACCGGCCGCCCGTCCAGCGCTCGCTTGACGAAGTACAGCTCACGGGGGGTGCGGCAGTACGGGCCGTGGATCGCCCCGGCGCGCAGCAGCGTGGTCGGCAGCCGGTCCCCGGCGGCCAGCAGCTCCCGCTCCAGCGCGACTTTCCGGCCGCCGTAGCCGTCGCCCGGCGGGACGGTCCGCTGGGACTCGGGGAGCGGCACCGGATAGCGCGGGGCGCCGTCCGGCCGGTCCTGGGTGCCGAAGCCGCGGCCCTGGTCGTCCTCGTACACCGCCGCTGTGGATATCACCACCGCCGATCCGATCCGGTCCGCGAGCCCCAGCAACTGCCGTGCGTGCGCCCGGCCGTAGGCGACGCAGTCCAGCACCACATCGCAGCCGTCCCCGATCAGCGCGGCCACCGCGGCGTCGTCGTCCCGGTCCACGGCCACGCTCACCACCTCCGCGGGCCAGCTCCGGTCGCGTCCCCCGCCGCGCGAGGCGGCCCGCACCCGCCAGCCCCCGGCGGCGAGCGCGCGCACCGCCGCCCGGCCGATCTGTCCCGTCGCCCCGATCACACATGCGCTTCCAATGGTCATGCCGGGACGCTAAGGGCCGGGGCGCCACCCTGCCCAGACTCCTTCGCCACGGGCAGATTCGACCTCAGTGCGGTCATGCACGGACAAACGGTGAATGTAAATGATCGCTTTTTCGTGCTCTTTTTATTCTCGGTGATGCATTCCGAAGAAAAAAGCATATTCGTTTCGCGCGCCGAGGAAACCGCTATGCTCCAGGGCCCATGGCGGGCTGGTTCACCGCCCGTATATCGCACTCATTTTCTCTCCGCAGCTTTTTAAGGATGCCCATGGTTTTCGCCGGCACCTCACCCGGAGGCCGACGGCCCGCCTCCACGCTCGTATGGGTCATCCCTCCCGCCGCGATGGCGTTCTGCGCGGCGCTGGCCGTCGCCGTGGTCCCCTCCGGGGCGCGGGCCACGGTCGCCTGGTGCGGGGCGGCCGCGACGCTCGCGGTGGCCCTGGCGGCGGCCGAGGCCCTGCGCCGAGGCCGGCTGATCACCACGCTGCGCACCCGGTTCGCGGCCCGGGAGGCCGAGTTGCGGCAGCGCCTGGCGGACCAGGAGGCGGAGATCCGGCGGGTGGTCCGGGACGTACTGCCGGTGGCGGTGACCCGGCTGCAGCGCGGCGCCATGGTGGACGATGCGATGAAGGACGTCGAGCGGGTGCCCGGCCTCGACCCGGACTTCGAGGACGCCCGGAGGTATCTGCTGCGGTCGGTGATGGAGATCGTGCGGGTCGAGGAGGACCTCCGGGACGCGGCCCAGCGGGCCTTCGTCAGCATCGCCCGCCGGGTGCAGGCCATCGTCCACCAACAGGCGTACGACGTACGGGAGATGGAGCACAAGCACGGCGCCGACCCGGTGGTCTTCGACGATCTGCTCCACCTGGACCACGGCAACGCGCTGATCGGCCGGCTGGCGGACAGCATCGCGGTCCTGGGCGGCTCGCGGCCGGGCCGCCAGTGGCAGAAGGAGGTGCCGCTGTACAACGTGTGCCGTGGCGCCGTCTCCCGCATTCTGGAGTACGGGCGGGTGGATCTGCACTCGGTGGCGGACGTGGCCATCGTCGGCCCGTCGGTCGAACCGCTGATCCACGCCCTGGCCGAACTGCTGGACAACGCCACCCGCTACTCGCCGCCCAAGACCCGCGTGCATCTGACCGCGATCGAGGTCCAGTCCGGGGTCGCCATCGAGATCGAGGACGCCGGGGTCGGCCTGTCGGAGGAGGCGCACCGGCGCACCGACGCGATGCTGATCCAGGCGGCGGCCGGACTGGACCTCAACGACCTGGGCGAGACGCCGCGGCTGGGCCTGGCCGTGGTCGGCAGGCTTGCCGCGCGGTACCGGTTCCAGATCTCGCTGCGGCCCTCGGCGTACGGCGGGGTGCGCGCGGTGCTGGTCGTACCGCAGGACATCATCTGCCCCACCCCCGCGCCCGGCGGTGCGATCGCCCGCAAGGCCACCCTGCCGCCGCCCAAGCCCGTCAAGCGGGCCACGCCCCTGCCGTCCCCCACCGGGACCGGTCCGCTCCCGCAGGGCCGCCCCGGCCCCGGCTTCCGGCAGAACGGCGCCGGGCTCCCGCAGCGCCGCCGCCGGATGCCCACGGTCACCC
>NZ_BBOX01000434.1 GCF_001553455.1 Streptomyces hygroscopicus subsp. hygroscopicus
CCCGACCGGGACCGGTCCGCCTCCGNGAGGCCGCCCCGGCCCGCTTCCGCAGAACGCGCCGGGCTCCCGCAGCGCCGCCGCCGGATCGCCCACGGTCACCCCGCCCCTCCGGGCCCGGAGCGCGCCCCCGGCGGAACCGCCCCCGCCGGGCGAACCGGACCGGCCGCCCGTGCAGCCGGGGATCTGGCTGGACGCGTTCCACAAGGGGCTCAACGGCGAACCGATCCCGGAGCCGGACGCCGGTACCGGCCCCCCGGGCCCGCCGGCCGCCCCGGACGCCCGCGAGGGCCCCAGCGGCCCGCGCACCCCGGACACCCCGGACGCCCCGGACGCCCGGACCACCCCGCACCCCCCGCACCCGTCGGACAAGGATGAGTAGGCAAGTGACGCAACCGCGGTTCAACATGGACTGGATGCTCCGGGACCTGGCGACCAGCGTTCCGCAGACCCGCCACGTGGTCCTGCTGTCCTCGGACGGCCTGTGCATGGCCCAGATCGGCACCGACAAGGACACCGCCGACCGGCTGGCCGCCGCCTGCGCCGGCCTGCAGAGCCTGTCGGGTGCGATCGCCGCCGAATTCCCCGACGGGGACGGGCGGATGCGGCTGGTCGTCATCGAGGTCGACGGCGGGTTCTTCTACCTGATGGCGGCCGGCACCAGCTCCTACCTGGCGGTGCTCGCCGATGACGGCGTGGACGCCGGGCTGATGGGCCAGTGCATGAGAGACCTGGTCGCCCGGCTCGGCGAACACCTCAGCAGTCCGCCGCGCGCCGACGGACGGGTGACATGAGCGCAACCGGCAAGGCGTGGGACGAGGGCGGCCCCGAGCGGCTCTACGCCGTCGACCAGAACCACGGGCCGCAGCCATCCCCGCCCCGGCCCGTCGAGCTCGTCAGCCTGATCGTGGCCCGCGCGGAACCGGAGCCGGGGACGGCGCCGGAGCAAGCCGCCGTGCTGAGGATGTGCCAGTTCCCGCTCTCGGTGGCGGAGATCTCCGCGTATCTGGTCCTGCCCGTCTCCACCGTCACCGTGCTCCTCGCGGGGCTGCTCGAGGACGGCCGGGTGGAGGTCAGGGCGCCGGTCCCGGCCGCCGAGCTGCCCGACCCCGAACTGCTGCAGGCGGTGATGCATGGACTACAGAACCTCTGAGGGAACCGCCGGACCGCGCGGCGAGGACCTCCTCCCGGCCTCCGTGGCCGCCGCCGTCAAGGTGGTGATCGTCGGAGGGTTCGGGGTCGGCAAGACGACCATGGTCGGCTCGGTGAGCGAGATCCGCCCGCTGACCACCGAGGAGACCATGACCCAGGCCGGGGTGGGGGTGGACGACATCGCCGGGGTCGAGCGCAAGACCGAGACCACCGTCGCGATGGACTTCGGCCGGATCAGCCTCAACGACAAGCTGGTGCTCTACCTGTTCGGCACCCCCGGCCAGGAGCGGTTCTGGTTCCTGTGGGACGGCCTGTTCGAGGGCGCCCTGGGCGCCGTGGTCCTGATCGACACCCGCCGGCTGGAGGTCAGCTTCGACGCGGTCGGCCGGCTCGAGGAGCGCGGTGTGCCCTTCGTGGTCGCGGTCAACGCCTTCCCCGGCGCCCCCGTCCACCCCACGGCGGAACTGCGCGCGGCCATGGATCTGCCGGACTCCGTACCGATGATCGACTGCGATGCCCGCGACCGGGCCTCCAGCCGCGACACCCTCCTCGCCCTCGTGCGCTATCTGCAATCCCTCCACACCGTGACCCCGGAGACTCCGTGACCCCTCCTCCCGACGACTTCGGCACCGGGCCCGCCGGCCCGGCGCCCGCCCGGTGCCCCGTCCACCCCGCGCCGTCCGGCAGCGGTCCGGTGGACCTCCTCGGGCCCGAGAACGAGAAGGACCCGATGGGCCTGTACGAGCGGCTGCGCGCCGAGCACGGCGCGGTGGCCCCGATCGTGCTGGACGGCGACGTACCGGCCTGGCTGCTGCTGGGCTACCGGGAGAACCTGGAGGTGTCCCGCACCCCCTCCCGCTTCTCCCGCGACTCCCGCCACTGGCACGCCTGGAAGGACGGCAGGATCACCGCCGACTCGCCCCTGCTGCCGGTGGTCGGCTGGCAGCCGATGTGCACCTTCGCCGACGGCGCCGAGCACGAGCGGCTGCGGGCCGCCCTCACCGAGTCGATGGGGCGCTTCGACCGGCGGGGCATCCGCCGCCATGTGACCCGCTTCACCCACCAGCTGGTCAACGACTTCTGCGCCGACGGCGGCGCCGAACTGGTCACGGCCTTCGCCCAGCGGCTGCCCATGCTCGTCCTCACCCATCTGCTGGGCATGCCCGACGAGTACGGGCCGCGGCTGGTGGAGTCCACCCGGGACCTGATGAAGGGCACCGAGACGGCCCTGCGCAGCGACGCGTACGTCACCGAGGCCCTCCAGGGCCTGGTGGAACGCAGACGCGCCAGCCCCGGCGAGGACCTGGCGTCCTGGCTGCTGGCCCACCCCTCCGGGCTCACCGAGGAGGAGGTCGTCCAGCATCTGCGGCTGGTGCTGCTCACCGGGAACGAGACCACCACCAATCTGATGGCCAACACGCTGCGCATGGTCCTCACCGACCCGCGCTTCCGCGCCACCCTGGCCGGCGGCCAGATGACCCTGCCGGACGCCATCGAGCACGTGCTGTGGAACGAGCCCCCGCTCACCGTCGTCCCCGGCCGCTGGGCCACCGGGGACACCGAGCTGGGCGGTCAGCAGATCAAGGCCGGGGACATGCTGCTGCTGGGACTGGCCGCCGGAAACGTCGATCCGGCCATCCGCCCCGACATCGCCGCCCCCATGTACGGCAACCGGTCCCACCTCGCCTTCAGCGGCGGCCCCCACGAATGCCCGGGGCAGGACATCGGCCGTGCCATCACCGACACCGCCATCGACACCCTGCTGCTGCGGCTGCCCGATCTCCGGCTGGCCGTCGACGAGTCCGAGCTGACCTGGCTCTCGTCCTGGATCTCCCGCCATCTCGTCGCGCTGCCGGTGGAGTTCATGCCC
>NZ_BBOX01000435.1 GCF_001553455.1 Streptomyces hygroscopicus subsp. hygroscopicus
GCACCGGGCCGCGGGGAGCGGTACGCACGCCCCTTCCCCGCACCGGTCACACGTCCACCACGGCCACCACGGCCACGGCCCCGGACGCTCCAGCGAGCGCGTCCGGGGCCGTGGCCGTGGTGCGCGCGGGGGCGTGGCGCCGCGCCGGGGCGCCCCGGCGCGTACGGGGACCGGGGAGCCGGAGGGAGCCGGAGGGGGCGCGAAGGGAGCCGAGGGGGGCCGGGTCAGCCGCGCCAGCAGCGCTTCACGGTGCCCTCGTCCACCTCGAAGTCGATCCGCCCCCGCAGATACTCCATCGTGATGATCGCGCCCGGCGGAAGCGTCCGTACGGTGGTCCAGCCGCGGGCGCGGGCCCGCTCCTCGGCGGTACGGGCATCGAGGCCCACATAGCTGTCGAGGTCGTCGTCGGGTTCGGCCGGAAGGTTCGGTACAGGTCCCATGACAGCCACCGTAGGCGGCTCCATAGGAGTGGCAAACCCAGAGTTGCCACCGGCGGACACCGCCTCATGCGTCTCACGTCCGCCATTCGTCACACTTGTGTTACAGAAAACACGCCCGGGTTTGCGGGCGACTTCCTCACTCTTCCGGGGCTTGTGTTGACGCCTCGAAGATGACGGTGAGTTTCCGTCGATATCCCGCGCCAAACGGCCCGCTCCGCTATGGGCGGCGGGGCGCCGGTGAGATCTGCCGAACAATTCGCACAGCGGCCGGAAAAGCAACGCCCGGACCCCTCCGGAGCGCACAATTCCACCACAAATCGCCGAGGCCGGACCCGTCGAGGTTTACGCCCACCCGGACGCGGTACCCGCCGCCACCGGAGCCCACATGACTGACACATCCGATGAGACGCACGAGAACACGGCGACCGGCGGCCCGACCCCGCTGGCACTCCTGCGCGCCGCCCGCGAGCAGCTCGTGGAGCTGACGGGCCTGTACCCCGAGTCCCTGCCCCGTCTGGAGCGGACCGACGACGGGTGGGTGCTGGAGGCCGAGGTGGTGGAGCTGGCCCGGGTACCGGAAACGATGAGCCTGATGGCGTTGTACGAGGTGACCCTCGACCCGGACGGCCTTCTCACCGGGTACCGCCGGCTGCGCCGCTACGAGCGCGGGCGCAGCGACCGCCGCTGACGGCGGGACGGCCGGACGCCCCACGGAAACGAGAGGAGCACACCTGACATGACCACTGTTGTCCCGGCACAGCAATCCAGAGGCGGAGGCGGCACCAGCGGCCTGTACGACGTCCTGGAACTCATCCTCGACCGAGGGCTGGTGATCGACGCGTTCGTCCGGGTCTCCCTCGTCGGCATCGAGATACTCAAGATCGACGTTCGGATCGTGGTGGCGAGCGTCGACACCTATCTCCGGTTCGCCGAGGCCTGCAACCGGCTCGACCTGGAGTCGGGCCCGAACAAGTCCCCCGGGCTGCCCGAGGTGGTCGAGGGCATCACCGAGAACGGCGCGCGCTCCAAGACCAAGGGCGCGCTGTCCGGTGCCGGTGAAACCGTCTCCAAGGCCGCCCAGTCCGTGGCCGACGCGATCAGGCCGGCGGAGGAGGACGAGGAGGAGCCGCGCCGTCGGCGTCCGGCCCGCAAGGCGGCGCCGAAGAAGTCCGAGGAGTCGGCATGAGTACGTATGTCTACGGCATCGCCCGCGGCGAGGTCACGGACCTGGGCGACCGGCTGCTGGGCATCGGCGATCCGCCGCTGCCGGTCCGGGCGCTGAACGAGGGCGATCTGGCCGCGATCGTCAGCGACTGTCCGCCGGAACTCAAGCCGCGCCGCCGCGATCTGCTGGCCCATCAGCATGTGCTGGCCGAGGTGAGCGACTCCCATCCGGTGCTGCCCATGCGGTTCGGCAGTGTCTCCTCCAGCGACGAGGACGTCCGCGGTGTGCTGGCCGAGCACGCCGACCGGTACCACGACCAGCTGAACCGGCTGACCGACCGGGTGGAGTACAACGTCAAGGCCGTGCACGACGAGAACGCGGTGCTCCATCACGTGCTCGCCGAGGAGCCGGAGCTGCGGGCGATGGCGGAGGCCAACCGCGCGGCGGGCGGCGGCACCTACGAGGAACGGGTGCGCTTCGGCGAACTGGTGGCGGGGGCGGTCCGGGCGCGCGAGGTGCGGGACGCCAAGCTGGTGGAGGAGGCGCTGGCCCCGGCGGCCGAGGAGGTGCGCCCCGGGCCGGAGAGCGGCGGCTGGTTCCTGAGCCTGTCCCTGCTGCTCGGCAAGGACGCCGCCGATCCGCTGCTGACGGCCGCCGCCGACCTGGAGAAGACCCACCCCTGGCTGAAGCTGCGGGTCAACGGCCCCCTGCCGCCGTACAGCTTCGTCGAGTCCTGATGCTGATGATCGGCTGGGTGCTGAGGCAGGTCGTCGCCGCCGCGGAGCGGGAGTACTACGACCCGGCCGCCATCCAGCGCGCCCTGGCCGAGCTGGAGAGCCGGCTCGACCAGGGCGCGATCGACGAGAAGGAGTTCGAGCGGCAGGAGGACGCGCTGCTCGACCGGTTGGAGGAGGCTCGCCAGTGGGCGAACGGGACGCTGTGACCACCCGGGGCGGTGCCGCCCCGACGGGCGGCGCGTACACCTCCCCGGCCTCGTCGTTCGGCTCCCCGGGGCCGTCCGGGCTGGCCGCCCGGGGCGAGGGCGGGGCCAACCTCGCCGACATCCTGGAGCGGGTGCTCGACAAGGGTGTGGTGATCGCGGGCGACATCCGCATCAATCTGCTCGACATCGAACTTCTCACGATCAAGCTGCGACTGATCGTGGCCTCGGTCGACAAGGCGAAGGAGATGGGCATCGACTGGTGGGAGCACGACCCGTCGCTCTCCTCACGCGCCCGGACCGAGGTGACCGGCGGAGGGAGCGAGGAGAACCCCGCATGACCGAAGGACTGCGGTACGCCTACGCCGTCGTACGCGACACCGGTGCCCCGGAAGCCGGCCCGGACGCCCTCGCCGCGCTGGAGGGGGTGCCCGGGGTGGCGGGCGAGCCGGTGCGCGCCGTGCGCCATCTGGGCCTGGCCGTGCTGGCGGGCGACGTACCGACCGAGGACTTCGACGAGGGCCCGCTGCGGGAGCGGCTGGAGGACATGGCGTGGCTGGAGAAGGTGGCCCGCGCCCATCAGCGGGTGGTCGACACCGCCGGCGCCGACTCCTGTGTCATACCGGTCCGGCTGGCCACCGTCTGCCGTGGTGAGGAGGGGCTGCGGCGGATGCTCGCGGACGGACGGGAGCGGTTCGCCTCGGCGCTGGACCGGCTGGAGGGCCGGGTCGAATGGGGCGTCAAGGTGTACGCCGCGCCGCCCCCGCCCGAGGAGCCGCCCGCCGGGCAGCCGCCCGCCGGGGGGCGGGGCGCCCCGACCGCCCTGTCCGGACGCGACTATCTGCGCCGCCGCAAGGCGCAGCGGCAGGCCGCCGAGCGGCGCTGGGGCCAGACGGAGGAGGGGGCGCGGCTGGTGCACGACACCCTGACCGGGCTGGCCGAGCGGCACCGGCTGCATCCGCCGCAGGATCCCAAGCTGTCGGGTGAGTCCGACCGCAATGTGCTCAACGCCGCGTATCTGGTGCGGCGGGAGGACAGCGCCGGCTTCGCCGAGCGGGTCGGCCGGCTGGCCGAGCGGGCCACCGGGCTGCGGGTGGAGCTGACCGGCCCGTGGGCGCCGTACTCCTTCACCGCCGACGACGACGGCGCCGGGAGCGCGGGGGCGGACGGATGACGACGGCACCGTCGGGCCCCCTGGCCCACCAGCAGATCGCCCTGGTGGACGTGTTGGACCGGCTGCTCGCCGGCGGAGTGGTGATCACCGGCGATCTGACCCTGCGGATCGCCGACGTCGATCTGGTCCGCATCGACCTGCGCGCGCTCATCAGCTCGGTGAACGCCGATGTGCCGTCCCCCTGGGAGGAACCGTGAGCCGGAAGCTGGAGCTGGACCAGGACACCGTCGAACGCGACCTGATGAAGCTGGTGCTGACCGTCGTCGAGCTGCTGCGCCAGCTGATGGAGCGGCAGGCGCTGCGCCGGGTGGACCAGGGCGATCTGACGGAGGACCAGGAGGAGCGGATCGGGCTGACGCTGATGCTGCTGGAGGACCGGATGGGCACCCTCTGCGAGCGCTACGGCATCGCGCCCTCGGATCTCAATCTGGACCTTGGCCCACTCGGCCCGCTGCTGCCCCCGAGGGAGTGACGCCGGGACAGCTCATGCCGCTGCGGATCGGCGCCCCGGACGTGGCCTTCCCGCGCCTCAACGCGCTCTCGTACTGGCTGTACCTGTTCGGCGGGCTGATGGTGGTGGCCAGTCTGCTGGTGCCGGGGGGCGGCGCGGACTTCGGCGGGACCGGCTACGTCCCGCTCAATCGGCTCGGTGTCCCTGGAGGCGCCGATGCTGTGGGCGGTGGCCGGCCGGGAGCTGAGGAAGGACCAGCGGCTGGGGCCGCGGGGCGCGATCAGCCCAGGGCTCGGTCCAGGCGGTCCCTGAGCGCCCGGATGTGGTCGTTCAGCGCGTCCGGCTCGCGCACCTCGAAGTCGAAACCGCTCAAGCCGATGTGGAGCGCCAGCAGATCGAGGCTGTGGGCGCCGGTGTGCAGCAGACAGCTGTGCTCGTCGACGGCCTCCACCACCCCCACCGTGGGCGGGAACCGCTCGGCCGCCCGCTCGGCGGGCACCCGCAGCAGCACGGTGGCCCGTCGGCTGTACACGGAGCTGGTGATGCCCCGGGCCACATAGGCGGCGAGGTCGTCGGCGGGCGGGCGGCGCGGGGTGAAGCGGGGGCCGTGCGGCGGGGTCGGGGTGATGCGGTCGGCCCGGTACGTGCGCCAGTCGTCGCGGTCGACGTCCCAGGCGACCAGGTACCAGCGGCGCTGCGCGGCGACCAGCCGGTACGGTTCGGCGGTGCGCCGGGTGACCGTACCGCCGTGATCGCGGTACTCGAAGCGCAGCCGCCGGCAGTCCCGGCAGGCGGTGGCCAGTTCGGTCAGCACCCCGGGATCCGCCCCGGGGCCGGGGGACCAGCCGGACAGCGGCACGGTGAAGGCGGTCAGCGCGCCCACCCGGCGGCGCAGCCGGTCGGGCAGCACCTGCTCCAGCTTGGCCAGGGCCCGTACCGAGGTCTCCTCGATGCCCTCGACCCCGCCCCCGGCCGCCTGGCGCAGCCGCACCGCGACCGCCACCGCCTCCTCGTCGTCGAGCAGCAACGGCGGCAGCTGGGCGCCCGCGCCCAGCTGGTAGCCGCCGCCGGTGCCCGGGGCGGAGCGCACCGGGTAGCCGAGTTCGCGCAGCCGGTCGACGTCGCGGCGGACGGTGCGCGGGGTGACCCCGAGCCGGTCGGCGAGATCCGCGCCGGACCATTCGCGGTGGGCCTGCAACAGGGAGAGCAGGCGGAGCAGGCGGGCCGAGGTCTCCAGCATGCGGCCGAGTCTGCCAGCCCTTGAGGACCGTTACGGTCCTCAAGGGGCCCGGGCGGTCGGCGGCCCTCAAGGGCCGGAGCGGTCGGCGGTCCTCAAGGGCCGGAGCGGTCGGCGGCCCTCAAGGGCCGAGGCAGTCCTCAGGGGCCGGGCCGGTCGGCGGTCCTCGACCGGCCGGGCGGATCAGGCCGGTGGACCGATCCGCACCGCCAGATCGTTTCCGCGGGTGTAGTACGGCTGCGCCTGCACCTCCCCGTGCGGTCCCGCGACCGTCCGCGGCGGATAGGTGAAGATCTCCTTCTTGTCCGCCACGTCGTCCAGGATGCGGGCGAGCCGCGCCGGGGCCATGGCCTCGTCCGCCGGGCGCAGCCACAGGTCCCAGACGTCCGCGCGGTCGCCGTCCCAGCTCCGGGCCAGCTCGGGGTAGGAGAGCGTGAAGGAGAAGTCCGGGCCGTCCACCTCCAGCGGGGCCGTCCGCACCGGAACGGCGCCCCGGCGGCAGCGGGCCTCGACGACCGCCCCGGCCAGCCAGTCGGCCGGAGACTCGACGCGGTACAGCCGCCCCCGTACGGCCATCGTGTCGTCCTCCAGCCGTATATCCCCGGCCTCGGCGTGCGGCGCCCGCCGCCAGCTGCGCAGCGAGAGATTGCCGTGCTTGGTGGCGTACGGGATGCGGACCGACAGCGGGGAGGTGCTCGGCCCCGGCCGGCGGTCGACGAGCGAGCGCAGATCGTTCAGGCCCGGGGCGAGCCGCTGCGGCTCCTCCTCCCCGTACGCCACGTGGATGTCCCAGCGGCCCTCGGGCAGCGCGACGGTGCTGGGCAGGGCCGCCTGCAGCCGGCCGTCCGCGGTGGGGCCCAGCGGCAGCCGCACCTCCCCGTCGGGGCTGTCCGCCGCGCCCCGGCGGACCAGCACCAGCGCCCCGCTCCAGTCGTCGTAGCTGCCCGGGGCGGGACGGGTCCAGCCGGCGATGTGGAAGGTGAGTCCACCGGCGGAGTCCGCCACGCAGTCGGCGCGGGCGGGGGCGGCCTCGGCGGCCTCGGTCATCCTGTCCTCCTCGGCATGCTGAGCTGCCTGCGCTGTTGTGCTCATGCGACACGCACCTTCCGCAGCGAGTCCTTGGTCATGAACGCGCCGCTGAGCAGGGAGCCGCGGGCGCGGTGCAGGGAGCCCCGCAGGCCGCTGCGGGCGATCAGACCGGAGAACAGCGTCTCGTAACGCCCGGCCACCCGGGAGGGGTCGAAGCGGGCCGAGTCCTTCAGCGCCGCCTGTCCCATCCGCTGCCGCAGCTCGTCGTCGTTGACGAGGTCGAGCAGCGCGGCGGCGATGGCGTCGACGTCGCCGGTGGGCACCAGGCGGCCGTCCACCCCGTTGTCGATGATCTCCGCGGGCCCGTGCGGGCAGTCGGTGGCCACCACGGGCAGGCCGCAGCGCATCGCCTCCACGATGGTCATGCCGAACGACTCCATGCTGGAGGTGACGGCGGCGATGGAGCCCTTGGCCCACTCGGGGTCGAGCGGATTGGCCGGGCCCATCAGGAAGACGTGGTTGTAGAGGCCGAGCTCGTCGATGAGGGCGCGCAGCTTGGCGTGCTGGGCGCCACCGCCGTAGATCCGCAGCCGCCAGTCGGGGCGGGCCGCGCTGACCTTCTCAAAGGCGCGTATCAGCAGGTCGTAGCGTTTGACCGGGGCCAGCCGGCCGGCCGCGATCACCCATTTGCCGGTGCCGTCGGCGGGCTCCAGACCGGGCTCGGGCACGCTGTTGGGGACCGCTTCGATCCGCACCCCGGGCAGCCGCATCTGGCTGCGGTAGGTCTTCGCGTCGGCCTCGGTCACGGTGGTCACCGCGTCCAGCCGGGGGTAGACCGCGCGCAGCGCCCGCTTCAGCCCCTTGGAGTGGGTGCTGAGCGTCAGATGCTCCTGGCCGACCCGTACCGGGCCGCGACGGGCCTCGCGGGCGATGTGGACATTGAGCCCGGGACGGGTTCCGACAACGATATCGGCGTCCACCCGGCGGAGATGGTCCGCGATACGGCGGTCGGTGAGGGCGCTGTACTGCTTGTAGCGGCCCTCCGCCACGGGAAAGACCTTCGCCGGCCGGCTGTGGTCCGGGTCGGCGCCGTCGTAGGACGGGCTGTTCTTCCGGATGTCCACGAGATGGCTGAGCCGCACGTGCGGACCGGGGTCGAAGACCGGCTGGTCGCGGTGGCGGAAGACGGACACGATCTCCACATCGTGCTGCTCCCCCAGGGTGCGGGCGAGGTTGTATGTGGTCCGGATCGTCCCGCCGATCCCGTACGCGTTGTGAATCAGGAAAGAGATGTGCATCCGACCCCGTATCCCACTGCTTCCCCGCGGACGGGTGTGTCGTCCGCCTATCACAGTGTCAGACCGCTAAAAGCGGCATGAGGTTGGGTCTCCTCACCTTCTTGTGCTCCAACAGATGTGAAATCGGTAGCGGCTTGAGGGAACCATCCGGCCCCCAGGCGCATCGCTCCCCGGAGCCGCCGGGGGCGCGTGACCCCCGCCCCGCATGGCCCGTTGTCTACGTATGAGCCGGGAACCGCCCGGCTCGCCCACCGAGACCGAGGAGCCACCCGTGCCGCGCATGCTCGACGTCAGCGATGACGTACGCGCCGAGATCGGCGACGAAGAAGCCGACCGGCTGCTCGCCGGGGACAACGCCCCGGGCGCCTACGACTGCACGTCCTGCCGCACCCCCGGCAACACCGAGCAGGAGCGGACCAGCACCGTGCTGTTCGTGGGGCAGGAGACGGCCGTGCTGGCCTTCGCGCACGCCACCTGCGTTCCCTCCCAGGTCGTCCCGGTCTCCGAAGAGCAGTTGCGCGGCGCGGTGCGGTCCATCACGGGAGAGGACGCCGCGCCACCGGCCGCCGAGGCGCCGCACGCACCGCCCGCGCACACCGCGCACACCGTGCCGCCGGTACAGCCCGTGCAGCCCGTGTCGCCCGCGCACTCCGCGCAATCGCAGTCCGTGCAGTCCGTGCAGTCCGTGCAGCACGCTCCGGCGGCGCACTCCGTGCCGCGGGCTTCCGCGCCGCGCGTTCCCGCCCCGGCCGCTCCGGCCGGCCCGGCCACCTCGCCCGTCGGCGGCCCGGCCGACCACGCGCCGGTGGTCCAGCAGGCGGTGCTCGGCGTCACCAGCGGGGTGGTGCTGGTCGGCCAGGAGGCGTGCCCGGCGCTGGTGGTGGAGCCGACCGCGCCGATCATCCGCCCCGGTGCGGCCGGGCACGGCGACGACTTCCTCCAGCTCCTCGGCGAACAGGGGTTCGCCCCGGTGGTCGATCTGAGCCGGCCGCCCGCGCCCAACCCCGGCTGGTCGGTGCTGCTGGCCATGGGGCGGCTGCACGCGGTGCTGATGCCGGGGCCGCACAGCGGCGGCCCGGTGGCCTGGTGGCAGGCGCACAGCCCGATGCCGCTCAGCGAGGGCTGGCGGAGCGCCGTCGGCCGATCGAGGAAGGTCCTGGTCTACGCCGCGGCGGCGGGCACGATCGGCACCCAGCCGCGCGAGGACCAGCTGCGCGCGGCGCTGGACCGGGCCGCGGCGCGCGGGGCGCTGGTCGGCGCGTCGATGCCGCTCGCGGGCACATGACCGCCATGGGCGCCGCCGGCCCGGACCTCCCCGACCCATGGTGGGCAGCCCATTCGCCACCGATGCCGCATCCGACGGGCGGCCGGGTCGTTGGCACATACGTGCACGCATACGACCTCTCCTACCGTTCCCCCTCATACGGCTGCATTCCGGCCATGCGCCCCGCGCTCGAGGCGGCGCCCGACCCCTGGCACCACTCCGCCACGCCGATCTACGACGCGTTGTACGCGGAGTACCGCCGGCTGTTCCGGGCGCTGCCCGGCGACCGTTCTGACGAGGAGAACATGGAGTTCGTCGCGTTCGCCGCCATCGGCCAGCCCCGGGGCCTCATCGGCGGCGGCCACGGCCGCCCGGACGGCCACGGCGGGGCGTGGCACCCCGACGAGCTGTACCACCGCGGCTATGTCCCCGCCCTGCCGCCCGGCCGGGGTGAGGAGCGGGGGCCCACCTACTGACGGCCCGGCCGGGCCGAGGGCGGCGGGAGCCCCCGCGCGGCCGCTACTTCCTGCGGCCGCGCTTCTCGCGCACCCGCACCGAGATCTGCAGCGGCGTCCCCTCGAAGCCGAACTCCTCGCGCAGCCGCCGCTCGATGAAGCGGCGGTAGCCCGCCTCCAGGAAGCCCGAGGCGAAGAGCACGAACCGCGGCGGCCGGGTCCCGGCCTGCGTCCCGAAGAGGATCCGCGGCTGCTTGCCGCCGCGGATCGGATGCGGATGGGAGGCGACGATCTCACCGAGGAAGGAGTTGAGCCGCCCGGTGGGGACCCGGGTCTCCCAGCCGGCCAGCGCCGTCTCGATCGCCGGGACCAGCTTCTCCATGTGGCGGCCGGTGCGTGCCGAGACGTTCACCCGCGGCGCCCACTGGATCTGCCCCAGCTCCGTCTCGATCTCCCGCTCGAGGTAGTAGCGGCGCTCCTCGTCGAGGGTGTCCCACTTGTTGTACGCGATGACCAGCGCGCGCCCGGCCTCGACGGCCATCGAGACGATCCGCTGGTCCTGGACGCTGATGGACTCGCTGGCGTCGATCAGCACGACCGCGACCTCCGCCTTCTCCACCGCGGCGGCGGTGCGCAGCGAGGCGTAGTAGTCCGCGCCCTCCTGGAGGTGGACCCGGCGGCGGATACCGGCGGTGTCGACGAACTTCCAGGTGATGCCGCCGAGCTCGATCATCTCGTCGACCGGGTCGCGGGTGGTGCCCGCCATCTCGTTGACGACCACCCGCTCCTCGCCCGCGACCTTGTTCAGCAGTGAGGACTTGCCGACGTTCGGGCGCCCGATCAGGGCGATCCGGCGCGGTCCGCCCACCGTCGCCCCGAAGGTCTGGGCCGGGGCCTCGGGCAGCGCCTCCAGCACCGCGTCGAGCATGTCGCCGGTGCCGCGGCCGTGCAGCGCGGAGACCGGGTACGGCTCGCCGAGGCCGAGCGACCACAGCATCGCGGCGTCCGCCTCACCGCTGGGCCCGTCGACCTTGTTGGCGCACAGCACCACCGGCTTTCCGGCCCGGCGCAGCAGCTTGACCACGGCCTCGTCGGTGTCGGTGGCGCCCACCGTCGCGTCCACGACGAACACCACCGCGTCGGCGGCCTCGATCGCGAACTCGGCCTGGGCCGCCACGGACGCGTCGATGCCGAGCACGTCCTGCTCCCAGCCGCCGGTGTCGACCACCTTGAAGCGGCGGCCGGACCACTCGGCCTCGTAGGTCACCCGGTCCCGGGTGACCCCGGGGCGGTCCTCCACGACCGCCTCACGGCGGCCGAGGATCCGGTTCACCAGGGTGGACTTGCCGACGTTGGGGCGGCCGACGACGGCCAGCACCGGCAGCGGGCCGTGCCCCGCCGCGGCCAGGTCGCCCTCGACGTCCTCCAGGTCGAAGCCCTCTTGCGCGGCGAGCTCCATGAACTCCGCGTACTCGGCGTCGCCAAGCTCCCCGTGCTCGTCGCCGCCGCTGTGGATCTGGTCGTTCATGAAGATTTCCTCGTCGTCCCTCAGTGCCGCGGGCCGCCGCTATGGGCTCGCGGGTCTCATGTCTGGTCTGGGCGGCCGGTCAGCCGCCTGGCGCCGTCCAGATGCGCGCCCAGCCGCTTCTGGATGCGCTCGGTGGCCTGGTCCAGGGCCGCCCGCGTCCGCCTGCCGGTTCCGTCCCCCGCCTCGAAGGGGTCCCCGAACACCACGTCGATCCTGCTGCGCAGCCGGGGCAGCGCCCTGGTCCGGCCGCCGCCGCGCGGCTCGGCGGTGCCGAGCACCGCGACCGGCACGATCGGCGCCCCGGAGCGCACGGCGAAGTACGCGAGCCCCGAGCGCAGCGAGGCGAAGTCGCCGTCGCCGCGGGTGCCCTCCGGGAAGATGCCCAGCACCCCGCCGCGCTCCAGCACCCCCAGGGCCTGCCCGATCGCGGTGCGGTCGGCGGTCGTACGGTCCACCTTCAGCTGGCCGATCCCGCGCAGGAACGGATCCAGCGGGCCGGTGAACGCCTCCTTCTTGACCAGGAAGTGCACCGGCCGCGGCGAGGTGCCGATCAGCATCGGGCCGTCGATGTTGTGCGAGTGGTTCCCCGCCAGGATGACGGGCCCGGCGGACGGGACCCGCCAGGCGCCCAGCACCCGGGGCCGCCACAGTCCGTACATCAGGCCGATGCCGATCCGCCGCGCCGCGACGGCCCCGGCCGCGCTGGGAAGTGCCGTGTCGGAGGCGCTCACGCGGCGGTCCGCTTCTCCTCGACGAGGGTGACGACGCACTCGATGACCTGGTCGAGGGTCAGGTCGGAGGTGTCCACCTCGACCGCGTCGTCCGCCTTGGCCAGCGGCGAGGTCTTACGGCCGGAGTCCAGGGCGTCCCGCTTGGCCAGCGCGGCCTGGGTGGCGGCCAGGTCGGTGGCCTCCTTGCCCTTCAGCTCACCGCTGCGGCGGGCCGCCCGGACCTCCGGGGAGGCGGTCAGGAAGACCTTGAGGTCGGCGTCCGGGAGGACCGTGGTGCCGATGTCCCGGCCCTCGACCACGATGCCGCGCGGCGCCTCGGCGGCGATGGTCCGCTGCAGCTCGGTGATCACGGCCCGCACCTCGGGCACCGCGCTGACCGCGCTGACCTGCGAGGTGACCTCCTGGCTGCGGATCGGCCCGGAGACGTCGGTGCCGTCGACGGTGATCGTCGGGGCGGCCGGGTCGGTGCCGGAGACGATGGTGGGCTTGGCGGCGGCGTCGGCTACGGCGACGGCGTCGTTGACGTCGATGCCGTTGGTCACCATCCACCAGGTGAGCGCCCGGTACTGGGCGCCGGTGTCCAGGTAGCCCAGGCCCAGCTTGGCGGCGACGGCCTTCGAGGTGCTGGACTTGCCCGTGCCTGCGGGGCCGTCGATCGCGACAATCACTGCTGCCGGGGCGGTCCGGGCGGCGGTTTCCACGGTGTCGGACACCTTTCCTGTGCACGGGGCTGAACTGAACGGGCCATGTGAGCCTCGGACAAGGTTACTGGCTTGGCCGGGGCGGGTTCGCACCCCTGGGGACGGCCTCGGGGCCGGGGGCGGGTGCCCGGCCCCGGTACGGCGCTCCGCCGCCCGCTACTGCCGGATGGACCAGCCCCGCTCCCGCAGGGCCTGGGTGAGCCCCGGGGCCGCCGAGGGCTCGACCATCAGCTGGATCAGACCGGCCTGCTGCCCGGTGGCGTGCTCGATCCGGACGTCCTCGATATTGACGCCCGCCCGGCCCGCGTCGGCGAAGATCCGGGCCAGCTCGCCCGGCTGGTCGCCGATGAGCACCGTCACCGTCTCATAGACGGCGGAGGCGGCGCCGTGCTTGCCCGGCACCCGCTCCCGCCCGGCGTTGCCCCGGCGCAGCACGTCCTCGATACCGGCCGCGCCGTCGCCGCGCTTGGCCTCGTCGGCGGACTGCAGCGCCCGCAGCGCTCGCACCGTCTCCTCCAGGTCGGTGGCGACGGCGGCGAGCACATCGGCGACCGGGCCGGGGTTGGCGGAGAGGATGTCGATCCACATGGCGGGGTCGGAGGCCGCGATCCGGGTGACGTCGCGGATGCCCTGGCCGCACAGCCGCACCGCCGTCTCGTCGGCGTCCTTCAGCCGCGCGGCGACCATGCTGGACAGCAGGTGCGGGGTGTGCGAGACCAGCGCCACCGCCCGGTCGTGGGCCTCGTCCTCCATCACCACGGGCACGGCCCGGCACAGCGCGACCAGCTCGAGCGCGAGGTTGAGCACCTCGGTGTCGGTGCCGGCGGTGGGCGTGAGCACCCAGGGCCGCCCCTCGAAGAGGTCGGCGGTGGCGGCCAGCGGCCCGGAGCGCTCCCGGCCCGCCATCGGATGCGTACCGATGTAGCGGGTCAGGTCGCAGCCGAGGGCCTCCAGCTCGCGGCGCGGGCCGCCCTTGACGCTCGCGACGTCCAGGACGCCGCGGGCGAGGCCGCGGCGCATCACGTCGGCCACCGTCGCGGCCACGTACGCCGGCGGCACGGCGACGATCGCCAGGTCCACCGGCCCGTCGGGCTCGCCCTGCGTCCCGGCGCCGAGGGCCTCGGCGGTGCGCGCCTGGTCCGCGTCGTGGTCGGCGAGGTGCACATGGACCCCGCGGCCGGCCAGGGCCAGCGCGGCGGAGGTGCCGATCAGGCCGGTGCCGATGACGAGGGCGGTTCTCATTGGGCGATGTCCTTGCGGAGGGAGGCGGCGGCGCCGAGGTAGACATGGGCGACGTCGGACTTGGCCAGGGGGGTCTCGATATGCGCCAGGATGCGGACCACCCGGGGCATGGCCCCCTCGATGTCCAGCTCCTGGGCGCAGATCAGCGGTACGTCGGTGATGCCCAGCTTGCGGGCGGCGGCCGCGGGGAAGTCGCTGTGCAGATCCGGGGTGGCCGTGAACCACACGCTGATCAGGTCGTCGGGGTCCAGGTCGTTGCGCTCCAGGATCGCGGTCAGCAGCGCGGAGACCCGCTCGTGCAGGTGCTCCGGCTCGTCCCGCTCCAGCTGGACGGCCCCGCGGACCGCTCGTACCGCCACGTCTCGCTCCCTGCTGCGCGCTGTGCCTGTCGTCGTCGGGCGCGCGCCGCGTGCGTCACCGGCCGCGCTCCCGATCAGCCTAACGAGGGGGTCCGACAGGCTCCCGGGGCGACCGCTGGGCGAGACGCGGCGGAACCGGCGGGGCGCCGGCGGCCGGGGCCGCCGGCGCCCCGAGGGGCCCGTGAGGTGCCCACAGCCTCAGAGCACGACCTCAGAGCGACCTCAGCACACGACCTCAGAGGTCGACCTCGCGCATCAGCATGCCGACCTCGGTGTTGGTCAGCCGCCGCAGCCAGCCCGACTTCTGGTCGCCGAGCGCGATCGGGCCGAAGGCGGTCCGCACCAGCTTGTCGACCGGGAAACCGGCCTCGGCGAGCATCCGCCGCACGATGTGCTTGCGGCCCTCGTGCAGGCTGACCTCGACCAGGTAGTTCTTGCCGGTGTTCTGCACCACCCGGAAGTGGTCGGCGCGGGCGTAGCCGTCCTCCAGCTGGATGCCGTTCTTCAGCCGCTTGCCGAGGTCGCGCGGCAGCGGTCCCTGGATCGCGGCGAGATAGGTCTTGGTGACGCCGTAGCGGGGGTGGGTGAGGCGGTGGGCCAGCTCGCCGTGGTTGGTGAGCAGGATGATGCCCTCGGTCTCGGTGTCGAGCCGTCCGACGTGGAAGAGCCGGGTCTCGCGGTTGGTCACGTAGTCGCCCAGGCACTGGCGGCCGTCGGGGTCCTCCATGGTGGAGACGACGCCGGCGGGCTTGTTCAGCGCGAAGAAGAGGTACGACTGGGTGGCCACGGTCAGCCCGTCGACCTTGATCTCGTCCTTCTCGGGGTCGACGCGCATCCCCTGCTCGGTCACGATCTTGCCGTTGACCTCCACCCGGGCCTGGTCGATCAGCTCCTCACAGGCACGGCGCGACCCCATACCGGCGCGGGCGAGGACCTTCTGGAGCCGCTCGCCCTCCGGCTCGCCGAAGGTCTTGGGCAGCTTGACCCGCGGCTTGTCGTGGCGGGCGCGGTTGCGCTCCTCTATCTGCGCCTCGTACTCGCGCGGCCGGGCCGGGACCGGCTTGCGGCCACGGCCGCCGCCCGCTTTGGGACCGCCCGCCTTGGGACCGCCACCCCTGGCACCGCCCTTGGGCCCGCCCTTGGCCCCCGCCTGGGGGCCCTGCTGGGGGCCGCCGCCCACGTCGTAGCGGCGCTCCTCGGGGCGGGGGCGGCCGGCGCGCTGCTGCTTCTCGTCACGCCGGTTCCCCGCGCCCCGGTAGTTCTTGCCGCCGCTACCGCTGCCCCTGCTGTTCCTGCCGCTGCTTCGCATCAAGTTTCCGTCTGAGAGTGGCCGCTGCCGGCTCGGTGTTCAACGCCGTCGTATGGTGCATCGCCGTCGATGGCGTCCGGATCGAACGACGGCACGCCCTCCTGGGACTCGCCCTCCACCGCGTCCGCCTCGGGGAGGAACGGCGCGAGCTCCGGGAGCTCCTCCAGCCCCCGCAGGCCCATCCGCTCCAGGAAGTAGTTCGTCGTCCTGTACAGGATCGCACCTGTTTCGGGTTCCGTGCCCGCCTCCTCGACCAGACCCCGCTGCAGGAGGGTCCGCATCACGCCATCGCAGTTGACGCCGCGGACGGCCGAGACCCGGGAACGGCTGACCGGCTGACGGTACGCGACCACCGCGAGGGTTTCCAAAGCGGCCTGGGTGAGCCGGGCCTGCTGACCGTCCAGGACGAACCCCTCGACGGCGGCGGCGTAGGCGGGGCGCGTGTAGTAGCGCCAGCCGCCCGCGACCAGCCGCAGCTCGAAGCCCCGGCCCTGCGCCGCGTACTCGTCGGCCAGCTCGCGCAGCGCGTCCGCGACGGCGCGGCGCGGCCGCTCCAGCACCTTGGCGAGGTGTTCCTCGGTGGCCGGCTCGTCGACGACCATGAGGACGGCCTCCAGGGCGGGCTTGAGGTCCAGGTCGGCGACCTCGGAGAGTCCGGCGGGTGTCCGCTGCTCGCTCAACTCGGTACCTCCTCCTTCTGCTTCTCGGGCGTGGCCGTCTCCTCCCCGGGCCCGGCCGCCTCCTTGCGGGGCCCGGCCATCCCCTCACGGCCCCCGGCCGTCCGGGGCCGGGCCCCGGCCTCCTGGTCGAACTCGTCGGTGACCAGCGGCTGCCGCCCCGCCTCGCCCGTCCAGCGGACCATGAGCGGCCCGAGCGCCTCCGGCTGGTCGAGGAGGACCGCACGCTCCCGGTACAGCTCCAGGAGGGCCAGGAAGCGCGCGACGACCGTAAGGACGTCGGGAGCGTCCTCGGTGAGCGTGCCGAAGGTGGCCTCCCCCAGCTCCCGCAGCCGCGCGACCACCACCTCGGCCTGCTCCCGGACGCTGACCAGCGGGGTGTGGATGTGGTCGACGTAGACCCGCGGCTTGGGCTTGGGCTGCATCGCCTTGACGGCCAGCTTGGCGAAGCCCTCGGGGCCGATGCTGATGACGACGTCGGGGAGCAGTTCGGCGTGGTGCGGCTCCAGGCCGACGGTACGGGGGTGGCGGGCGGCCTCGGCGGTCAGCCGGTCGCTGAAGATGTCCGCGATCTGCTTGTAGGCGCGGTACTGGAGCAGCCGGGCGAAGAGCAGGTCGCGCGCTTCGAGCAGGGCGAGGTCCGCCTCGTCTTCGACCTCGGCGGCAGGCAGCAGCCGGGCCGCCTTGAGGTCCAGCAGGGTCGCGGCGACGACGAGGAACTCGGTGGTCTGGTCGAGGTCCCAGTCCGGTCCCATGGCGCGGATGTGGGCCATGAACTCGTCGGTGACCTTGGAGAGGGCGACCTCGGTGACGTCGAGCTTGTGCTTGGAGATCAGCTGGAGGAGGAGGTCGAAGGGTCCCTCGAAGTTGTCCAGCCGCACGGTGAACCGGTTGCCGCCGTCGTCGCCCTTGACGTCGTCCTGGTCGCCCCCCTGGGTCCCCTGTGCCCCCTCGCTCCCTTCGGCCCTGTCGGGGCCGGTCCCGGCCGCCTCCCCGCCGTGCCCGCCCGCCGAGGGCGTCACATCGGCGTCGGCCCGTGCGTGCACCGGCTCCGGCTCGCCCTCCGCAGCGCCGTCACCACGGCCCACGGCCGCCGCGTCGGCGGAGGCCCCCTCCAGCGCGCCTTCCGCACCGC
>NZ_BBOX01000436.1 GCF_001553455.1 Streptomyces hygroscopicus subsp. hygroscopicus
GGGCTCCGCCCGGCGGCCGCCGGGGGCCGGGGGCGGCGCCGGGCGGCCCGGGGCGTCAGGCGCCGGGGGCGGTGTCCGGCGGCCCCCAGAGGAACTGCGCCAGTTCCTCCGGATCGGTGAAGCCGGAGAGATCCAGCGGGGTCTCCTCGAACACCTCGAAGTCGTGCAGGAAGGTGAAGGCGAGCAGTTCGCGGGCGAAGTCCTCGGTCCGCTTCCACTGCGCCCCGTCGAGCAGCGCGGCCAGGATCTCGCGGTCGCCCCGGAAGGCGTTGAGATGCAGTTGCACCAGGCTGTAGCGGGAGTCTCCCGCATAGACGTCGGTGAAGTCGACGATCCCGGTGACCTCGGTCGCGGCCAGGTCCACGAAGATGTTGGTCCCGTGCAGGTCGCCGTGGACGAACCGGGGTTCGCGGCCGGCCAGCAGCGTGTCCACGTCCGGCAGCCAGTCCTCCAGGCGGTCCAGCAGCCGGGGCGAGAGGTAGCCCCACCCGCGGTGGTCCTCGACGGTCGCCGCGCGGCGTTCCCGCAGCAGTTCCGGGAAGACCTCGGAATGGGGGGTGAGCACGGTGTTCCCGGTCAGCGGCACCCTGTGCAGCCGGCCGAGCACCCGGCCGAGTTCGCGGGCCAGGGCGAGCAGCGCGTTCCGGTCGGTCGTGCCGTCCATCGCGGACCGCCAGGTGGTGCCGGTCATCCGGCTCATCACCAGGTAGGGCCACGGCCAGGCTCCGGTGCCGGGCCGCAGCTCGCCGCGGCCGAGGAGGCGGGGCACCGGCACCGGGGCGTCCGCCAGGACCGCGTACGCCTCCGACTCCGACGCGAGGCTCTCCGGACCGCACCAGTGCTCGCCGAACAGCTTGATCACCGGGCCGGGCTCGCCGACCAGTACGGGGTTGGTGCTCTCGCCGGGCACCCGCAGCACCGGCGGCACCGGCAGCCCGAGCTCCTCCAGGGCTCGGCGGGCCAGCGGCTCCCAGAATTCCTGGTCGTTCCGCAGGCTCGCGTAGGAATCATCCGAATCAATACGGTCGAGAAGTAACAGGGATTCTTGTGTCACAGCGGACCTCTATTCACAGGGTACGGGCCGGCTTAATTCCGCACGGCCGGTCGCGACACGGCCTGTCCGCACCGCGGATCGGAGAATTCGACGCCAGGCTAGCACGGACATTTTCCCGGCCGCCGGTGAAGACCGGTCACGCCATCTCCCCGAGGAGTGAATGGAATTGAGCGCGCCGCTCGCGGAACCGGCCGGGCCGCGTCCCTCCTGGGCCGCCCTACGGCGGCTCGGCCCCTATCTGCGCCCGGTCCGGCTGCCGGTGGGCGCCGCCGCCGCCGCGACGCTCGGCGCGCTGCTGTGCGGACTGGCCATTCCGCTGGTCACCCAGCGGATCGTGGACGGGCCGCTGAGCACCGGCGACGCGGGCGCGGCGGTGCGGCCGATCCTGCTGGTCGGAGTGCTTGGCGCGGCCGAGGCGGCGCTGTTCTACGCCCGCCGCAAGCTGATCGCCCGTCCCACCGCGCTGGTGGAGTCGCACATGCGGGCCGATCTGCTGGCCCATCTGCTCCGGCTGCCGGTCTCCTTCCACGACCGCTGGCCCTCGGGGCAGTTGCTCTCCCGGGCGGTAGGCGATCTGGTCGTGCTGCGGAAGTTCCTCGCGTTCGCCGCGCTGTTCCTGGTGGTCAACTCGGTCACCGTGCTGGTGGGTCTCGGGGTGCTGTTCCTGATCGACCCGTGGCTGGCGCTGGTGGGGCTGGCGGGCGCGGCGCCGCTGCTGCTGGTCTCCTACTTCTACGAGACCCGGTACAAGGTCGCTGCCCGGGCCACCCAGGACGAGGGCGGCCATCTCGCCACGCTGGTCGAGGAGACCATGCTCGGCATCCGGGTCGTGCGCGCGTACGGGCAGGGCCGGGGCAGGCTGGCGCTCTTCCGCACCCAGGCGGAGCGGCTGCGCACCGCGGAGCTGCGGGTGGTGCGCATCATGGCGGCCCTGTCCACCGCGCTGCTGGTCCTGCCCGAGCTGGGTATCGCGGGCCAACTGGGCCTCGGCGCGGTGGGGGTGGCCAACTCCACCCTGACCCTGGGTGATCTGGTGGCGGCCGTCACGGTCAGCACCTATCTGCGCTGGCCGACCGAGTGCATCGGCTGGGCCCTGGCCGAGACCAGCACGGCCGCCGCCGCCTGCGACCGGTACTGGGAGGTGCGCGACACCCCGCCGGGCCTCACCGACCCGGCGCATCCCAAGCCGCTGGTGCGGCCGGCCCGAGGCCATCTCCGGCTGGAACACGTGGAGTTTTGCCACCCGGGAGCCGACCGGCCGGTGCTGCGGGAGGTGTCCCTGGAGCTGCGGCCGGGCGAGACGGTGGCGCTGGTGGGCGCCACCGGGTCGGGCAAGACCACGCTGGCCGCGCTGGTGCCGCGCCTCGCCGATGTGACCTCCGGCCGGGTCACCGTCGACGGCGTGGACGTCCGGGAGCTGCGGCTGGCGGACCTGCGGTCCGTGGTGGGGTGTGCCTTCGACGATCCGCTGCTCTCCTCGCTGACCGTGCGCGAGAACGTGACCCTGGGCGCCCCGGAGGCGACCGACGAAGCCGTGTGGGAGGCGCTGCGGGTGGCGGGCGCCGCGGACTTCGTGGCCGCGCTCGGGCCGGACGGGCTCGCCGTGCGCATCGGCGAGCAGGGCATGTCGCTCTCCGGCGGACAGCGGCAGCGGATCGCCCTGGCCCGCGCGATCGTGGGCCGGCCCGCGCTGCTGGTGCTGGACGACCCGCTCTCCGCGCTCGACCTGCACACCGAGGCGGAGGTGGAGCAGGCACTGCGCCGGGTGCTGCGCCGCTCCACCGCCCTGGTGGTGGCGCACCGGCCCAACACCGCCCGGATGGCCGACCGGGTGGTGCTGTTGGAGGACGGCCGGATCACCGCCCGGGGCACCCACCGGGAGCTGCTCACCTCCTCGGCCGTCTACCGGGCGCTGATGGCGGTGGAGCCGCGCCCGGCCGGGGACACCCGCGACGACGGGGTGGTGGTCCGGTGAGCGCGGACACCACCTCCCCGGCCGCCGGCCCGATGGCGGACCGCCCGGCCGGGCCCGCCGGGCGACCGCCGGAACACCGGGAGTCCCGCCGGGTGCGGCGCGCGTCCCGGCAGCTGCTGTACGCGCTGCTCCGGCCCCACCGGTGGCCCTCCGGCGCGGCCCTGGCCGCCCTGGTGCTGGAGAACGCCTTCCAGCTGGTCGGCCCGCTGCTGGTGGCGCGCGCCATCGATCTCGGCATTCCCCGGGCGTCGGCGGGCGACTGGGGCCCGCTGACCGGGTGCGTGGCCGGGTTCACCGCCTGCGGGCTGCTGGCCGCCGGGACACGGTACGCGTTCTTCCGGATCTCCGGTTCGGTGGGCCAGGCCGTGCTGCTGGAGCTGCGCACCCGGATCTTCGACCGGGCCCGGCAACTGCCGGTCGCCTTCCACGAGTCGTACACCTCGGGCGCCGTCATCTCCCGGCTCACCGCCGATGTGGATGCCGTACGCGATCTGATCGAGGCCAGTCTGGACGGGCTGCTCACCTCGGTGCTGACGGTGACGGGCATCTCGGTGCTGCTGCTCTGGCTGGACGCCCCGCTGGCGCTGGTGGTGCTGGGGTCCATCGTGCCGCTGGTCGCGATGACGCGCTGGTTCCGGCGCCGTTCCCGGATCGCCTACCGGCGCGCCCGCGACACGGTGGCGGAGATCATCGTGCGGTTCGGGGAGAGCATGAACGCCGTGCGGGCCGTGCAGGCGTTCCGCGCCGAGCAGCGCAAGCACGCGGCGATGAACCGGCTCAACGACACTTTCCGGGACGCCCACACCGACGCCCTGGAGGTGGTCGCCCGGTACACCGCGGGAGTCCGGCTGACCGGCAACATCGCCCTGGCGGTGGTGCTGGCCCTGGGCGCCTGGCGGGTGTCGTCCGGCGCGCTGCCGCTGGGCGTGCTCACCGCCTTCCTGCTCTATCTCCGGCGCTTCTACGACCCGTTGGACGAGCTGGCGACCTTCAACAACCTCTACGCCTCGGCGGCGGCGGCGCTGGAGAAGATCGCCGACTTCCTCGCCGTCCCCTCCTCGGTGCCAGAGCCCGCCGCCCCGGTGCCGCTGCCGCGCGACCGGCCGGTGCGGGGAGCGCTCGCCTTCCAGGGGGTCGGCTTCCGTTACCGGCCGGACACCCCGCCGGTGCTGCGCGGTCTCGACCTCGACGTGCCGGCCGGGCAGACCCTGGCGGTGGTCGGCGCGACCGGGGCCGGCAAGTCCACCGTCGCCAAACTGGCGGCCCGGTTCTACGATCCGACCACCGGCACCGTGCTGCTGGACGGCGTGGACCTGCGCCGGCTCCCCGACCGCGAACTGCGCCGCGAGATCACCCTGGTGACGCAGGAGAACTTCCTGTTCGACGGCAGCATCATGGAGAACATCGCGCTGGCCCGCCCGGACACGGGACCGGAGGAGATCCGGGCCGCCGCACGGGCCGTCGGCGCCGACGCGTTCATCTCCGCGCTGCCCGAGGGCTACGCCACCGAGGTACGCAAGCGGGGCAGCCGTCTGTCTGCGGGCCAGCGCCAGTTGGTCGCCCTCGCCCGGGCCTTCCTGGCCGATCCGGCGGTGCTGCTGCTGGACGAGGCGACCTCCAGCCTGGACATCCCCACCGAACTGGCCGTCCGCCGCGCTATGGACGCGCTGCTGGCCGGCCGCACCTCCGTGATCATCGCGCACCGTCTCTCCACCGTCCTGGCGGCGGACCGGGTCCTCGTACTGGCGGACGGTGCCGTGGTCGAGGACGGCCCGCCCGCCCGCCTCGCCTCCGGCGACGGCCCCTTCGCCGCCCTCCACGCCCGCTGGATCCATGCGACGGGCTGACCACCGCGGCAGGATGCGGGCGTAGTCCGGATGCTCGGGCAGTTCCGGCGGGGAGGCGGGGATCCGGCCGGCGAGGCTGGTGACGGTCTTGCAGGTGACCGCGAGGTGCCCGAGGTGTGTCTCGGCCTTGCGCAGCCGGGTCCGCAGGCCCTCGATCTGCCTGCGCAGGTCGTCGGCCTGCGCCCGGGCGGCTTCCTTGCGGATGTCCAGTGCCTGAAGGAGAGGCTGGACATGCACGCGGCCACCGCCGCTTCGCGCCAGGTGGGGACATTCACGCCGGTGAGGCGCCGGACCATCACATGAGTCATGGCCCAGTAGACACGGGAAGACGAGGAGAAAAGGGCGGTGTTCGTAGTCGCAGACCGGACGCCGGTGCAGTATCAGGACCCCGTAGGTCTGCTCGACCCTCCACCGCTTCGGCTGCGGGACGAACCCCTTGTGCTGCGGGCCGCGTTGGACGATCTCCACGTCGATGCCGAGGCCGGCTCCGTGTCTGACGACCTGGACCTTGAAACCCTGATCCACCAGAGCCTTGCTGACATTGCCGCCGGCGCTCACGGCAACCTCGCTCAGCAGGGCGACACCCGCGGCGTTGTCGTGGACGTTCGCGACGAGGACGACGACCACGATGACCAGGCCGAGGACGTCCACCGCCAGGCCACGCTTGCGGCCCGGCACCCGCTTGGCCGGATCGTGGCCCGTCGTGGCGGCGGGGACCCCAGCGGCCACGTGGACACTCTGAGTGTCCAGCACCACCAGGGTCCGGTCCTCCCATCGCCGAGCGCGTTCACGGACCTGGCAGCGCAGGAACTCGTGGACGACCTGGCCGGTTCCGTCGTCCCCCCAGGCGACGAAGTAGCAGTACGTCGCGCTCTTGGGCGGCAGGCCGTGCGGGAGCCAGGCCCACTGACATCCGGTCCGCCCCTGGCAGAGGATCACGATCACAATTTCCCGCACGTCATAGACACCCTGATGGCCGCTGACCGAGCCGTGCCGGCCCTTCCACCCGATGACCACCGACTCGATGAGGGCCCACCGCCCGTCCGATAAGTCACCCGGATACGGCTTCCGTTCACTCACCCGGCCAGCCCACCAGACCACAGACCCCGGACCGGAAGAATCCACTCCAGACCCACACCACCAGGCGATAACAGAATCACTCAAACACCCACGAACCGCCCACTCAGACACCCGCCCGCTCCCGCGGACGATCTCCTGCACCCGTAACTCGCCCACCACCAACCGCCCACCCTGCACCGCCCCCTCCGAACCGGGAACCGCCCCGGTGGCGGCACTCCGGGTCCCGAGTCCACACCCCTTCCCCACACCCATGGAGCACTCCACGCGAACGTCCCACACACCCGGGCGACGGTTGGTAAAGTCCGTCACCCTCACAAACCAGAACGCCGCATGAGCAATTTCGCTGCCGAGGTCAGCGAGGACAGGCGTGCCCCTCCGCCCGGTGCCCCATCCACACCGCAACGTCGCACACCCGCAGCGCACTCACCGTCTTCGGGAGCCCCGCGATCTGGCGCAGCGCGAGCAACTGGCGATGCAGGGAACGGTCGTCCGCGCGCAGCGCGGCATGCAGCGCAAGCCAGAACGAGGGGCGCGGGCGGCCCAGAGCGCAGCGCACCACCTTGTCGTAGACCGGCAACAGCTGCGCACGCTTACGAGCCAAAAGCTTCCCAGCGATGACCCAGTCAACTCCGTACTGTGCACGGAGAAGGTGCCAGGCCTGGTCCGCAGGCGAGCCCTCGGCCACGACGACCGCGTCGGCGTCAACCATGTCGATGTCCCAAGGAATGGCCTGCAACAGACCGGACAGCCGCGTGCCGAGGCGGCCCTCCAGAATGTCCAGCTCCGTGCGAACTCCCACTCGGCTGGTGTCCACTCCCACCCGGTGGAACGCACCGCGATGCCAGAGTTCGCCGCATCGTCCGCACCACGCATCGCCCTTACGCACGGTGATAATGCACGGGGCGGAGGGAGAGATCTTCCCTCCGCCCCGTGCATCGGGTGCCCGGCGCGGGCCGTCTCCGCAGTGGTAGCGGACGTGGTCAAGGGGAAATGTCGAAAGCTCGCGGGAAACTCGTGGCTGGACCAAGGGTTGCTTTCCGTCCGATGGGTGGAATCCGCGGCGGCACACCTGGTCAAAGGGGGTGCAGCGAGTGCACCGCATCCGATCCACCGTCACCCTCCGTATGCACGCCCGGGTGGAGCGGGCGGGAGTGGCGGCCACTCCCGCCCGCATCATGCGCGCCCCGGCGCAGTGGGCGAAAGTGCGCGGCATCGTCGGCACGCGAACCGGTGCGCCCGATGCACCGCACCGAGCACACCGGATACCGGGATGCCCTGCACTCCCCCACCGCACCGGTGCACCCACAGCGAAGTCCACCCGACGGGCACCATCGTGGTCACCACTCTCCGAGTGGAGACCACTCCCCACCCAGCCGCCGATCCGCACCCGGGGGCGCGGTGGAATCCCCCGTGCCCACTCACCCTCAGCGGCGGCCCCGCACAGAGCGCCACAGGTTCGGCCGACCGCCGGGGTACTGCCGTGAGCGGGAGCGGCGCCGGACGGGCGGCGGCTTCGGCGACGGGCCCTATGAGCGGCTGGTGTCGTTGGATGCGCGGCTGGAAGGGGTCCGGGGTAGCGGGGCCAGACGCACGTCTGGCCTGCCGTCTGGGCTTTGGTTCACGGTGGCGCGGACTTGGTAGACCTGTTCCAGGAGGCGCGGGGTGAGCACCGTGATGGGGGGACCGGCCGCGACCACCCGGCCTGCGTGGAGGAGCACCAGATGGTCGCAGTAGCGGGCGGCCAGGTCGAGTTCGTGGAGCGCCGCGACGACTGTGGCGGCGGTGCGCGAGAGCATCTCCATGAGGTCGAGCCGGTGGCTGATGTCCAGGTGGTTGGTGGGTTCGTCGAGCAGCAGGGCGGGGGTCTGCTGGGCCAATGCCCGGGCGATGTTCACTCGTTGCCGTTCGCCGCCGGACAGGCTGGCCCAGGACCGGTCGGCGAGCGCCGTCACGCCCATCGCCGCCATGGCCTGTCCGACCGCGCGGATGTCCTCCTCGGTAGTGGCCGAGCGTCCGCGGTGCGGGGCCCGGCCCAGCATGACGACCTCCGAGACGGTCGTGTCGAGGTCGGAGACGGTCTCCTGGGCGACGAAGGCCAGTCGGCGGGCGACATCGCGTCTTTTCAGGGCCGTGACGTCGGATCCGTCCAGCAGGGCATGTCCGGACGAGGGGCGGCGCAGGCCGGCGAGGAGGCGCAGCACGGTGGATTTGCCCGAGCCGTTCGGCCCGATCAGAGCGGTGAAGCGCCCCGGTGGTACGGCGAAGGTGACGCCGTCGACGATCGCGCGGCCGCTTGCCGTCCACGCCAGGGAGCGGGCCGCGTGCGCGGTTCCGGGGCCCCTCATGGCGTGGCCGTTCGCCTGCGCAGTAGCGCCGCGAAGGCCGGAACGCCGAGGAGTGCGGTGAGCACGCCGACCGGCAGTTCCTGGGCGCCGAAGAGGCTGCGGGCGGCCGTGTCCGCCCAGATCAGGAACACCGCGCCGAGCAGGGCCGAGGACGGCAGCAGTACCCGGTGGGCCGCTCCGGCGAGCATCCGTGCCGCGTGCGGGACGAGCAGGCCGACGAAGCCGATGGCGCCGCTCGCCGCGACGAGGGCGCCGGTGACGACGGCGGTCGTCCCGTACAGCAGCATCTCGGTGCGGTGCGGCGAGAAGCCCAGGGTTGAGGCGGTCTCCCGGCCGAAGGCGAGTGCGTCGAGATGGCGGGCGTGCAGCAGGCAGACCAGCAGGCCGGCGGTGGTGGTGGCGGTGCAAACGCTCACTGAGGTCCAGTCGGCCGAGGCGAGCGAGCCGAGCAGCCAGAAGGTCACCGCCCTGGTGCGTTCGGCGTCGCCGGAGCGGACGACGACGAGGCTGGTGAGCGCGCTGAACAGCTGGGAGGCGACGACGCCCGACAGCACCACCTTGGTGGCGGAGCCGAGCGAGCGGCCGAGCAGGAGCAGGACGCATCCGAAAGCCGCCATCGCGCCGGTGAAGGCTCCGACAGGCAGGCCGAGGGCGCCGAAGCCGAGCACCAGGACCAGGACCGCTCCGGTGGACGCTCCGGCCGACACCCCGAGGAGGTAGGGGTCGGCCAGCGGGTTGCGGGTCACGGCTTGGAGGACCGTGCCGCACACCGCGAGTCCCGCCCCCACCAGCGCGGCCAGCAGGACGCGCGGCAGCCTCAGGTTCCACACGATGCTGTCGCGCAGCGGCGGCAGCGCCTCCCACGGCGCTCCGAGATGCGCGCCGATGGTGCGGGCTACGTCCAGCGGCGGTATGTCGGCACTGCCCGTACCGACGGCGACGAGCGCGGACAGCGGCAGCAGAGCACCGCAGCAGACGAGGACGAGCGTGCTCCGGGAGAGCATGCGCCGTCGAACGCCTGCCCTCGTGGTGGCAGTTGTCATCGGCGGGCAAAGACCACGTAGTCGTCGAGGTACTGCCAGACCGTCCCTACCTCGGCGAAGCCTGCGGTGCGCAGGGCCGACAGGTGGAAGTGGAGCGGCGCCAGCGGCTGCGGCGGGCGGTCCGCGAACCGCCGCTCGCGTTCGGCGGCGAGCAGTGGCATGCCGGGCTGGGCCACCGCGAGTTCGTACCAGGCGTCCCAGGTGTCGGCACCGGCGCCGAACGCCGTGCGCTGCACCTCGGCGTCGTGCCGGTCGGACAGGGCACTCAGGGTTTCGTTCCCGGGTCCGTAGCGCAGGTGGTCGGCGTTGAGGAAGACCGCACCCGGCGGCAGCAGGTCGGCGAGTGCGGTGTAGAGGCGCAGCAGTTGGGAGGGGGAGAGCCAGTGCAGGGCCGTCGAGGAGACGACGGCGTCGATCCTCTCTCCGGCCAGTGGCTCGGCCCAGTCGGCGCGTACGAGGTCGGTGTCCACGACGGTGGCCCGGTCACCGTACTCCGCGAGTACGTCACCGGCCAGCCGTAGCAGCACGGGGTCGTAGTCGACGGCCGTGACCCGTGCCTGGGGGAAGGCGCGCAGGATGCGGTCGGACAGGGAGCCGGGGCCGCAGGCGAGGTCGAGCACGTGGAACGACTCGCGCAGGCCGAGGCGCAGTATGTCCAGCATCGACTGGAAGCGCAGCTCCCGATGGGCGACATAGGCGGTTTGCTGGGCGTCCCAGCGCTCCAAGAGAACGCGCGGAGGCAGAGCAGCGGTGTCGGTCATGCAGATGTCCTTCGATGGGTGGAGGTGGGTGGCGTCAGCCGTAGAGGGCGGTCAGCCCCTTGCTGAGTTCCTCCGCCAGGCTGACGCTGCGGATGGAGGGGTCCATGGCCGAACCGGGCACCACGATGAAGCGGTTGTTGCGCACGGCGTCGAGCTGTGAGGTGACGGGGTTGGCACGGAGGAACCGCTTCTTCGCCTCGGCGCTGTCCCCGTCGCCTCCGCGGGTCAGATCCGCCAGGACGATGACGTCCGGGTCGCGCTCGGCTATCTCTTCCCAGTTGCCCGCGGGCCACTTGTGGCGGATGTCGTCGAAGGCGTTGTCCACCCCTACCTGCTTGCTGACCGTCGAGGGGAGCCCACCGTGTCCGGCGATGTAGGGCGTGGTGGTGCCGGAGTAGTACCACATCAGCTTCGCGCCGGTGTTTTTCGGCGCCTCGCGCACCGCTCGGTCGAGCCGGACGCGCAGGTCCTTGACCGCCTTCTCCCCGCGCTGCTCGACGCCGAAGACGGCGGCGATGTGCTTGACCTCGTTGAAGATGGTGTCGAAACGCACCTCGTCGGCGGTCAGTTTGACGGTTTCGCAGTCGTGGACGGAGAGGTAGGCCGGCACGCCGAGCTTCTTCCAGCCGGCGCGGGGGCCCGCTGCCTGGTCGGCGTATGCCGAGGAGAGCGTGGAGTAGAGGAAGTCGGGCTCCTTGGCGAGGACGGCCTCGTGGTTGGGGTACTGCTTTGCCAGCACTGGAACCTTCTTGTACTCCGCGGCCAGTGAGGGGAGTACAGGATCTGTCTGGTAGGAGGTGCCGGCCATCCGGTCGGCCAGCCCCAGGCTGAGCATGATCTCCGTCGCGTTCTGCTCCAGGGAGATCGCCCGCCTGGGGGGAGCGGGCACCCTCGTGTCCAGGCCGCAGCTCGTCGTGACCGCGCCGGACGACCGTGCCGCGTTCGGGGCCCCCGAGGAGGCCGTTCCGCTCGCGCCGCAGGCAGCGAGGCCGGGGAGCAGCAGGCAGACGCCCAACAACCCCTTAATGCGCATGGTTTTCATATTCGAAAAAGATACTGCCCGCGAGGGACTGCCAGGCCACCCGGGCGGCCCGCCTGTGCGGATGCCATGTGCCGCGACTTCTCCGACGGTCCCGTCAGCCGCCTTCTGAGATACGGGTGTTGATGGATCGCACCTCTGTGACCGGTGTCTCCGGAGCCGGGCCGGCCGACCGGAGTGTGTGCAACATCACTCGGCTTCAGTGTGATGGCCGGCAGGGCGCGGCGGGTTGCGGGGCCAGGGTTGCGTTCTGAGGAGTGGTGTACGGGTTCGACCTGATCCAGGGGGTTTGCTCCGGCGGCAGCTGCCGGTATCGCCAATCCCGTCATTACCTTGTCCGACAACGACACTGCCGCATCAGAGGCCCTGCGCCCGCCGCGCCATTCCACATTCCGCCCACGCAAGCGTCATCCACCCCACCCCGCGAAACGACAATGATCTTCACCAGCCAGACGACACCATCAACACCAACCAACCACCACAACACGCCCCGCAACAGTGAAAACAGATGACGCCCACCCAGTGAAAAACCACGACGCCCATCAAGGTCCGCGGGCAGCGCGCCGAGCCGCTGGGGGGCCTCGGGCTGGGTGACGTCGGCGCAGCGCTCGCGCTGGGAGGCCTCCAGGTCCTTCTTCAGACGGCGGACACGGGTGGCCCGTGCCCGCCGTACGGCGCTGATCTGTTCGTCGGTGGCCTGATCGGCCAGGTCCGCCCGCCGCGTCCCAGCCGTCCAGAAAGGCGGCCAGGGCGCGGCGCTGCTCTCCCTCGCCCGGTCCACCACGGCCGGCCACCGCACCCGCTCACGCGCCATGCGGTACATGTCGTCGCTGCCTGGCCCCCGGATCCGAGTTATCCACGGGCCGGAACGGGATCGGCAGTTCCTTCGTACGCTGCTGACCCGAGTCGATCACACGGGGGTGCGCGGGATGCGGTACGGCGTGGTGGTGGAGGAGCTCGCGGTCGAGGTCATCGCGCAGCTGCCGACCGACGAGGCCCGGCGGGAGGTGATGGCCCTCGTGGAGGTCGCGCGGATGGATCCGCGGGCCTGGCCGGATGTGCGTGATCCCGGCTCGGTGGAGGAGATCCGGGAGGCGTTCGGGCGGCAGTGCTGGATCCAGTACATGCCGCACGCCGGAGCGGTCGAGGTCCGTGACATCGGCCGGGGCGGGCTGAGCCACAGAGGCCCCCGCGGGGCGGCCCGGCGGCTAACTCGTCAGACAAAAGGAGGATCGAGCATGAGTCCCGTCCTGCGGGTCGTCACCTACGGGAAAGTCAGGTAGCCCCATCAGGCGTATGGCTTCGCAGGAACGGGGCGTACTTCCCGTCCCTGTCGGGAACGTTGTGCCCAGCGGACAGCGAACGGTGCAGCCAAGCCTGCCAGGGCGAACAGTGCTCCGACGACATACCAGCCGGGGCGGCCCCAGGTGATACAGAGTGAGATGAGCAGGGTGGGCCCGACGGCTTCGGACAAGCCCGCGCCCAGACCGAATACACCGAGGTATTGACCGGTGGCATGCTCTGGTGCCAGGGCGAAAGACACCTCGAAACCTGCTGCGGAGTGCCACAGCTCACCGACGGTATGGACCACTACCCCGGCCATGAGCAAAGTGACTGCGACCCAAGCAGGCACCCCCGCAGAGAGGGAGACCAGCGAGCAGGAGACGAGAAAGGCCATCCCTGAGCGGCGGTAGGCGCGGGCACCAGCCATGGCGGAATCGATGTTACGGCTGGCTCTCACCTGAAGGGCGGTAACAAGAACGGTGTTGGCAAGCATAGTGCCCGATATAAGCCATGGCGGGGCGGTGGTGGCCTCGACCAGCCAGAGCGGGATGGCCACGGTGAGGACCTTGAACTGGATGGCCATGATCCCGTCGAGGGCCGTAATGAGGAGGTAGGGGTGGTCCCGCAGAGCGATCCATCGTGGACCATTGGCGCTGGGCACGGGCTTGACCGGCGGCAGGTAGAGCAGGACGGCTGCGGCGGCCGCGAAGGAGATCGCGTTTCCGATCACCAGGAAGTGGTAGGCGGACTGCGTGCCGACCTGTATGGCCCAGCCCGCCAGCATGGCCCCCAGCGAGATTCCGACGTTGGAGACGGCTCGCAGGTAACCACGGAACTCCTGCGGCCGGCCGCCTCCGTAACGCCTGATGAGCGGAGAGCGTGCGGCCAGCCCGGCTGCCTTCGCCCCGGTGGCCATGGACACGGTGAGGACGAACGGCCAGAAAGTGTCCGCCAGCACGAAGCTGGCGGTTGCCAGCGCCTGGACGACGAGGGTGGCCACGTAGACGCCGCGCGCCCCGCGTCTGTCCGCGAGATGGCCGACGGCGATGCCCACGGCCAGGGAAATGAATCCGGCGATGGCGAGCCCGAGTCCCACCTGACCCACTGGGAGCCGGGCCGCCTGCGTGAAGTAGAGGACTCCGGCGGTCAGATAGAGGCCGCTGCCAACGGTATAGACGAAGTTGGAGGCGGCGATGACACGCTGCGGTCCGGTGGCCGGCACTAACTGGGGCATGGGGGCGCTCCGCGTTCCGAACAGAGAGTAAGGGGCAGTGCAGCATAGTGCGTATTACTCACGGCAGAAAGAACGCCGCATGCCTGGCGCGCCCGGAACGCCATGTGGGTGGATTCCCGGCAGGCACCGGTCGGTACGCTCAGGGCAGGCGGCCGGGGGTGTAGGCGATGCGGGCGCCACAGCAGCCGTCGGCGAGAGCAGTGCGAACTGCTGCTTCGCCGGGGACCGCCGACAGGTCTCAGCGGGACTTCACGACGCAGACACCGAGGCGAAGCCCACGGCGCCGGACGCGGACCGCGAGACATGCAAGATGTGCACGTTCGCGCCCGACACTTCTGTGTTGGCCGCCACGATCAGCTTCGGCGCGCTCCAGTGCGACTTGGTGCAGGCCACCAGCGCCCCGAAACCCGGCTGGAGCAAGGCGTCCAAGCGCAGCCACTTCGGCAGGCATGCCCATAATGATCCAAGAAGCCTGAATTGACGGAATCGGTGAAAGTCTGGGAAACCGACCTCTCCCTGTGCCAAATCCACAGGTCACACACTCTGCCCCCCGCACCCGCGGGGATGGTCCCACGCGGTACAGGCGGGCGTAGATGGCCGCGCGCTGCTCCCCGCACCCGCAGGGATGGTCCCACGCGGTACAGGCGGGCGTAGATGGCCGCGCGCTGCTCCCCGCACCTGCGGGGATGGTCCCTCGTCCACCTGGCTTTGTTCACGAGAACCGACAGCACCTGTACACGAGTTTGGGAGGCGTCGGCGGTGCGTCGTGTTCGATGTTCATGAGAAGCCACAGCACCAGTGCACCTCGCTTCCCGAGTGGGGCCCTGTGGCGGCGTCACGGAGACTCAGCAAAAATCCGTTGGCGGACGAGGGCGACCACTGCTACGTTTCCGGAGGCCGTGCGAGAGATCGAGGAGGTGGTACCCGTGAACGCAGTATCGACGTGGGTGCTCCCCTCCGGGGTCACGGTCGGGCGATAGGCAGGTCGTCCGGGAGCGCCGTTCCAGTGCACTCCCGAAAGGCACGACCATGGCCCTTCACTTCACTTCCGAGCAGCGCCTCGACGACGGCATCCTCGAGCGCGGGTTCACCCTCGGTGAGATCCGCGGCATCCTGTGGACGCCCGGATCCGCATCCACATCCGCACCGGCGCCGCTGATCCTGCTCAGCCCCCCTCCTCTCGGGCTGCGCAAGACGTACCCCCGACTGGTGGCCCGAGCCCGGCACTCCGCAGCGGACGGCTTCGCCACGGCCACCATCGAGCTCCCCGGAAGCGGCGACCGGCCCCGCCTCCCCGGCGCCGAGCAGGTCCTCGCCGACCTGCGCCGCGCAATGGAGGCCGGCGAGCCGGTCAGCGACGAGATCATCGACGCCCTCATCCTCCCCCTGGTCGACAAGGCGGTCCCGGAATGGCAGGCCGCCCTGGACGCTCTCCTGACGCTGCGCGAGATCGGCGGCCCGGTCGGGTACTCGGGGGGAGTGATCTCCATCGGGACCCGGCTGGCGGTGGTCGAGCCGCGCATCTCGGCCGCTGTTCTGTTCGCCGGGAGTTTCGTGCCTCGCGCGATGCTCGAGGAGGCCCGGCAGGTCACCATTCCGCTGCATGTCCTGCTGCAGTGGGACGACGAAGGGAACGACCGGCAGGCGGCCCTGGACCTGTTCGACGCGTTCGGCTCCAAGGAAAAGACGCTGCACGCCAACATGGGCGGGCACACCGGCGTCCCGCAGTTCGCGGGGGACGCCGCGGCCCAGTTCTTCACTCGACATCTGAAGTGAGGCCGGGCCGTCAGATAGGCAGCAGACGGTAGCTGAAGTCGGCCGACATGCCGCTCGTCGAAGACAGGTACCGGCCCTCCGCAGCTCTCTACACCGTGGCCCCTGCTGAACTCCCGGCAGGGGCCTGTTCTGCCTGAAGCCATGAACTGTTCGATTTCTCCAGAGCTTCGAGTGCTGCTCAAACTCGTGTACAGATGCTGTCGATTCTCGTGAACAAAGCCATCCACCCGTACCCTGTGATCAGGCGCGGGCTGCTCCCCGCACCTGCGGGGATGGTCCCGGTGCACTCCCAGACGCGGACGTAGCCGACGACTGCTCCCCGCACCCGCGGGGATGGCCCCAGGGCAGCCCAGGAGGGCAGCGCCGTGACCGGCTGCTCCCCGCATCCGCGGGGATGATCCCGGCGTGGTGTACGGCTACTACTCGAAGTCGAGCTGCTCCCCCCATGCCCGCGGGGGATGGTCCCGACCGGTACACGGAGATCTACCGGAAACGTGTCTGCTCCCTGCGCCCGCGGTAGTGAACCGCCCCGCCGGCCAGCCTGGAACCGTGCGGGTCCGGCCGTCTGCGTGGGGGATGGATATGTTCTGCGCTCCTCATCCGCCGGAACAGGTCCGGCAGGCGTCTCCTTCGTTGGGGTCATAGAGGGCGCCGCAGCCGCAGCGGGGCCAGCCCAGGCAGGTGGGGCATTGGGCATAGGGGTCGGCGACGGGGCGGCCGCAGGTGCCGCCGCGGCCCTCGCATTCGCGGTGTGGGGGCCGGTAGACGACCGCTTGAGCCGGGGTACGGTCCGCGGCCCTGGACTGGACCTGGCCCTGTTCGTCCCCGTACTGATCGTTGTCACCGTTGTGGGGGCTGGATCCGCGGCGGGGCAGGAGCCATCCACCGCGGCAGAAGCTGCACGGCTGGTCGTCTTCGGCTGGCCGCTCAGGCGGAGCGGGGTGCCATCCGTCTTCACACCGGCCGGCACATAGCGTGGGAGCCAGCAGCCACACCGCGACGTCACCGAGCGGATCGTCGTCCCAATCGCCGCGCTGCCCGACCGAGTCGCGGGCGAGCCGTGCGAGGACACCTTCGCCTTGGAAGCCCTCCGCCGTGTCCGCCCTGCCCTGCGCCCAGGTGCGCAGGGCAGGGCGGACACGGCGGAGGGCTTCGCCCACGCGGTCATCGACTTCGCCCTGCAGATGCTCACCGAGGACCACGAAGATGTCGCCGATGTCCTGCGCCAGCTGGAGGCCGTCGGGGTGGGCCAGGCCCTCGATGCCCACCCCGCACCGGCCGGTTCGCTTCCGGTGCGCCTGACCCATCGTGTAAGGGCGCACCGGGACATCGGCGGTGCGGTGCGTATCGGGGCCCGCGTCACCGTCGCACGCTGCACCGCACCGACCATCGTGGTGCACTCCATCGGCATCGCCGCACCGCACCAGGCGCGCGCCGCGGCCGGGCGGGCTCCCCTATCACACACCCCCTTGACCGCGACCTGATCGCCAGCCGGAACAGCCCGTGTCAAGGGGGAACATCCTGGGCAGGGGGTGGCGGCGGGCACACCGGTGCGGTGCGGCGCACCGGGCGCGCGAGAGTGCCAGGCATCGTCGGGTGGTGCGGCGCACCGGGTGCGGTGGCGGACATCGCGATGCGCACCACGGCGGCGTCCATCGTAATCCGGCACACA
>NZ_BBOX01000437.1 GCF_001553455.1 Streptomyces hygroscopicus subsp. hygroscopicus
TTCTAGTGGTCGTCGCAACACCCCAGCTCAGGGGATGCGATGGACTTCGAGATCCGCAAGGACAGGAGTGGTGGGGGCGGTCGTCGCCTGACTCGTGAGCGGGAGGTATATCTCCAGCTCATGAGTCAGGGCTACGGCAACAGGGAAGCCATCCGGATCGTCGGGATCAACCGGCGGACTGGCAAGAGATGGCGCAACGGCTGGCATTCCCCGCCGACGGGGCGGCCGAGGCCTCCCATCGCGGCGGAGGCTCCGGCCGCCGGGCCGTCGCGCTACCTGCGGGAGACCGACCGCATCCACATCGCCGACCGGCTGCGGGAGAAGGCGTCCATCCGGCAGATAGCCGCCGAGCTGGGCCGCAGCCCCTCCACCATCAGCCGGGAGATACGCCGCAACGGCGCGCTCTGGCGGGGCAAGGACTGGGTGTACCGGCCACACGCCGCCCACCGCCGCGCCGAACACCGGCGTCCTCGGCCCAAGGTCGGGAAGATCGGCCAGAACCCTGAACTGCGCGACTTCGTCCAGGAGCACCTCACCCTGCGCTGGAGCCCGGAACAGATCTGCCAGGCTCTACGGGCCCGCTTCCCCGACTGGCCGGAGATGCACGTGGTCCACGAGACGATCTACCAGGCTCTCTACGTCCAGGGCCGCGGAGAACTCCGTCGTGAACTGACCCGGGCCCTGCGGACCGGCCGCACCATACGCCGGCCCCACCGCCAGTCCTACAAGCGCCAGCCCCGCATGGCCAAGGCACCGGGCCGTGGTCTTCGCGGTGGTCCCGTGTCAGCGCGGCCAGCAGTTCGGGGTCGGAGTAGACCTCGGCGGTGTGCTGCCATGCGATGAGCAGTTGGGCGACGGACGCGCTGTTGCCGAGCGTCGCCGTATGCCAGACCCGCTCGTGAACACCCCACGCACATCAGAGCCCCGCCGGGGATACGGCGGCCGCGCTCCGGCGCGGAGACCTGCGCGGCAGGCGGCGGTCTGGTCCTGCTGGCGCTCGTCCGGGTGCGGGGGGCGATGTCATGGAATCGTGCTGAGGGCGTTCGTGTTTGGTGCGGGCCCTGAGACGGGTGATGGCGTGGGGCGGGGGCGCGGGCATAGTAGATGGCTGTCCGGTGGCTCCATGGCGTGAAAGCACCCGTAGGGCACAGCACACCACTGCGCACAGCACAACAACTGCACCACAACAGGGGGATAAGGCTCCATGCCACTCATACGCCGATCCACCGTGGCGGCCGCGGCCATGACCGCGCTGCTGGTGGTCTCCGCCTCGGGCTGCGGCTCCGGTGACGACAAGGCGGCTTCCGCGTCGGGGTCCTCGGCCGCGTCTACCGGGCAGCAGGCCAAGGACGGGATCCAGTTGCCCGATGGTGTCCCGACGAGTCTGGACGACCTGAAGAAGTGGAAGGAGGGCGGCTGGAAGGACTGGGACGAGTGGGCGCGCAAGGCATCGGAATTCGCCAACCCGATCATCAAGAACTTCTGGCGGCCCTCGAGGATGGCCAAGGCGGAGGACTCGCCGAACACCGTTTCCGCGCAGAGCGCCGGGCAGGACCAGGCGGCCACTGATCCCGAGCCGCCCGCCGTGCCGGCCCAGGAGGTCTCGCGGCCGTACCACCAGAACATGGCGCCGGTCGGGAAGGTGTTCTTCGACAGCCCCGAGGGGCCGATGGTGTGCTCCGGCACGGTGGTCGACGACCCGGCCCATCCGGGGAAGTCCAACCTGGTGTGGACCGCGGGTCACTGTGTGCACTCCGGCAAGCGGGGCGGCTGGATGCGCAACATCGTGTTCGTGCCCTCGTACAACGACAACGGGCTGGCGGCGGAGCAGGCGCAGACGGCGGCGCAGAACGAGGTCAGCCCGTACGGCGTGTGGTGGGCGGACTGGTCGCAGACCTCCTCCCAGTGGATCGCGGGCGGCGGTGGGACCGGCGGGGTGGCGTCGGCGTACGACTTCGCGGTGCTGCACGTGAAGCCCGAGAACGGCGGCGGCAGGTCGCTCCAGGAGACGGTCGGGGCCTCGGTGCCGGTGTGGTTCGGGGCGCCGTCGGCGGACCAGGTGAGCTCGATCGGCGCCTACGGCTATCCGCAGGCCCCGCCGTACGACGGGGCGAAGATGTTCAACTGCACCAGCCGGCCGGGCCGGCTGTCGTTCTCGCCCACCTCGCCGACGATGTACCGGATCGGCTGCTCGATGACCGGGGGTACCTCGGGCGGCGGCTGGCTCGTCGACCACGGCGGCAAGACGGTGCTGGTGTCCAACAGTTCGATCGGCTCGTACGGACACACCTGGCTCGCCGGTCCGCATCTGGGGGCCGAGGCCAAGGGCGTGTTCAGCGCCATCAGCGAGAAGTTCGCCGGACAGGGCTGAGGCGAGCCCAGCCGCATGGCAGCCGTAACGGGCCCGCTCCGGGCCGGGAGCGGGCCCTCGTCATGGCCTCGGGGCCGCGTCCTTGAGGGACTTGGCGTAGCAGCGGCTGGTCTCCTCGAAGCGGTAGAGCCCGAACTTCGGCACCGGTGTGTAGCCGGACGAGGTGTAGAGCGCTATGGCCTCCGGCTGCTCGGTGCCGGTCTCCATGACCATCCGCACCCGGCCCGCCTCCCGCGCGCTGTCCTCCAGCGCCGCGAGGATCCGCCGGGCCAGTCCGCGCCCGCGTGCCTGGCGCACCACGAACATCCGCTTGATCTCGGCGTCGCCGTCCTCGTAGCCCTCCCCGTTCCGCTCCTGGCTGCGCCAGCCGCCGCTCGCGATCGGGGTGCCGTCGGTGTCGTAGGCGATGAGGTACAGGCCGTGCGGCGGGTCGAAGTGGGCCGCGTCCATGGGCGTCAGATCCTCCTCGCCGTAGCGCTCGGCGTACTCCGCCTGCACTTCCTCGTCGAGCTTGCGGGCGTCGGGGTGGTCGTAGCGTATGGGTCGGATATTCACGCGACGGATCGTACTTCTATGCGGTATGGCGGGCCCGTGATTTTTGTGGCGTATCGTGCCGGGGTGCTCACCGTGACGACCGTGAATGTGAACGGGCTGCGCGCCGCCGCCAAGAAGGGCTTCGTGTCCTGGCTGGACGGTACCGCGGCCGATGTGGTGTGCCTCCAGGAGGTACGTGCCGAACCGAACGAGCTGCCCGAGGGGGTCCGCGAGCCCGACGGCTGGCACGTGGTGCACGCCCCCGCGGCGGCCAAGGGCCGGGCCGGGGTGTCGGTGTACGCCCGGCGCGAGCTGGAGGGCGTCCGGGTCGGCTTCCAGTCGTCCGAGTTCGACGGCAGCGGCCGCTATGTGGAGGTCGATCTGCCCGGCGTGACCGTCGGCAGCCTGTACCTGCCCTCGGGTGAGGTCGGCACGGACCGCCAGGACGAGAAGGAGCGCTTCATGGCGGAGTTCCTTCCGTACCTGAAGGAGCTGCGCGAGCGGGCGGCGGCCGGTGGGCGCGAGGCGCTGGTGTGCGGCGACTGGAACATCGCCCACCAGGAGGCCGACCTCAAGAACTGGAAGGCCAACCAGAAGAAGTCCGGGTTCCTGCCGGAGGAGCGGGCCTGGCTGACCCGTGTGCTCGAGGAGGCGGCGTACGTGGACGTGGTGCGCGCCCTGCACCCGGACGTCGCCGGTCCGTACTCGTGGTGGTCCTACCGGGGCCGGGCCTTCGACAACGACGCGGGCTGGCGCATCGACTACCAGATCGCCACACCCGGGCTCGCCGGACGGGCGGTCAAGGCGGTCGTGGAGCGGGCCGCCGCCTACGACCAGCGGTGGAGCGACCACGCTCCGGTGACGGTGGTCTACGGCCCGGCGCACTGAGCTTCGCGGAGCGTCGCGCGGGCGCGCCGGTCGGGGTCGGCTGCGTGTGATGTGGGGGCGCTGGTGTTGGCGGTGGCGCGGGTTCGCTGGTTCCGTGGGTTCGCTGGTGTTGGCGGGGTCGCTTGCTTGGGGTGCTGGTGTTGGCGGGCTCGCTGGTCCTGGGGTGCTCGGGTTCGCGGGCTCGCCGGTCCTGGGCGTTGGTGTTCGTGGGTTCGCTGGTTCCGTGGGGTGCTGGTGTTGGCGGGGTCGCCGGTCTTCGGGTGCTCACCTCGCTCGGTCCTGCCTTCGCGGGGTCACCGGCCCCCGGAGGCGTTTCCGGGCGGCTCACTGCCCAGGTCCGCCCGCATCCTGCGGTTCATGGCCATCGTCAGTTCGGCGTCCACCACGCTCGTGGCCAGCGGCCGCAGCCGGTCCACGGTCTCGCCGACGTCCTCACCGCGCTCCAGTGCGTCCGCCAGTACGTGGTCGCGCAGCAGTGTGACGAAGGTCTCGGCGATCGCGTCCACACTTTCCCGCACCTCGCGCGCCGCCGCGAGGACGGCGGCCAGGGGGACGCCCTGTTCGACCAGGGTGTGTGAGACGTCCAGCAGGCGGCGGCTGAGGTGGACGATCTCGTCGCCGTCGACGGCCAGATAGCCCAGGTCGAGGGAGGCGATGAGGTTCTCCGGGGTGACCTCGCCCGCGAAGTAGTCCGCGAGCGCCTCCGGGGTGAGCCGGACCGGAGTCTCCTTGGGCCAGGAGGCGACCGTGCCGGGCAGGCCGAGCAGCTCGCCGACGTCCCGGCGGCCGCTTTCGAAGGCGGTGAGCAACTCGGCGATGCCGCCCAGGGTGTGGCCGCGCTCCAGCAGCGCCGCGATCGTCCGCAGCCGGGCCAGGTGGTGGTCGTTGTACCAGGCGATCCGGCCCTCGCGGCGCGGCGGCGGGATCAGCTTGCGCTCCCGGTAGAAGCGCAGGGTGCGCACGGTGATTCCGGCCTCCTCGGCCAGTTCCGCCATGCGGTACTCGCGTACCTCGTCCGCCTCGTTCATCGCCACGAGGGAAGCCTATGCCGCCGTCGGTTGGGTGCGACCGGCGGTAACTTCGTTATCCACAGCCCCTACCGCTTGATAGATCCCTGTCCTACGCTCCCATTGTGCCAGTGATTGCTGGCACGGTCGTTTCGAGCGTTCCTGGGAGGCGGCGGCATGGCTGGGCTGACGCGTGAGCATGTACGGGTGGCGGTGATCGGAGCCGGATTCGGCGGGCTGGGAGCGGCGGTGCGGCTGCGCCGCGCGGGCATCACCGACTTCGTGGTCCTGGAGCGGGCGGACGCGGTCGGCGGGGCCTGGCGGGACAACACCTATCCGGGCTGCGCCTGTGACGTCCCGTCGCACCTGTACTCCTTCTCCTTCGCGCCCAACCCCGACTGGCCCCGGAACTTCTCCGGCCAGCCGCACATCCGCGCGTATCTGGAGCGGGTCGCCGACACCTTCGGGCTCCGGCCGCACCTGCGCTTCGGCGCCGAGGTGCTGTCAATGCGCTGGGACTCCGGGGCGGTGCACTGGGAGGTGGAGACGGCGCGGGGCTCGCTGACCGCCGATGTCGTGGTCAGCGCCACCGGTCCGCTCGCCGACCCCCGGGTCCCGGACATTCCGGGGCTCGACGGCTTCCCCGGCGCCGTTTTCCACTCCGCGCGCTGGGACCACACCGTCGATCTGCGCGGCAAGCGCGTGGCGGTGATCGGCACCGGCGCCTCGGCCATCCAGATCGTTCCCGCCATCGAGCGCGAGGTCGGCCGGCTGACCCTCTTCCAGCGCACCCCGGCCTGGGTGCTGCCGCGGATGGACCGCCGGATCAGCGGTGTCGAACGATGGCTGCACACGAAGGTCCCGGCCACCCGCGCGCTGCGCCGGGGCGTGCTGTGGGGCATCCGGGAGCTGCAGGTCGGGGCCTTCACCAAACGGCCGGGCGAGATGCGGTTCGTCGAGCGGCTGGCCCGGGCGCATATGCGACGGGCCGTCAAGGACCCGGCCCTGCGCGCGGCGCTGACCCCGGACTACCGCATCGGCTGCAAGCGGATCCTGCTCTCCAACGACTACTATCCGGCGCTCGCAAAGCCGCATGTGGACGTGGTCCCGGCCGGGCTGAAGGAGGTGCGCGGCGCCACCCTCGTCGGCGCCGACGGCACCGAGGCCGAGGCCGACATGATCGTCTTCGGCACCGGCTTCCACGTGACCGATGTCCCCGTGGCCCACCGGGTGACCGGGGCGCGCGGTACGACGCTCGCGGAGGAGTGGAAGGGCGGGATGGAGGCGCTGCGCGGGACCAGCCCGGCGGGCTTCCCCAACTTCCTGACCATCATCGGTCCCAACACCGGCCTCGGGAACAGCTCGATGATCCTCGTCATCGAGGCGCAGCTGGCCTATATGGCCGACTATCTGCGCCAGCTGGACACCCTGGGCGGCAAGGTCGCACTGGACGCCCGGCCGTCCGCGGTGCGCGCCTACACCGACATGGTCCAGGAACGGATGAAGCGCACGGTGTGGAACACCGGCGGCTGCGACAGCTGGTACCTCGACAACGGCCGCAACACCACCCTGTGGCCCGGGACGACCAGCGAGCTGCGGAGGGTGACCCGGCGCGTGGACCTCGCCGAGTACACGGTGCTGAGGCCGCGCACCGGACCGGCCAGGGCCACGGTGTCCACGGCCGGTGCGGGGAGGGGAGCGCGGTGAGGCGGCCTCCAGCCCTGCCCTCCGGGCCGTACGCACCGCCCGTCCCGGTGCGCGATCTGACGGTCGTCTCGGCCGACGGGAGCCGGCTCCACGCGGAGCTGCACGGCCCCGACGACGCCGGCGCCCCGGCCGTCCTCCTCGCCCACGGCTGGACCTGCTCGACGGCCTTCTGGGCGCCGGTGGTGCGCGCGCTCTCCGCCGACCACCGGGTGATCGTGTACGACCAGCGCGGCCATGGCCGCAGCCCAGCCCCCGGCCCCGGCGGCTACAGCACCAACGCCCTGGCCGACGACCTGGTGGCGGTGCTGGAAGCGACCCTTCCGCCCGGCCGGCGGGCCGTGCTGGCGGGCCACTCCATGGGCGGCATGACGCTGATGGCCGCCGCCGGACGCCCCGGGCTGCGCGAGCGCGCGGCCGCCGCGGTGCTGTGCAGTACGGGCGCCTCACGGCTGGTGGACCGGTCGCGGGTGGTGCCGCTGCGCTCGCCGCGCGCACGGGCACGGGTGCATCGCGCGCTGCTCGGCTCACGCGCCCCCCTGGGCCCGATCACACCGCTCTCCCGGCGGCTGGTGCGATACGCCACGATGGGCCCCGGCGCCGACCCGGCCACGGTGGACGTGTGCGCGCGGATCCTGCACGCCTGCCCCCGTGCCGTACGCGCCGGATGGGGCCGGGTCCTGCTCGACATCGAGCTGGACGCGCGGATCGGTGAGCTGACCATGCCCACGGCCGTCATCGTCGGTACCGCCGACCGGCTCACCCCGCCCGAGCACGCCCATGCCCTCGCCGCCGGGCTGCCGCACTGCACGGGCGTCACCGAACTCCCGGGGCTCGGCCATATGACTCCGATGGAGGACCCCGGGGCGGTGGCCGGGGTGATCCGCGCCCTGGCCGAGGAGTACGGGGGTGGCCGCGAGCCGCGCGGGGAGGCGGAGGCCCGCGCACCCTTCGGGGGCGTCCGCGAGGCCCGTGGGGAGGTCCGCGAAGTCCGTGGGGAGGCCCGTGAGGCCCGTGGGGGTGTCCGCGAGGCCCGTGGGGGTGTCCGCGAGGCCCGTGAGGACGGCCGTGAAGTCCCTGCGGATGCCCGCGCACCCTTCGAGGGGGTCCGCGAGGCCCGCGCCACGACAGTGACGGAAGCCGGAGATCCGGCAGTGGAAGCGAAGGAGCAGACGGCATGAGTGCGCGCGGAAGCCTTCAGGGTCGGATCGCGGTGGTGACGGGTGCGGCGCGGGGCGTCGGTGAGCTGCTCGCCCGCAAGCTCTCCGCACGCGGCGCCAAGGTCGCCCTGGTGGGCCTGGAGCCCGATGAGCTGAAGCGGGTCTCTGAGCGGCTGCCGACCGACTCCGCCCACTGGTACGCCGATGTCACCGACGCCGAGGCGATGGCACGGGTGGCGGAGGAGGTCGTGGAGCGGTTCGGCGCGGTGGACATCGTGTGCGCCAACGCGGGCGTGGCCCAGGGCAGTCCGTTCCTCGACTCCGACGAGACGGCCTGGCGTCGGGTGATCGAGGTCAATCTGCTGGGCAGCGCCACCACCGCCCGTGCGTTCCTGCCCGCGCTGCTCGCCAGCCGTGGCTATCTGCTGCAGATCGCCTCGCTCGCCGCGCTCGCGCCCGCGCCCATGATGACGGCCTACTGCGCGTCCAAGTCCGGGGTCGAGGCGTTCGCCCACAGCCTGCGGGCCGAGGTGGGCCACCGTGGGGTCCGGGTCGGCGTGGGCTATCTGAGCTGGACGGACACCGACATGGTGCGCGGCGCCGACCGGGACGAGGCGATGCGGGAGCTGCGGCAGCGGCTGCCCTGGCCCGCGGGCCGGACCTATCCGCTGGGCCCGGCGGTGGACCGGCTGGTGGCAGGTATCGAGCGCCGGTCGGCGCATGTGTACGCGCAGTGGTGGCTGCGCGGTATGCAGCCGGTGCGCGGCTGTCTGCCCGCGTTCATCCACGCCGTGGGCCGACGCGAGATGCGCCGTGCCGAACCACGGCTGGCGGCGACCCGGGAAGGGCGGGGCGGTCTGGTGGGCCAGGGCGGCGCGGCGGACGAGAAGGCGCGTACGGCGGCCACGGAGCGTCACCCATAACGCTCCGTCAACCGTCCTGAGCTGCGCTTTCTTCGTTCCCTTCGCTCGGGCACGCATCCGGAATGCGGAGAAAGTCGGTATGTGTGACTCTGGTCGGGCCCGACGCCTTTCACCCGATGAGGAGTGACACATGGGCACCAAGGACCAGTCCAACGAGAAGGCCCAGCAGGCCAAGCGGAAGCCGCCGCAGGGCGAGCGGGGCCAGGAGCCGCGGCGGGGCCGACGGTCCGGCGAAGGCGTGCAGGAGCGCCCTCGTCCGGAGCCGGGGCAGGAGCAGCGCCGTGGCCGACAGGCGGGGTCGGAGTCCCGGGGGCAGGCCCAGCGGATGAGCGATGAGCGCCGTCAGTCGGGTATGGGCGACGAGATGGGGGATCAGGAGCCCTTCGAGGACATGTGACGCACCGGGGCGGGAGGGGAGCATCCTCATGATCGGATCGGCCATGGGGATGCGCCCCTGCGTCCGCGCCTATCGCCTATCGCGCTTCCTTGCCCGGTGGCTTCAGGGCTTTCTTGCCCGGTGTCTTCCGGGCTTTCTTGGCCGGTGGTTTCCCGGTTTCCTTCTCCGGTGTCTTCCGGGTTCCCCTGCCCTGTGCCCCCTCGGCCCCCTGGGCCTCCGGGGCCTCCGGGGCCCCTTGTCCCGGCGCTTGCCCCCGTCCCCGCGCCTGACGGGTCCCCTTCCCCCGGGCCGGTCGCGCTTCCTTGCCCGGTGCCTGCCGGTCCTTCCCCCGGGCCGGGCGCGCTTTCTTCCCCGTGCCCTCGCGCGGCGGCAGTTCGGGCCGACGCAGATCGGGGACGCCCGAGTGGTCCGGCGGGGTGGCGGCCGGGTGCCGTTCCAGCAGATCGAGCGCGGTGCGGACGGCGACCCCCAGCTGCGGATGGCGGCCCTCGGCCCAGTCCACGGGGGAGCGCGGTGCCTCGATGTCCGGCTCCACACCGTGGTTCTCCACGCCCCAGCGGTAGGCGTCGAACCAGGCCGCGTTCATCGGCACCGTGATCGACGTGCCGTCGCCGAGGCGGTGACGGCCGGTCATCCCGACCACCCCGCCCCAGGTGCGCAGCCCCACCACCGGGCCGATGCCCTGGATCTTGAAGGCCGCGGTGATCATGTCGCCGTCGGAGGAGGTGGCCTCGTCGGCGAGCGCGACGATCGGCCCGCGCGGGGCGTTGCTGGAGTACGACACGGGCTGCGCGCCGCGGGTGAGGTCCCAGCCCATGACCTTGCGGGTGAGCTTCTCGACCACCAGCTCGCTGATGTTGCCGCCCGCGTTGCCCCGGACGTCCACGATCAGCGCGGGCAGCGACATCTCGCGGCGCAGATCGCGGTTGAACTGCGCCCAGCCCGAGCCGCCCATGTCGGGGATGTGGAGGTAGCCGCACCGCCCGTCGCTCAACTCCCGCACCACGGCCCGGCGCTGGGCGACCCAGTCCTGGTAGCGCAGCGGCCGGTCGTCGATCAGCGGGGAGACCGCGACCCGGCGCGGTGGTCCCTCGCCGTCCGGCGGCTCGAAGGTCAGCTCCACGGTCGTTCCGCCCGCGGCCGTCAGCAGCGGATACGGACCGGCCACCGGGTCCACCGGGCGGCCGTCGACATGGGTGAGGACGGCGCCGTCCCGGATGCCCAGACCGGCCAGCGGCGAGCGGGCCCGGGAGTCGGAGGACTCGCCGGGCAGGATGCGCGCCACCGCCCACCGGCCGTCCTTGGTGCGGGTCAGGTTGGCGCCGAGCAGCCCGATGGGGCGCTGGTAGTGGGCCGGGCCCTCGTTGCGGCGCGCGGCGCTGACGTAGGCGTGCGAGGTGCCCAGCTCGCCGAGGGTCTCGCGGAGCAGATCGGCGAACTCGTCGGGCGAGGCGACCCGTTCGACCAGGGGACGGTACTGGTCGAGCACCCCGTCCCAGTCGACCCCGCACATCCCCGGGTCCCAGTAGTAGTGCCGGGTGATCCGCCCGGCCTCGGCGTACGCCTGCCGCCATTCGGCGGCCGGGTCGACGGTGTGCTGGATCCGCCGCATGTCGATGTGGACCGTGGAGTCGCTGTCGCCGGTCTCGGTGGCGGGCATCGCGCGCAGATCGCCGTCGTCGTAGGCCACCAGGCGGGTGCCGTCGCCGCTGACCGCGAACCAGTCCAGCTCGCTGGTGAGTTCGGTGCGCTTGGCCTTCGCCAGGTCGAAGTGTTCGAGGGTGGGACGGCCCGAGGTCTCGGCCGGATTGGCGAACGTCTCGCCGAGCGCGCCCGAGATCGGCCAGCGCAGCCACACCAGCCCGCCGCCGCTGACCGGGTACAGCGAGGAGTACTTGGACGCGGACACCGGGAAGACCGTGACCCGGCTGGCCAGCCCCTCGACCTCGACCGTCACCGTGCCGTCGCTGTCGCCCCCGCTGTCGTCCGGGTCGAGCCCGCCCGCCGCCGGGCGCCCCTCGGGGGACAGCGCGAAGGGCGAGGGGGTCGCGGAGGACAGCGGGACGAGGTAGGGGCGGCAGCCCAGCGGGAAGGAGAGGTCCCCGGTGTGCACGTCGTAGACCGGGTCGAAGCCCCGCCAGGAGAGGAAGGCGAGATAGCGGCCGTCGCTGGTGAACACCGGCTCCTCGTCCTCGAACCGCCCACTGGTCACGTCGACCACGGTCCGGTCGGCCAGCCGCGCGATCCTGATCGAGCGCAGACTGCGGCCTATGCCGGGGTGGGACCAGGCCAGCCAGCCCGAATCCGGGGAGAAGGCGAGGTCGCCGACCGGGCCGTTGTCGGACCGGACCAGCTCGGTGACCTCGCCGTCCCCGTCGGGGGAGGTGTCCACCAGCAGCAGCCGCCCGTCGTGGGCGGCGACCGCGAGCCGGTCGCCGTCGGGTGAGGGTTCCAGTTCGTGCACCCGTCCCAGCCGTCCGGCGGCCAGCCGCCGGGGCTCGCTCGGGCCGCTGGCCCGGGGCAGATGCGCGATCTCTATGGCGTCCTCGCCCTCCGCGTCGGTGAGATAGGCGACCCGGCCGGTGGAGCCCAGCATCACGGGCAGCCGCACCCGGACGCCCGGGGTGTCGGCGAGGGTGCGGGCGGGGCCGTCGCGGTGGGTGAGCCAGTAGAGGCTGCCGCGTACGCACACCGCGCTCGCCCGGCCCGTGGTGTCCACCGACAGCGAGTCGATGTGCGAGGCGGCCGGCACCTGGTAGCGCCGCCGCCCGGCCCGCGCCCCGCCGAGCCGTACCTCCAGCTTGCGCGGCTCGCCGTCCGGGCTCAGATCGTCCACCAGCCACAGCTCGCCCGCGCACTGGTAGACGACGCGGGAGCCGTCGGTCGAGGCGTGCCGGGCGTAGAAGTCGGCGTGGTCGGTGTGGCGGCGCAGACCGGTGCCGTCGGGCAGGCAGGAGTAGAGGTTGCCGATGCCCTCGTGGTCGGAGAGGAAGGCGATCCGGCCGCCGACGAACATCGCCGCCTCCAGATGGCCGTTCAGCTCCTCCATGAGCCGGACGCCGTGCAGCCACAGCCGGCCCGTCGCACCGCCCCGGTAGCGCTTCCAGGTGGCGGGCTCGTGCGGGGGTTTGCCGGTCAGCAGCAGGGTGCGGCGCTCACCGTCGAGGTCGGCCACCGCGATGTCGGCCACCGGCCCCCAGGGCAGCCGTCCGCCGGGGCTGCCGTCGGTGGGCAGGCTGTAGGCCCAGGAGAAGTGCGGATGCGGCTGCTCGTGGGAGGATACGGCGAGGATCTGCGCGACGCCGTCCTGGTCCGGCGGGGTCCAGCCGCGGACCTCGGCGTCCGTACTGCCCCAGTAGGTCAGCCGGCGGGCCGGGCCGCCGGTGACGGGAACGAGGTGGATCTCCGGGTCGAGGCTGCGCCAGGTGGTGAACGCGATCTGGGAGCCGTCGGGGGAGAAGCGGGCGGGCCCCACGCGCGTACGGTCCACGGTCAGCCGCCAGGCGCGTCCCGGGGGCTCACCGGGGGCGGTCAGCGGGGCGGCCCACAGGTCGTCCTCGGCCGCGAAGCACAGCAAGTCGCCGTGCAGATGCGGAAATCGCAGGTAGGCAAGGTCGTCGTCGCTCGCGTCACTCTCCACCCCACCCATGTTTTCGAGCTGGGCCATTCGGAGCAACTCGGTTCTGTGACCGACACCACTAGCGAAACGGCATAGTTTCGATAGTGGGCGGGCTTATGCTGGAGGAGTACGAAACCGTTTCGTTCGGAGGGAGGCGACACGCCATGCGGACCATGGACCGGAGGACCGAGGACCCGGACACCGGCCGGGCGCGTCGCAGCAGGCTCACCCCCGAGCGGGAGCGGGAACTGTACGAGGCGGTGGTCGAGCTGCTGGGCGAGGCCGGGTACGACGGACTGACGATGGATGCCGTCGCGGCCCGTACGCGCTCCAGCAAGGCCACGCTCTACCGCCAGTGGAAAGGCAAGCCGCAGCTGGTCGCGACCGCGCTGCGCCACACCAAGCCCGTTCTGCTCGAGGGCGTCGACACCGGATCGCTCCGCGGGGACCTGCGGGAGATCGCGCGGTGTTCGGAGACCGTCCATGAGCGGGACGCCGCGCTGATGAGGGGACTCGCCCAAGCAAGCCATGACCACCCGGACCTTCACGAGGCCCTGCGGGAGCTGTTGATCTATCCCGAGATCGATGCTCTCAACACGCTGCTCGGGCGCGCTGTCGACCGGGGCGAGGTCGCCCCGGACCGGCCCGCCCTGAACTACGTCGTGCACATGATGTGCGGCGCGTTCATCAGCCGATCGCTCGTCGAGGGCAAGCAGCCGGACCAGACGTATCTCCTGGAATACATCGACGCCGTGATCCTCCCCGCGCTCGGCGCCGCATAGCCCTTCCCCTTCCCTCTCGCCACTCCCCAGGCGCTTTCTCCCCGCACAACCTCATAAGCCCCGGCCGGCGCGCCGCTCTCGTCGCCGGTTCGGTGACCCATCCCTGCCCAGTGCCCACCAATCCGACGGGAGCACCTCTCCTCGTGGCCACCTTCCTCTATAAGCTCGGCCGGTTCGCGTTCCGGCGCCGCGGCTTCGTCGCACTCATATGGGTGGCGCTGCTCGCGGTCGCGGGCGTCGGCGCCGCCACCGCCTCACAGCCTGCCAACGACAGCTTCTCCATCCCCGGTACCGAGGCCCAGAAGGCATTCGACCTGCTGGAACAGCGGTTCCCCGGTGGTAACGCGGACGGCGCCACCGCCCGTGTGGTCTTCCGCGCCCCGAGCGGCGAGAAGATGACCGACCCGGACAACAAGGCCGTGGTCACCAAGACCATCGCCGACCTCAAGGCCAGCTCGCCGCAGGTCGCCTCGGTCGCCGACCCGTTCCAGACCGGTGCCGTCAGCAAGGACGGCACCACGGCGTACATCCTGACCAGCTACAAGGCCAACGCCCTGGAGCTGAAGGACCCCGCCAAGGACGGTCTGGAGAAGGCCGGGGAGAAGGCACAGGAATCGGGCCTGACGGTGCAGATCGGCGGTGACGCGCTCCAGGAGATGCCGGAGACCGGCGCCACCGAGGTCATCGGCATCGCGATCTCCGCGGTCGTGCTCGCGATCACCTTCGGCTCGCTGGTCGCCGCCGGACTGCCGCTGCTGACCGCGCTCATCGGCGTCGGCATCGGCATCTCCGCGATCACCGCGCTCGCCACCACCCTGGGCCTGTCCTCCACCACCTCGACGCTGGCGATGATGATCGGCCTCGCGGTCGGCATCGACTACGCGCTGTTCATCGTCTCCCGCTACCGCGCCGAACTGGCCGAGGGGCGGGACGGGGAGGAAGCCGCCGGACGCGCCGTGGGCACCGCGGGCTCCGCGGTGGTCTTCGCGGGCCTCACCGTGGTCATCGCGCTGGTCGGCCTCGCCGTCGTCAACATCCCGATGCTGTCCAAGATGGGCTTCGCCGCGGCCGGTACGGTCGTCATCGCCGTCCTCATCGCGATCAGCCTCATCCCGGCGCTGCTGGGCTTCGCCGGCAAGCGGGTGTTCGGCCGCAAGGCACGCCGGCGGCTGGAGGAGCGCGCCACGGCGGCGCCGGGCGGCTCCGAGGAGAAGCCCAACATGGGCACCCGCTGGGCCCGCTTCGTGCTGCGCCGCCCGCTGGCGGTGCTGCTGGTGGCCGTGGTCGGCCTCGGCGCGGCCGCCGTGCCCGCCCTCAGCCTGGAGCTCGGCCTGCCGGACGACGGTTCGCAGCCGGTCAGCAGCCAGAAGCGGCAGGCGTACGACATGATCTCCAAGGGCTTCGGCCCCGGCTACAACGGTCCGCTGATGGTGGTCATCGACGCCAAGGGCAGCGATGACGCCAAGGGCGCGGCCGAGCGGATCCGCAAGACCATCGGCGGCCTGGACGATGTGGCCGGGGTCACCCCCGCCGCGTTCAACAAGGCCGGCGACACCGCGACGCTCACCGTCATCTCCAAGTCCAAGCCCAGCAGCGTCGACACCGAGGACCTGGTCGGCGACATCCGGGACAAGGCGGGCGAGTTCAAGTCCGACACCGGCGCCGAGGTGCTGGTGACCGGTCAGACGGCGATGAACATCGACATCTCGCAGAAGCTCAACGACGCGCTGCTGCCCTATCTGGTGCTCGTCGTCGGACTGGCGTTCCTGCTGCTGATGGTCGTCTTCCGGTCCGTTCTGGTCCCGCTCAAGGCGGCGCTCGGCTTCCTGCTGTCCGTCGTCGCGGCGCTCGGCGCGGTGGTCGCGGTCTTCCAGTGGGGCTGGCTGGCCGATCTGTTCGGGGTCGAGGAGACCGGCCCGATCATGAGCATGATGCCGATCTTCATGATCGGTGTGGTGTTCGGTCTGGCGATGGACTACGAGGTCTTCCTGGTGACCCGGATGCGGGAGGCGTTCGTCCACGGCGAGCGTCCCGGTCAGGCCGTCGTCACCGGCTTCCGGCACGGCGCCCGGGTGGTCACCGCGGCCGCGGTCATCATGATCAGCGTCTTCGCCGGATTCATCGGCTCGTCCGAGTCGATGATCAAGATGATCGGCTTCGGCCTCGCCACCGCCGTCCTCTTCGACGCCTTCGTGGTCCGCATGGCCATCGTCCCGGCGGTCCTGGGGCTGCTCGGCAAGACGGCCTGGTGGCTTCCGCGCTGGCTGGACAGGGCGCTGCCCAATGTGGACGTGGAGGGCGAGGGGCTGCGCAAGCAGCTCGAATCGTCCGGTCCGGACCAGCAGCGCGACAAGGACGCCGACCCCGACGCCGAGCTGACCCGCGTCTGACGCCGGTTCCATGCCTCGGCCCGACGGCGGTCTTCCGGCCCGCGGCTGAGCCGCCGGTCAGCCCCGGCGTCACCTTCGATCCGACGGCGGCCCTCCGATCACGGAGGGCCGCCGTCGGCGTACCGGCCGGGGCGGGGCGAACACGCGAGGGCCGCGCTCCTGCGCGTCCAAGCTCTTGCGAACGAGTTGCAGGTACGAGCTACCATCGATCGGTTAGCTGCAGCTCAGGAGCGGAGTCCGGCCATGCATGTGCCCGACGGATTCATCGACGCACCGGTGTCGGTGGCGACCGGTGTGGTCGCCGCCGGGGCCGTGGCGGTCAGCCTGCGCGGTGCGCGGCGGGAGCTGGACGAGCGGACCGCGCCGCTGGCCGGGCTGGTCGCGGCGTTCATCTTCGCGGTGCAGATGCTGAACTTCCCCGTCGCCGCCGGGACCAGCGGGCACCTGCTGGGCGGGGCGCTGGCCGCCATCCTCGTCGGACCGTACACGGGGGTGCTGTGCGTCTCCGTGGTGCTGCTGATGCAGGGGGTCCTGTTCGCGGACGGCGGCCTCACCGCACTCGGCGTCAACATCACGGACATGGCCCTGGTCACCACGGTCGTGGCGTACGCGATCTTCCGCACGATCGTGAAGCTGGCCCCGCACCGCCGCCGCACGGTCACCGTCGCGTCCTTCGTGGCCGCGCTGGTCTCCGTTCCGGCCGCGGCGGTGGCCTTCACCGCGATCTACGCGCTCGGCGGCACGGCGGACGTGGCGATCGGCAAGGTCTTCGCGGCGATGGTCGGGGTGCACGTACTGATCGGCATCGGCGAGGCGGCGATCACTGCGCTGACGGTCGGTGCCGTCGTCGCCGTGCGGCCGGACCTGGTGTACGGGGCGCGCGGGGTGACCGGG